>JAJTXZ010000053.1 GCA_021463195.1 Anaerolineae bacterium
CTTGGCGCAGCGCTTGCAAGCGGCAGCGCGCCCGCGCCCATATCCGCCATAGGTGAATTAGAATTATCCGCCGAGACGCGCGCCGATTACATTAGCAATGTCGCCGCGGCGTACGCCGCCGATGGCGATTTAAAGCTCGCCCAAGACCGGCTGGCGCGCTTGCGTGACCCGCAAATCGCCGCGCAAGTAGAAGAGCTCGCGCTCGATACCGCGAATCAGCGCGATGCAAACGCGCAGCAGCTCGCGCGCCTCGCCGTCGCGCTCGGTTCTGAAATCAAAGGGTTGGTCGCGCTGTACGAATCGCCTACGCCCGCGCCGACGCGCACCGCGACAGCGACATCCAATCTGATTTTTAGCGATGTGCGCGCAACGCAAACGCCCTATTTGACCGAGACGCCGATTCCACCCACGCCCACAATCACCCAAGCGCCCAAATACGTCGTCGTGCCGAATGACAATCCATACATCGTTTTGCCCACCGATACGCCAACCATTACGCCGACGCGTCGCCCCGCCACGCGCGTGCCGACCGCGACCCTTACGCCGATACCGACCGAAATCCCCCCCCCCCGCCACCCGAATGGCAGCCCGGTTTCCCCGGCGGCTGGCCCCCCGGCATGTATTTCATCCCCGCGAACGTGCAGCCGGGCGAAAAATATTGGCGGCTCGTCAAGGCGGTGTACTGCGATTTTATCGAAGAAAATTTTGGCTGCCCCGACCGTCCGGGCAATCGCAGCGGCACGAGCATCTATGTTATGAATGGCGGCGCGCCGATTGATGTAATTCGCCCCGACGGCACAAATGTCGGCGGCGACACTTCGCAAATCGGCGACCTGAAAAAGCCGGGCGACCCGTGCGAATGTTCGTGGACGTGGCTTGTGAGCGATTACAAAATTTCCGTCGCGGGCGCGCCGAGCGACGCGATTGGCGGCTTTGCGCTCTACACCGTCGGCGGCAATGTGTTGGCAGGACACGCGCACGTGCGTTACTTTTTGTATTTCGATTACGTGACGCGTTGACCGAACGATTCTAGACCAGTTTCCGATTTGATTTAGAGGGCAGACCCTTTGGATTTTCGGAAATCCAAAGGGTCTTGTATCCTAGTGCATCTTTAACAGAGTACTTGGTCGAAAGACCTTTGGGGTTTCTGGGCAATTTGCTTGGTTTGGCGCACCCGCGTCGCAAACCCCAAAGGTCTTGACACACAACAAGTCCGTTAAAGATGCACTAGACTAAACAGGAATTCGCTCTAAAAAAAACGCCGCGCGAAATTTCGCGCGGCGATTTTTTTGTGCGCCTGTTTAGCGGCGACGTTGGAGCGTGAATTGCGCTTGACGTTCCGGTCCGCAGCCCGCGTCATTGCACGCGCGCACGGTCCAGAAATAGACATCCGGTTTTAACTTGGCGACATCGTACGCGCTCGTTTGCAGATTGGTTTCTGTCGCAACGACCGCGCCGTCCACTGTCTTGACGCGCAATGTAAATTCATAGCGCGTGGCGCATGCAACATCGCTCCAATCGAACTGCACGCGGTTGCCATTGAGTTTTGCCTTGTTCTTTGGCGAGAGTTTGGCGGCTTTGTCCGTCACCGTCGCGCAACTGCCGGCAGCGGGTTTGAAGCGTACAGTGATGGATTCGGTGAATTGCGCTTCGCCCGTCGTGAGCAGTTCCAGTTTATAGTGATAGTTTCCTTTTTTGTTCAACGGGTCGAAATAAGTATACGTGCTGCCGCTGGAATTGCCGGGATTCAGTGGCGCAATCGGTTCGGCATTGAGTTTGACGAATTCGCCTTTGCCGCGCGCGCGCCAAACGTTAATACCGGTGAGATTCAATTCGGACGCGGTTTTCCAAACCAGTTTCACCTGCGCGCCATCCTGCCTGCCTTTCAAACTCGAGATGAGTGTGGCAGTGGGAGCTGTCACTGCGACATCGCCACTCAAGGTTTGTCCGTCCACAGTCAAACTCAGGTTCGCCGTTCCCACTGTGCCGTTCGAAGTGAACGTCGAAGATGCCGTGCCGTTATTCGTCCCGTTGTTTGTCGGCGACATGCTGCCGAGGGTAGCGGTCCACGAGGCGGGTGTGTTGTTGGGAATGTATCCCGAACCAGAGGTGTCGGCGTTGTCTGAATTAAAGCGCAAGTCTGCCGAATGGTTTGACGATTGATAGACCAGAATATTTGGCGGAGCAATCGCATTTTTGAGAACCAAGTAGGGTGTTGTGTCCACACTCCCCGTCGCGCTGTTTGCGGCGACGGGGCACCCTGTGCCTGTATTGCCGGGACCGTAATTGCAGCCCCACCAGTTGTTTTCGGCCATAACGGTGGTCGTCAAGGTAGCATTACGCACGCCATCAACCGAGTTTCCGCTGATTCTGGAATAGGAGATCGTAACGTTGGTCGGACCGGCATCCATACCGGTAAAGCTATTGTTCGATTCGCCAACGCGGATCCCGGCTGCGTATGTGCCGCCGCCATTGCCGGTGACAACCAGACTCGTTAGGGTCACATCATCTAGCGTGGCAGGATTGCCCGCATAGCTACCTGTGCTGCGCGCCTTGATCAGGATGCCTCCGCCATTATTGTCCCCGGTTCCGTTGTTGGTGATGGTCGAGTTCAGGATTTGGATGTTGGAATAGTTGCCGTATTTGAGGTTGATGTCCATTCCAGCCCGGTGATTGAGCGCCCCGCCCGTTCCGCTGTTGTTGATTGTAATGTGGTCGAATATAGCGCTAGACAATTTCTCAGTGTAGAAACCCTTGTTGACGTTGTCGTTGAAGGTGGTATAGGAAACATTCAGATTCGTAATGTTTGAGGGAGATCCTGAGATTTTGTCAGAATACCACCCTATATTGCTACTGTTGTTGAACTCGGAGTAGGAGATATTAACATTATCAACGCTCGCGGTGGACGCAATCTTGAGCCCAGTAGGGTTGTTATTGAACTTGGAATTCGTAACGACCAGGTCCTGGAGAGGGCTGAGATTGATACCGTAAGTGATGTTACTCATGCTGGCGACGTTATCGAGAGTATTGTAACTACCCACGACCACGCCTGTGCTAAAGTTAGTCACGCGCACATCTTTGACGGTCACTCGATGGGTCGCATCCGTCCCTGCGGAAAGCGTGAGACCTGTTCCCGACCCACTCCCGCTGATAATTGTGTCCGCAGCTGGATTACTACCACTGCCAGCGCCATCCAGCGTGAGCAGTTTTGTTACGCTGACAGACTCGGCATACGTGCCGGCGCCGACATTGAGCGTATGCCCGTTGAGGGTGGTGGCATCGTCAATCGCGCTTTGGATGGAACAGAAAAAGCGTCCGGTATTGACGTTGGTAACGCTTCCGCCGCTGGTTCCCACGCTGCGGGTATCAACGGTATTGCCGCTAAAGGTATTGCTGCCAATTGTGGCGCAGCCGACGGGCGAATTGCCGCGTCCAAAGTATTGGTCCGCCACATTGCTTTGATCGCCGTCAACGTTAGTGTTGGGAGTGTAGGGCAGATGTCCCGCCTGCTGTTGAATTCCGACGTCGTTGTTGTTTAACGTGTTGCCAGACACACTCATGCCGGTGCCTTCGACGACGATACCAAAGCCATCGCTATTGCTGGATTGTTGATAACCGGATACAGTATTGTTGCGTATTACCACGCCTTGCGGAATATCCACATTGTTATTGCCGCTCACCCAGCCGCGTCGGTACGCGGAAATACCCGCCATGTCGCGTTGGTCGGCGATGGCGCCGGTCATAGAGACATTGTTATTCTCCACCACGATGCTGCCATCCCCGCTGGTCTGCCCTGTGCCGTTCGGCAGTTTAATCTCGATGCCAAAGCGGCCGTTATCTGTCAGCGTATTGTTGGCAATCAAATTTGGCCCGGCGCCAGCCATTAGACCGGTAAACGCCATGCCGCTGTCGAAATTGTTGAGGACGGTATTGCCCGTAACCGTGACGCCCGAAGCCGTCCCGTCCTGCAATTCAATCCCGCAGCACGTGTTGCCTTTGATATAGTTGTTGGTAAAGGTGATATTTTGTTTGAACCCGTTCCAGATTACGATGCCGCGAGACTTGTTATTTTGCACGTCCGCTTTGTTGATGGTCACGTTAGAAACGGGGCCGTTCATGTAGATTCCGCCGCTGACGGGCATGCCGTTTGTGTTATTGCCGTACACCTGCACGCTGTCAATGGTCAGCCCGTCGTTGCCCACCACGCCCAAGATGCCGCTGCTGCTGGAAAAGTTCTCGACGCGCAAGTTTTTGATGGTGACGCCGGTTATCCCAGAGTTGATTTGAATGCCCGGCGAGGTTATGACGGCGGGCGAACCGCTGCTGATAATCGTATGAACGCTCGGATTAGGCACGTCATTGGGGTTGAAAGCCACAGCGCCTTCTAGCGTAATGCCATTCTTGTTGATGACGACATTTTCGTTATAGGTGCCAGCTGCCACGACGACTTGTCCGCCGCTGGAGACTTGATTGACGGCAGCTTGAATCGTCTTTTTCGCGCTCGTCGGCGTGTCACCGCCAAAGGAATTATCGCCAGTCGCAGTATTCACATAACACGTTGCCGTACACTGCGTTTCGGGTTCAAAATCGTACGTTGTGTCACTGCTATTAACGCCGATAGTAAATTTATCTATATTGCCGTCAAACCCTGACCAATTTGAGCCGGCTTTGAAACCGACCAAGCCCGAACTAGTCCAAATTCCTGCGTCTGGATATTTTGACAGAAAATCTGCCCAAGTACAAGGCGCTGCCTGCGGACACTGGTTTGCAACAGCAGCATTGGCGACGAACGCGGGATACGAACCGCCCGCAGTCATCCACCATTTGCCTTGAAGCGGATCCCATGTCTGCCATTGATTTTGAAATACGCCTCCCCCGTTTGTGTGGTAGGGTTCGTAGATCAAGCGCCTTTGATATGGAGTTGACGAATCGGTCAGGTCGTAATCGGCATCGAATTGCAAGGCGATGGCGAGATTATTTCCGGAATCAAGAGAGCTGCGCCAAGTACTGTATTCAAGCTTGGTAATTTGATCGAAACGCGTACCTGAGGGGAGTTGCATACCTAACAGCTCGCCGCCAGTCGCGTTCGCTAGCGTCATCTGAACGCTGCCCGCGCCAAGTGGCGGAGCGCCGGGTCCAGTGACGAACGAGCCGGACGCGGTCGCTGTTTCTTGTGTTAACAGCCAACCGTTTAGCGCGCTAGGTTTTACCGTAACCGTGACGGCGGCTTGTACGGGAGCGGCGATAGAAGATAACAAAAATAGGCACAGAATAAATGCCAGCGCCCAGATAAATTTACGCAGCGTCATAACGAGTCCTCCTTTGGATTCGAGCAATAGAATGAGCTAGCCCGCGCGATCGAGACAGAATGTTATTATTTTATCAAACCACATTCAATAAATGATAATGATTTGGTAAAGATTTGGTATTGAATTCGGAAAGCGCTTGGGGCGCCTTTAGGATGCGGCAGAAACGATTATTGACAGCCCGCGTAAATCCCGTACAATTCTTGAACATAGACCAAGATTTGTATAGTATTCCAATGGAGGAATTCCTATGGTTGCTCGCACCAAAAAATCCGCGAAACCCGCCAAGGTTTCAAAAACCGTAAAAAAATCCAAAGCCGCGCCGACGAAAAAAAGCGCCGCCAAAACATCCGCCGCGCCGCGTTTTACCTATTCCAATCTGACTTTTTCCGAACAAGATCATACGACGTATGACGCTGCCATCGGTCATTTCCGCGAAGATCTTGGCGCGCATTACAAAAACATCATCAACGGCGTCGCGTTGGACGCGCGCGGCGGCAACGAGCAAGCGCACGCCAGTCCCGCCGACACGCGGCTCGTTGTCAGTTATTTTCCCAAAGGGACAAAAGAAGATACGCTCGAAGCGATTCGCGCCGCGCGCCTCGCGTCGAATGAATGGGGTCGCGCGTCGTACAAAGAGCGCATCGCCATCATGCGCCGCGCCGCCGACTTGATGGTCGAGCGCGGTTGGAAAGCGGCGGCGATCATGGCGTACGAAGTCGGCAAACCGCGCGGCGAAAGCATCGCCGAAGTGTACGAAGCGGCAGAGATTATTCGCTACAACTGCGACGCCATCGAACGCGCCAAAGGATTCGTGTACGAATTGGAAGCGCCGGGCAAAGGACAGCGCACGCGCAGCGTCCTTTTGCCATACGGCGTATTCGGCGTCATTTCGCCGTGGAATTTTCCGATTGCGCTGTTGACCGGCATGACTTCGTGCGCGCTCATTGGCGGCAACGCCGTTGTCGCGAAACCTGCGTCGGAATCGCCCGTCAGCGCGTATTTCTTGTGGGAATGTTTGCGCGACGCGGGCATTCCGACCGGCGCGTTCAATCTCGTCGCGGGCCCCGGTTCGCAAGTGGGCGAAACGATTCGCCAGAGCGAAATGGTGGACGGCATCGCGTTCACCGGCTCGTTTGACGTCGGAATGCATTTGTACAAAAATTTTGCGACGCGCTATCCGAAACCGGTCATTGCCGAAATGGGCGGCAAGAATCCCGTCATCATTACCGAAAACGCGGATTTGGATATCGCCGCCGAAGGAACCGCGCGCGGCGCGTTCGGTTTCAGCGGCCAAAAATGCTCCGCCACTTCGCGCGTATACATTCACAAATCAGTCAAAGGCGATTTCATTGATCGTCTGGTTGACTATACGGCAAACCGCGTCCGTGTCGGTTTTCCCACGGAACGCGCGACGTTCATGGGTCCCGTGATGAATCAGAGCGCGGTGGATACTTGGCAGCAAGCGGTGAACGACACGCTCGCGTCGGGCGGACGCATCGTCTATGGCGGCAATCGCGTCAACGATGGCGATTTGCAATACGGCTATTACGTCCAGCCGACGATTGTAGATTCACTCACGCCCGACCACCGGCTGTTTCAAGATGAATTATTCGTGCCGTTCATCGCAGTCCAAGAATTCGATTCGCTCGAAGAAGGAATGGTTATGGCGAACGAGGTGCAGTTCGGCTTGACTGCGGGAATTTATTCCCAAGACAAACGCGAAGTCGAATATTTTTACGACAACATTCAAGCGGGCGTAACGTACTCGAATCGCCGCGCGGGCGCGACGACGGGCGCGTGGCCCCAAAACAACACCTTTGGCGGCTGGAAAGGCAGCGGCTCGACCGGACACAACGCGTTCGGTCCGCATTACTTGCAGCATTTCATGCGCGAGCAATCGCGGTGGATTGTGGAAGAATAAAAAATAAAACGTAAAAAAAATCGGTTCTGCGTAGAGCCGATTTTTTTTTACGCTGGATTCAATGCCCAGTTTGCGCGCGGCGAATTTTCTCGCAGCAGCGCCTCGTTGATTTCGCGAATCAAGCGCGGTCCGCGATAAATCAGCCCGGTGAAAATTTGAAGCAGCGTCGCGCCCGCGCGCAATTTTTCCAACGCGCTCGCGGCATCTTGGATGCCGCCGACGCCGATAATTGGAAACTCGCCGCGCGTCTGCGCCGCAATGTGGCGAATCACTTGCGTGGAACGCGCGCGCAGCGGCGCGCCGCTCAGTCCGCCGTCCCACTGTCGCGCGTAGGCGGGCGCGCCCGCGCGGCTCACCGTCGTATTCGTCGCGATGATGCCGTCAAAATTCGCATCGCGCGCCGCTTTCACAATTCCGTCAATCTCATCGTCAGACAAATCGGGCGCGATTTTCACGAGCATCGGCACGCGCGGCGACAACGCGTCGCGCGCGTCAGCGATTTGTTTCAACAGCGGTTCAATCCATTCGCGCGTTTGCAAGGCGCGCAAATCGCGCGTGTTCGGACTGCTGATGTTGATGGCAATGTAATCCGCGCGCGCGTGAACCGCGCGCAATAATTCCACGTAATCGTCCGCCGCATTTTCGAGCGGCGTATTTTTGCCCTTGCCGATATTGATGCCCAAACGAACGTCGCTAAATTTCAATTCCTGTTTTGAAAAACGCAGCTGCGCGACGCCATCATTTGGAAAGCCCATGCGATTTATCAACGCGTTTGCTTCGGGCACGCGCCACACGCGCGGTTTTTCGTTTCCACTTTGCGGCAAACGCGTTATCGTGCCGACTTCGATGTGTCCGAAACCCAACGCGGCGAGTCCGTTCACCGCGACCGCATCTTTGTCATAACCCGCCGCGAGACCAATCGGATTTTTAAAATCCAAGCCGAACGCGCGCACGCGCAAACGTTCATCTTGGGCGTCGAACATGACGCGCAGCAAGTCGCGCGTGCCCGGCAAATCGCCCGCCCATTTCAACATGCCGAGCGTCAAACGATGCGCCGTTTCAGGATCGAGACGAAACAGGAGTGGACGAATTGATTCGTACATATCTTTGAGACACAGAGTTCACAGAGAATTCAGATGAAAAATCTGTGATATCTGCGTAAATCTGTGTCCAGAATCCTTTATCTATTCAGGAAATCGAGAACCGCATTATATTGCTCCGCCGTAATCGCCTGCGCCGCGCGCCAGATTTCCAGTAAACGCGGCAGCGTCGTCACCGCGTGCATCCGATAGCCCGCGCGCCCCAACAATTCGCCCGCGCCTTGCCCGCGGTCAATCAACACCACAATGTCGCGCACGTTCAAACCCGCGTCCGTCAATTTTTCAATCGTTTCGATTTTCGTCTCGCCCGTCGTCGCGAGATCGTCTAACACGACAGCCGTTTCGCCCGCATAATATTCGCCCTCAATCGTCGCGTGCGTGCCATACGTCTTTACTTCGCGGCGCGGATAAATGAGCGGCTGGTTCAATTCCAGCGCCACCGCGGTCGCTATCGGCAGCGCGGCGTAGGGAATGCCTGCAATGCGGTCGTACTCTAACCGCGCCAGAATTTCCGCATACGCGTGCGCGACCCGTTTCAAAATCGCCGGATACGAAACCAAGCGTCGCAAATCGAGATAAATGGGCGAGCTCTGTCCCGATTTCAACGTAAACTCGCCAAACCGGACGCAGCGCGAGGCGAGCAAGTCGTTAGCAAGTTGTTGTTCCGCATTTGGAATTTTTGATTTTTGATTTCCGCTTTCTGATTTTTGAATCTCGAATCTCGAATCTCGAATCTCATTTATGGCGTCGCGCAATTTTTTCGCCGCCTCGCCCGGCTGCGCCGCTGAGGCAATCGAACGCGACGCGTTGATGAGCAGCCCCATGCCATCGTCGCGCAAACCCGCGCGCAGCGTCGCCTCCAAATCGCCGCCTTGCGCGCCAATGCCGGGGACGAGAAACCACATGTTCGGCGCGATTTCTCGCGCACGCGCCACGCGCGCCGGATCGGTCGCGCCGACGACGAGACCGATATTGTTTTTCACATTCCACGTTTGCGCGCGTTCCGCGACGATTTCATACAACGCGCGTTCACCGTGCCACAGAGCTTGAAATTCATCTGCGCCCGCGTTGGAGGTTTTGCACAAGACGAACGCGCCGCGTTCCGCGTTTTCAAAAAAGGGCGCGAGGCCATCACTGCCAAGATACGGGCTGACGGTGATTGCCGTCGCGCCGAACGTCTCGAACGCCGCGCGCGCGTACGCCGCGCTCGTATCGGCAATGTCGCCGCGTTTCGCGTCAAGAATGACGGGAATGTTTTGCGGCGCGCGCGCAATCACCTCGCGCAGCGCGTTCATTCCCTCGCCGCCAAACACTTCAAAAAACGCGCTGTTGATTTTGAACGCGGCGGCGTATGCGCGCGTCGCGTCCATCACGCGCCAACATTGTTCGCGCGCGTCGTTCGCGTTTTCCGCGCGCGGGTCGAGTCCGACGCAGAGGAGCGAATTGATTTCGTGAACACGCGTTCCTAATTTTTCAAAAAACGTCATTGATCCCCAATCTCCAGTCTCCAATCTCGTTCCTCATGCCTTTCCCAACACCATCGCCAGCAGCGCCATCCGCACGTACATGCCGTATTCCACTTGGCGAAAATACGCGGCGCGCGGATCGCTGTCAACGGTTGGACTGATTTCGCCGACGCGCGGCAGCGGGTGCATCAACGTCATGTCCGCGCGCGCGCGCGTCAGCGTTGCGGGCGTAATGATGTACGAATCTTTTAGCGCCGCATATTCGTCCAAATTCGCAAAACGCTCTTTTTGAATGCGCGTCACGTACAACACATCGGTCTCGTCCAACACATCGTCCAGCGATTCGGTTTGAAATTGGCGTACGCCGCGCGCGTCCAATTCCGCCGCCAGCTCGCGCGGCATCCGCAAAACATCGGGTGAAACATAATTGAGTTTGACGTTGTGCAGCGAAAGCAAACGCGCGAGCGAGTGGACGGTGCGTCCATATTTCAAATCGCCGAGCATCGTCACGGTCGCGCCGTCAATGCCGCCGCGTTCTTCCAAAATCGTAAACAAATCGAGCAGCGCCTGCGTCGGATGTTCGCCCACGCCATCGCCCGCGTTAATGATGGGTTTGCGCGCGTATTGCGCCGCCAGCGCCGCCGCGCCCGTTTCGGGATGCCGCAGCACGATGACATCCGCGTACGCTTCGAGCGTCCGAATCGTATCGGGCAGCGATTCGCCTTTGGCGACGGATGAATATTTCACTTCGTTAATCGGAATGAAACCGCCGCCGAGGCGCTGCATCGCCGCGATGAACGACGATGACGTGCGCGTGGATGGCTCGTAAAAAAGAACGGCGAGAATTTTACCGTTCAATAGATCAAACGAGCCGACGCGTTCGACCATCATTCGCATTTCGCCGGCGACGGCGAAAATATGTTCGAGATCGGCGCGCGAAAATTGTTTGACCGAGAGAATAGATTGATTAAACAACGCGCCATCGCGTTTTTCGCCGAACGGCAGATATGCGGCGCGTCCGTTGCGCCCGTTCGTTTGCGCTATCAGAGTCGGAATCATTTGATTTTTTTCCTTTGCGAAAACCGCGCGACGCGACGCAGCGCGTTATTTGGCTGCGCCGCGCGCGTTAGAATGGGCGGATATTTTTTCCGCTGCCAGGTTGGGCGAACGCACGACCATTTTCAAAAACCGTTTCGCCGCGCAAGACGACGCGTGTCACTTTGCCGCGCAGCGCGCGTCCTTCAAACGGCGTCCACTGCGCGCGCGTGAACATGTTCGCGCCGCGCGCAATCCATTCCGCGTCCGCGTCCACCTCAATCCATGTTTCGTTCTGAACTGGCACATTAAAGATTTGGCGCGGATTTTCATAACAGCGCGCAATCACCTCGTCGAGCGTAAGGATATTTTCGCGCGCGAGTTCCAAATACAGCGCGAGCGCCGTTTCCAAACCGGGATAGCCGGGCGGCTGCGCGGATTCTTTTTCAAAAAGCGTGTGCGGCGCGTGGTCGGTGGCAAAGCAATCAATCACATTCAAATTCGCGCGCAGCGCCGCCACATCCGCGCGCGTCCCAAGCATCGGGCGCACTTGACATTTGCCCGCGCCGATTTTTTCGCAATCCTCCTCTGTCAAAAAAAGATGATGCGGCGCGACTTCGCAAGTGACACGCACGCCTTTATCTTTTGCCGCGCGAATCAATTCGATTTCGTCCTGGCGGCTCACATGACAAATATGGACGGGACGATCAAACAACTGCGCCACAAAGATCGCGGCAGGAATCGTGCGCCCTTCCGCGTGACAGAGAATGGGAACATCGCGTGGATATTGCGCCATGTGGGAGACGAGAGACTGGAGACTGTCGAGCCGCAGCGGGCCAAAGGTTTGGTCGAGATACATTTTCAAACCGGTCACCTGCGGCGCGAGCGACGCGGCGATTTCGGTATTGTCCGCGCTCGCGCCGAAATGGATGCCGTAATCGCACACCGCTTTTTCGGACGCGGCGCGTTGTTTTGCGGCGAGCGCTGCCGCGTCAGTGATAGGCGGCGTATTATTGGGCATATCCAGCACGCAGGTGAATCCGCCCGCGAGTGCGGCAGCCGTTCCGCTATAAAAATCTTCTTTATGCGTCGCGCCCGGGTCGCGCAAATGGACGTGCGGGTCAATCAGACCGGGCAGAGTAAGGATTGCCATTTTTGATTTTTGATTTTTGATTTTTGATTTTTGATTTTTTGACTTTTTGATTGATTAACTCGCGTTACCCTGTTAGGGCAGATTCCTGATGGGTTCAAGGGACAAACCTTTCGGGTTTCGGAAACCCGAAAGGTTTTAGCTAAAGCGCGCGCAAAAAAAAAAGAGAGCCAAATAAAATATTGGCTCTCTCACTTTTCGGCAAAAGAAAAACGCCGCGCCTGCCGCGCAGCGGGCGACAGGTTGGGCGCTAGTTGATTTGCGGCGGGAAACACCGCAGGCGGTTTTACATGATTCATTGCGCGAATTTCGACGGCGATTATAAATAAATCCGCGCAGCTGTCAAATTTTGTATCGTCATTGCGCGGGCGCGGACACGATCGGCAATAACTTTAAATCGGCGGTCATATCAATATATTGCGCCGCGACCCAACCTTCCTTGCCGATGATTGGCACGGTCACTTTGAACCAAGCATCATCGGCGGTGCGCCCGGTGATAATCACAATCGTATCTTGTTTCAAACTGTCCACTTTATCGAACGTCGTATTGGGGCCCGCGCGCAAGTTGAGCAATTCCACATTCACCTTGCCGGTGATGGGCTGCGGCGTCGCGGTTTGCTGCGGCGCCGGGTTGGCGGAATTGGCGGCAGCGGAATTCGCGGCGGAGGGCGCCAGCGCCGCGTTGCGCGTCGGCGTCGCGGCGGGGCGCAATATATTTGGATTTTGCGCGATAAATAAAATCGCTATGCCAATTAGAACCGCGCCAAACAAACCGAGACAGCCCAAGACGGACGGCGAAACAAAACCTTCCTGCATCACCGCGTTTTTCAAGCGTTCGCGCGGCGCTTGCGCGGGACGCAAGCGTTGTTCAAATTCCGTATTGCCCGAACCGGCGGCTTGGCGCGCGGCTTGCTCAAAATCAAAATGTCCGTCCGTGTCCTTGGTTTCAGTCTGCGCGAAATCCAACAGCAACGGCGCGGCGCTGCCGCTATAGAGGCGAATGCCATGCCAATCTTCCACCGCGCCATCTTTGGCGATTCTGCCAACGCGACGGCGGTAACGGTCAACGACATTGCCGTCGCTGTCAATAAATCCAACTTCTTGATTGTGATTGTCGCGCACGGCGCCGGTGCGCGCGTGAATGGCGCCAATTTTTTTCTTGGCGGCGTTGCGTACCGTGCCGTCGCGGTCTTGATAACCGACGACGCTGCCCTGCATATCGCGAATGGTGATTGCCATGACAAATGCAAGTATAACACAAGGCGCAAAACGAGACGCAACAAAAAAACGGCGCGCTGTCTTGCGACAACGCGCCGCTAGCGGTTAACGCCTTACACTTCGCGATATTCGCCTTCCACCGTATCTTCCGATTTGTCACTGGCGCCTGCGCCATTGTCGCCGCTCGCGCCATTGTCGCCGCCAAACCCTTCGGCGCCCGGAGGCGGTGTCCCCGCGCCCGCGTATGCGGATTGTCCGAGCTTCATCAACGCGTCTTGCAATTCTTGCACTTTGCGTTTGATCGGTTCGACCTCGCGCCCTTTCATCACGTCTTTGAGCGCATTCGCTTTGGCTTCGACCTCCATGCGCGCATCGGCTGGCACTTTGTCGCCCATGTCGTGCAGCAATTTTTCGGCTTGATACACCGACGCGTCCGCGTTGTTACGCACTTCGACTTCTTCTTTGCGTTTCACGTCGTCCGCCGCGTATTGCTCCGCCTGCTTGACCATCTTTTCGACCTCTTCTTTGCTCAAACCGGAAGAGGCCGTGATGGTAATGTGCTGCGCGCGGTTCGTCGCTTTATCGGTCGCGCTCACATTGAGAATGCCGTTCGCGTCAATGTCGAACGTCACTTCGATTTGCGGCACGCCGCGCGGCGCGGGCGGAATGCCGTCCAGCACGAATTTGCCGAGCGTTTTATTATCCGCCGCCATCGGGCGTTCGCCTTGCAAAACATGAACCTCGACCTGCGATTGCGCATCCGACGCCGTCGAAAAAACTTGCGATTTCTTTGTCGGAATCGTCGTGTTGCGTTCGATGAGCGGAGTCATCACGCCGCCGAGCGTTTCGATGCCGAGCGTCAACGGCGTCACGTCAAGCAAAAGCACATCCTTGACTTCGCCGCCCAACACGCCGGCTTGAATCGCCGCGCCGAGCGCGACCACTTCGTCGGGATTGATGCTCTTGTCCAAATCTTTGTTAAAGAACGACTGCACCGTTTTTTGCACAAGCGGCATGCGAGTCTGACCGCCCACCATCACCACTTCGTTAATATCGCTCGTCGCCAATTTCGCGTCGCTCAATGCGGAGCGCATGGGCGGAATCGTCTTTTCAACCAAGTCGCTCGTCAACGCTTCGAGTTTCGCGCGCGTCAATTTCATGACGAGATGTTTCGGGCCCGCTTGGTCGGCGGTGATGAACGGCAGATTGATTTCCGTTTCCATCGCGCTCGACAATTCTTTTTTCGCGCGTTCGCCCGCTTCTTTTAAACGCTGCAAGGCGAGTCGGTCGGCGCGCAAATCAATGCCCTCTTGTTTCTTGAATTCGTCGCACAGCCAGTTGATGATGCGTTGGTCGAAATCGTCGCCGCCGAGAAACGTATCGCCGTTGGTGGACTTTACTTCGGTCACGCCATCGCCCAATTCCAAAATCGAGATATCGTACGTGCCGCCGCCCAAATCATAGACCGCGATTTTTTCGCTGTGTTTTTTGTCAATGCCGTACGCGAGCGCCGACGCGGTGGGTTCGTTCACGATGCGTTTGACTTCTAATCCCGCGATGCGGCCCGCGTCTTTGGTCGCCTGCCGCTGCGAATCGTTAAAATACGCCGGCACGGTAATGACCGCTTCGGTCACTTTGTCGCCGAGATACGCTTCCGCGTCCGCTTTGATTTTCTGCAAAATCATCGCCGAAATTTCCGGCGGCGAATATTGTTTGCCGCCCATTTCAACCCACGCGTCGCCGTTCGGCGCGCGCACGATTTTGTACGGCACCAATTTCTTTGTTTTTTCCGTTTCGGGGTCGTCAAATTTGCGCCCCATCAAACGTTTAATCGAAAAGATCGTATTTTCGGGATTCGTGACCGCCTGCCGTTTCGCCACATCGCCTACGAGACGTTCGCCGCTTTTTGAAATCGCGACAATCGAAGGAATGAGGTGACTGCCTTCCGCGCTCGGAATCACCGTCGCATCGCCGCCTTCCATCACCGCGACGGCGCTATTGGTCGTGCCCAAATCAATGCCGATAATTTTTCCCATGTGTGTATTGCTCCCTTGTCGAATCAGTTAAAAGCTAAAAGCGCAAAGCTGAAAATAATTCATTTTTACTTTTAGCTTTGAACTTTTAACTTTAGGTTCCCTTTGCCACTTTGACGCGCGACGGACGCAGCACGCGGTCGTGCAGCATGTATCCGCGCTGAAGTTCTTGCAAAATTTGTCCGTCTTGAGCGCCGGGGCTCGGTTCGTAAAACATCGCCTCGTGAAAATTCGGGTCGAACGCTTTGTCCGCCAGCTCAATCGGCGTCACGCCTTCCTGCTCAAAAATCTGCAGCAGCTGACGCTCCACCGCGCGCATGCCTTCGACCCAAGGTTTGTGTTTGTCGTGTTCCGAAATCGCTTTAATGCCCGCGTCCAAACTGTCCAGCACATCCAACATGCGTTTCAACAAACGTTGATTCGCGTATTGCGCGTAATCCGCTTTGTCCTTTTCAGCGCGTCGTTTAAAATTTTGAAATTCGGCTGCGACGCGTCGCCAATTATCCAGATATTCGTCCGCCTTGTTTTTTTCTTCCGCCAGCTGCTTTTCAAGCGCAGCGTTATTTTCCATCTGCTCCAAGTTATCCGCCAAGCCATTGCCCTGATCGTTCGCCATTCGTTCTCCTCTCTCGATGTGCTTTACGATGTCCCGCTAATCAAGTTACGTGAATTGAAAAAAACTTACGAAAAAAAATCGCGCGATCGAAAAAAAACCATCCAAATCCCAAACGCTATCTGCCTGAATAAAAACGCATCATCAAATCATCCAACATCACAGAGACATACCGCACCGCGCTCACCGCGCGCGAATATTGCATCCGCATCGGGCCGATGACGCCGACGACGCCGCTGGCTTCGCCTTGAATGCCGTACCGCGCCATCACTAACGAATAATCGTTCAATTCTTCGCGACCGCCTTCGCTGCCAATCACCACCTGCACGCCGTGCGCGGGCGCGAGCGATTGCAGCAATCCCTCCAACATCGTCCGCTGTTCCAATACTTCCAAGAGCTGCTGCATCTTGTCCACGCCGATAAATTCTGGCTGACGCAAAATATCGAGCAAACCATCGCGATAAATTTCGCGCGATGTGCGATGGTCCATCTGTTCGATAATTTGCTGCACGCGCTGCGCGACCGTCAAAACAAAACCGCTGAAATTGCGCGTCAAGTTTTTGATTTCCGCCGCTGTGCGCCCAAGCAAGCGTTCGTTCAGTTGATTCGTCACGCGGCGCAATTCCTCTTGGTCCACCAAATCGGTCGTGTACAACATCTGCTGTTTGACCGTGCCGGCTTGCAAAATCAGCACCATCATCGCCACCGCCTCGCTGATGGCAATCAATTCCACATGTTTAAAACGCGTCTGCTGCGCGGAGGGCGCGGTCACCAGCGCCGCCATGCTCGACGTATGCGCCAACACCGCCGCCGAAAGCCGCATCCATTGCTCCACATCGAGCGTGACCTGATGAAATTGATGCCGAATCATTTGCTGTTCCGCGGCGCTCAATTCCAGATGATCCATCAACGTTTCGACAAAATAGCGATACCCTTTTTCGGTCGGCACACGCCCGGCGGACGTATGCGGATGCGTCAAAAATCCTTCCGCTTCAAGCGCGGCGAGTTCATTGCGAATCGTCGCCGGACTGATGCCCAAATCAAGCCGCGCCAGCGTTTCCGAGCCGACGGGCTGCGCTTTTTTCACATATTCTTTGATTGCGAGCGCCAAAAGCATTTGGCGGCGTTCGGTCATTTTCATGGCAAGAGCGGATTCCACAAACAACAAAACAAGCGCGCCAGACAGCCCGCCTGCTTGAAAACATCTATAAATTAACTAAATAAAAATACGTCAAGTCCCTAGCGCTCTATTTATAAGAGCGCTAAGACTATATCACAAAAACGATGCCAAGTCAATAGTTTTTTTTGATGGTGATTACCTGAATTTCCAGACCCCAAGAGTTTTCGAAAACCTTGGGGTCTGGAAAGCCGGGCAATCATCAGTTTTTTTTGGCGCTCACCCGCCTCGGACAAACCTTTCGGGTTTCGGAAACCCGAAAGGTTTTATCCCTTTCATCGAAAGGAATTCGCTCCAAAGCGCGCGCGGCAGCAGCCGGATTTATCAAAAAAAAGCCCGTTGTCTCTTTCGAGACAACGGAGCTAATCCTCGGTCAACCTGAAATTGACAAGACAATCTGGAAAACCAGGCAAGACCCTTCAGGTTTTTGGAAACCCGAAGGGTCTCGCAATCCAACCCTTACTTGCGAATCTCAAATCTTTGCCACGCGCTCCACTCGCCGCAGCCGCTGGCATTGCACGCGCGCACCTGCCAAACGTAAACTCCGCTGGAGAGGTTTTTGAGTTGCAGTCTCGGCTTGACGAGCTTGGCGCGCTCGGCGATGATCGGGCCTTGCGCCGTATTCGAGCGCACGACGACATGATAACGCTTGGCGCAATCCTGCGCCTGCCACTTGAGAAGCGCGTTTGATGCTTGAAGCGCTGCGCCGTCCGTTGGCGTTAGCGCCGAAACCTGCGCGGGGATTGTCGCGCAAGCGTTCGGCACGCTGACTTGGATTGGTCCTTCAAATGTCGAAGCATCCTGCGTCCGCACGATTTCCAGTTTGTAGCGATTCTTGCCGCTCGGCGCCGTGCGATCTATAAACTTGTACTTGGCGCCTTGCATGTCGGCGGGATGCTGCGCGGGAATCAGGTCTGCATTGAGCGCGACAAACTCGCTCGCGCCGGGCGCTTTGCGCCACACGCGAAAGCCCAGCACATCCAACTCGCTGCCGGTCGTCCACTGCACGCGCACGCCCGCCGGTCTCGGTTTCGCCGTAAAGCGCGTGACCGTGACCGCCGTCGGAACGTTCAAATCCAGTCCCACGATGACCGGATCGTGATCGGAAACGCGATATTGGTCCGCCGCAAACAAACTGACGAGTTGTCCCGGACTCTTGAAATCGGTGTTATAGTCCAGAACCACCGGTTCGTCCGCATTGATGTGATATTCTTCCACGCCGGTGACTTGGGGCAGAATTGTGTGTGAACCGAGCGCGTAATCCAAATAACCCCACTGTCCATCAAATACGTACGAATACGCGTTCGCGCCGATATAAGAACTGACCAGATTCGTAAATCCGCCGTTCTGTAGATTCGTCAGCGTGTCCTCTTGCGCGTACGAATTCAAATCGCCCATGATGAGAACATCCGCATCGTCGGCATCAGTCGGGTCGGTGGCGAGCCAATTCACCAGCGCGGTTGCCGCGTTGGCGCGCACGACGGCGCAATTGCCCTGTCCGTCGCCGGCATCGGGCGCGTTACACGCGCTGCCCTTGCTCTTGAAATGATTCACATCCAGGACAAAGCGCGTGTTGGTCGTCGTCTGGAACGCTTGCGCGAGCGAAACGCGATTGCGCGGGGCGCTATCGCCGCCATTCACGAACGCCACCGTGCTTAGAGCTGCCGTGCCGAGCGGCGTAACGCTCGCGGGCTTGTACAGAATGCCGACTTTGATAGCATCCGTGCCGAGCGCGTTCGCTGCGCCGATGCGCGTATCCGCATCAATAAACGCGTACGTGCCGGGCGCGGTCGCGCTGTTCAAACGCGTGACCAAATCTTGAATCGCGCTGCTGGCGCCATAGCCGTCGTTCTCGATTTCATTGACCGCGAGAACGTCCGGGCTCATTGCCACAATCGCCGGAATCGTCTTGTCGGTCTGACGCGCGAATTCGGTTGCATTGTCCGCGCCGCGACAATCCGTTGCGCCGCCGCCAACGCCCAGAGTGCAGTTGCCGTTGCCAAACGTGTTGAAATAATTCAACAAGTTCATGCCCACCACTTTGAGCGTTCCGCCAACGCCCGACGGCGCGTTCGGACGCGCGTTCGACGCGACAAAGTTGGGCGCGCCGCCACCCAGCGCGTTGATGGGACGCACGCGGTACGCGTTCGGACTAGCCGCATTACCGCCCCACGTATACGTCATGACGCCGACGAGATTTGCAATGGTATCGCCGCCGCGCAGCGTGTTGCTGGCGGAAAGTGGATTGCCGCCGCGCCCAAACACTATCGGATCGGGATTCTGTCCATTGGTCGCATCGTCCACGACAATTTTATTCAAATCATTCTGCGCTTGCAGCGTCTGCGCGGACACGCCGGGCGCGACCACGTTCGTGGGCTGCTGGAGACGCGCGCTAGAGGAAAGCGTCACTTGGCCAAAACGTCCGAGTTGATAGATTTCGGTGACATATAGCGCTTGCGTCAAGCGCACCAACATTCCTTCATAACGCTCGGGATAATCTCCGTTCGTAAAAGGCAGCGTCACGTCTGTCGGCGTAATGGCGCCCGTACCGCAGTTTGTAACTGTAGATGCGCTAACCTGGGTCTGATCTTGAAAATCAGCGGCATTGCCGGCAACGCGAACGAGATCGCCCAAACTCACACTATCGTTGTCTCCGTTAAAGACAAAAATGCCATCCGAAGTGGTCGCGTTCCCATCGCCGGTCGCGTCTTGAATATAAAATCCGCGCAACGCCGGACTCGGGCCTTCATAATCGCCGACGACGACGCCCTTTGTCGTGACCGCGCCAGTGATTGCTGCGTCGAGTCCGCTGCCTTGAATGCTATAAATCGGCGTGAACGCGCCGCCGCAGAGATCGTTTGTATCAAAGTTAACGGTTACGTCGGACGCCATATTGTTCGGCGGGTCATCGCCATCCTGGTCGGTTACGTTCGCGGCATAAATGGTGAGGGTGCAGTTTTCGCCGACATTGAAATCGGTATCCGGGTCGAGAGTGAATGTAATGGGTCCTCCCGAAACGGTGGCGGTATGAGCGCCGCTGGAGGAACAAGTGAGGCCAAACCAGTTGCCCGACACATTGACGGCTTCGCTAAACGTCACGGTGAGGTTGCTCGTGACTGCGACGCCCGACGCGCCGTTTGCGGGAACGGTGCTGGAAACTGTTGGCGCGGAATCGCCCGGCGTGCCGTTGGGCGTCAGCGAAAAATCATCTACTGACAAGCCATCGTCGGCATTTGCTATGTTGTAGTCAGTCCATCGAATCCAAAAGGTCGCGCCGTTCGCAATGTTCAATGCGGAAATTGTGTCGCTTACCGCGGCATTGTTCCCGGCGCCATTGCCATCCAAAGCGCCAGCGGTGGTATCGATATTGGGACTATTGAAATCGAGACTATTGTAATCGGTCCATGTGCCGGTATCAAGACTGGTAGCATCCGTGCTCAGTTGAAAATCCAAGCGATCTGCCGCGTTGCGATTCGCAACACCCGCGCGCCATTGTTCGCCCGCGTAGGAAATTGTCAGCAAAGTAATCACGCTGCCGGTATTGTTGGTAAAGCTCGCGCCAATCGTCGGAACCAAACTGCCGCTCCGCAAGCCGCCGAACGCGCGCTCGGCGTTAGCGCCGGTTCCAAAACTATACGTATTGCCACTGGTGGAACTCCCATCGCCGGCGGCATAGGTAGTGTTCGCATTTGTGCCGGATTCGACAAAATCCCAGCCGTTGGGAACTGTAGAAGATGTCCCGCTCGTTGCGAGCGTGTCAAAGTCCTGCGTATAAGCCGAACCGAGGGTGGTGAGACTGATTGTGCCAGCCGCCTGCGCCGGCAGCGCGCGCGTAAAACCAAAAATACACGCCAAACAAACCAACGCGGCGAGACATCGCCGCGCGAGGAGAGAGGAGAATAGGACAGTCATCCGGTTAACCTTTCAAGTGCGAAATGGAATATGCGGCTCAGGCGAGTTATCCACGAGCCGTTAGCTCGCTCCAAGCCAATGAAAATAGACGATTGGTATGACAAATTTGAAATTTGTCACGTTGAGGCGCGCCAGAGCGAACCTGACTCGCACAACAGTCGCCAAGCTTGCAAACCTTTTGCGGAAAACAAATCTTGCGCGACCTTACGCAAGTCCAATCTAAAAAAGACGTAAATTTCACGCGCGGAAACTAAACGCCATCAATTATATGACGTTACCCGTTTCGTCAAAACTTGCGCGTTTGTGACCCGGGCGCGCGTCATATTTCTGGGCGAATCGAATTCGCTCGCAACAAAAACGCGAAACCTGCCGCCGCAGGTTAAAAATATAGTCTGCGGAGACAGTCTTGTCCTTGTTGCCGCGCTTTGAGCGCTTGAGGTGATTCCCAAAATCGCGACGCACACCCTATGATCCTGTTAGCGCGGCTGATTCGAGTGTATAATTTTCTATCATGAATCCAAACGAACGCGCGCGTTATCTGCGCCAAATCATTTTCAGCGGCATCGGCAAAGAGGGCCAAGAAAAATTGCGCGCCGCGCGCATCCTCATCGTCGGCGTCGGCGCGACCGGTTCAATCATCGCGTCCACGCTCGCGCGCGCCGGCGTCGGTTCGCTTAAACTCGCCGACCGCGATTTTGTGGAATTGAGCAATTTGCAGCGCCAAGTCTTGTACGACGAAGACGATGTCGCGGCGCGCCTGCCCAAAGCGATTGCCGCCGCGCGCAAATTGACGCGGCTCAATTCCACGCTCCAAATTTTGCCTTGTGTAACCGATGTTGACGCGGAAAATATCCGAGACTTGATTGCGGACGTGGATTTGGTTTTGGACGGCACCGATAATTTTGAAACGCGCTATCTCGTGAACGACGCGTGCGTCGAACAGAATAGAGCGTGGATTTACAGCGGCGCGGTTTCGAGTTATGGCGCGACCATGACGATCCTGCCGCACGCGTCCGCCTGTTTTCGCTGCGTCTTTCGTCACGCGCCGCCGCCCGGGACTTTGCCCACCTGCGACACCGCCGGCGTCATCGCGCCGATTGTGAATGTCATTGGTTCGCTCGCCGCGGCCGAAGCGCTAAAACTGCTTGTCGGTTCCGGCGAACGCAATCGCGGTCTCATCAACATAGACTTGTGGGAAAACACCTTTGACACGGTGGACATTGCGCGACGGGCAGACTGTCCCTGCTGCGCGCAACATCATTTTGAATTTTTGGAAAACGCGCGCGCCGACACCGCGTTCTTGTGCGGGCGCAACGCGATTCAAATTCGCCCCGCGCGCAAACATGCGCTTGATTTAGCGCAGCTCGCCGCGCGCCTCGCGCCGCTCGGACAGGTCACGCACAACGAATATCTCGCGCAATTCACGCTCGACGATTTTAGCATCACCATTTTCCCCGACGCGCGCGCGCTGATTCAAGGCACCGCTGACGCGCGCGTCGCGCGCGGCTTGTACGCGAAATATATCGGAACTTGACGCGGCGTTCGCGCGTCTCAAGCGAGCGACAATAAAATCACGCCCGCCGTAATCACTACCGCCGCCGGAATCCGCAAGCGCGCGCCGCGTTCGTGAAATAGATACGCGCCCACGACAACGCCCAACACAATGCTGATTTGGCGCAAGCCAATCACATAACTCGCGCGATCATCCGATTGAAACGCCCACAAAATCAGCGAGTAACTGCCAAACATAAACGCCGTCGCCAACACCGGCAATTTCCAATCCGCCAACCGCGCGGGCAAACCCAAATCCTCGCGCGTGACGCGCAGCGTCAACCAATAAAAAATCGCCGCCACCACCGACTCGAGCGCGCCATAGCGCATGGCAAAGCTCAAACCGTTCGGCAGCTGCCGCAGCGCGTTCTGGTCAATGAGGGTGTACGTCGCGATCCCAAACGCCGCCATCAATATCCACAACGTCGTTTGATTCCAATACCGCGCGAGCTTCCATTCGCGCAGCGATTGCAAAGGCAGCAAAATCGAGCCGCTGGCAATCAGACCAATGCCGAGCCAACCCAACGGCGTCGGCGCGTTGCCCATTGCCACTTCGGCGCACGCGACAAACAACACCGGCAGCGCGCGCGCGAGCGGATACGCCACCGTAAAATCGCCGCCGCGATAGCTGCGCGTCATGCCATAATAATAAATCGCCAAAAAAACTCCGCCCCACACAATATGGAACGGCACGACGCTCAACACTGGCGGCGCAAACCATTCCAGCGCATATAGCAGCGGCGCCAGCCACAGCGAGACGACGCTGATGCCCATGAACATATTGAGATTGCGTTGTTCGCGCACCAACACATTCCAACTCGTATGCAGCGCGGCGGAAACAAGCACGAGCGTCAAAGAAAATAAAGACATGAAAAGCGGCGCGAGAAAAAGAGAGGGAGAGTTTTTACTCTCCCTCTCGTGGAACGTTCAAAGATTTCTTGTCGCGCCAAAGCGTTATGGCAGCGCGCTCCAGCTATCGGCGGTAAATTCATATTGCAACTGAATTTCGGCGCCCTGCGGTATCTCGGCATTTGACGGATTAAAATCAACCGTCTGCGCCGTCATTGCGCCCGGCGATGTTATGGTCAAACGCAAAGCGCGTTCCGCCCCGGTCAATGCGCCCGCATCACGCGCCGCGCCTTGAAAATTTCCGCTCGCATCCAAATTCACCGCGCGCAGCCGCGGCGCGCGCGCCGAACCAAAATACAAGACTTTGCCGTTGGCAGCGTTGCCCACCGCCAAACCCAAGGCGTCCACATTGTCCATTCGTCCCGCGACCGCGCCCAAATTCAAATCCACGCGATAAATATGTCCCGCTTCTTTGTCGGCGGTCGAACCCGCGAGGCTGGAAACGTACAGACTATTGGTATCGCAATCATACGCCAAGCCCATGATGCCGAACGGATTTTCTGGCGACGGCGCGGCGGCATCCGGCAACGTCACAAAGGCGTCCAGCTGTCCGGTGTTGGTATCCACTTTATACAGAACATTTTGCGGACGCGCGGTCTTGACGCCGGGACCAAGACGCGGCGTCGGCGCGACATATACATTGCCTTGACGGTCCGTCGCAAACGCGCCGACCAAACCCGCTTGACTCCACGATTGATTTTGATATTTAGAAACGGCATCGCTGTCCGGCGACGGCAAAAGCAGCACGAGCCGATGCGTATCCGAGATTTCAAAGAGCGCGTTATTGCCAAGTTCTAACTTGGCGAGAAATTTGGGCGCAGTCGCGCAGTTGGCGCCCGCGCTGCCGGCATTCTCTGCGTTCGCGTTGGGCTTGGCGTTCGCGTTCGCCGCCTCCGCCTGACGCGTCTTGCGCGCGTCCGCTTTTGAGACATCGCCGGGCGCGACGACGGCATCAGCTGGCGCTGAAATTTTGGCGACAGTTTGCGTTTCATCTGCCGGTTTGGCGCCGGGCGCGATAAAACGCGTATACACAAAAAATCCTCCGCCAATCACTGCCGCCACGACAATTAACGGCAGGAGCAATTTGAGCGGGCCGCCGCCTTTGGCTTTGGCGGGCGCTTTGGCCGCAGGTTTCGCGTCGCTCGCCGGTTTAGCGGGCGGCGGAGCTGCGGCTTGTTTCTTGCCAAATGGTAATTTTAAACCGCCTTTTTTGGCGGGCGGCTTGGGCGCCGCTTGAACTTGAGCCGGTTTCGCTGCCGCAGGCGGCGCGGCAGCCGGTTTTGCCGCAGGCGGCGATTTCTTTTTAAAAAACATAATGGCCTCTATTTACATGGCGACCTCGCCATCGCGCGCGATTTTACGCGCGGCGCTCGCGGCGCTTTGCTTTGGCAAATCGGAACGCCTAACCGCTCAAGCGCCGCGAACACAGTCAACCAGCTCTACGAAGGGATTCGGTCTGGGTTGCGCGCGTTCGCTATAGACCTTCAGAAAAGGTTTTGGACTGTCAGATCCTTTGGGTTTTCGGCAACCCGAAAGAACTTGTGGCTTTCCAAAATCAAACCTGAACCTCTATAGTTAAATAGCACAAGACATTATTTTTTTCAATGGTATATTCGTACTCACCGTCGCTGACGATAGGCGCGTGCGCTCACTTGTTGATAAAAAAGCGCCAGCGATACAAAAGCGCGCCCGCCAACAATACGAGCTGCGCGAGCGCGACGCCGACAGCGTACAATTGCGAATAATAAAAAGTCAGCAGATTCACAATCGTCAGCGAAATGACCAACGCGAGCGTGCCGATGCGCAGCGCGCGCCATTCGCGGCGCGCGAGCAAGAGCGCGGCGGCAAGCCCCATCAAAACGCCCGTCACAATATTAGCGAATTGGTACACCAACAAGAGCGTCGGGTTATTCACCGCGTACTGCGACTTGCCATTAACAATCACGAAATCCGGCAACTTGGCGCTGTCCAGCGCGCCCGCCAACCAGCTCCATAACGCGCCGAGTTGAAATAACGCGTTGAGGCCCGCCAGCGCAAAACCCGCGACCAACAACCATTTGAACGTGCGACGCGACGGCCAATGCGCCGCCACAAATTTCACCCAATTCCACACGCGCTCCACTTGATTCGGTTCGCGCGCGAGGAGCGTGCTTTCCGCCTGCGCAAAATCCAATAACGCTTGCGCTAAATTTTTTTGATTTGCCTCGCAAGCGCCGTTCAACACCAGTTTTAATTCGCCCACCAGCTCGCGACGTTCAAAAGGGTCCAGGTCGTTATCCAAAACTTGTTTCATATCTTCGAGCGCGTGATACAACAAAGTGCGCGTATCGCGCGGTTGACCGCGCCGCACGCGCAGATACAACCATACGCATCCAATCAAAAACGCGTAAATGATGGGGAACGCCAACGGAAAAAAATAATCGTTGGACGAGGTGATAAATTTGCCCACTTCGTCAATGAACAAGCCGACGCCGATGCCGCCGGTCAGCGCCGCGAACCACAACACCCAATGATTCGCCCACAACAGCAAAGCCACCAACGCGACAAAGAGCAGCAGCCCGCCCCATAACATGTGCGCGATGTGATACGTCCCGCCGCCGCCGATTTGCGGATAGCCCGATAATTGCAAAAACAGCCGCGTCATAATCACCGTGACCGCGAAAGCCGCAATCAAAAGAATCAAATAACTATCCGCCGCCTGCTGCCGCACCAGCGACCATCTGCGTTTAATGGATTGAGATTGTGCCATCTTTACTTGCTCCGCGCGCGTTTCAATCGCGCGAACATTTGGAATTCCACAAACAATGTCGCTTTAAACCCTTTTTATACCGCGCGTGAAGCGCCAACCGCGCCACAGCGAAATGAAAGCGCCATTTTCACTTTTCGTTTTTAACTTTTGCCTTTTTTACTTGTAATCACTCCGCCCGTCGCCTGATGCCCATGCGTAATGACCACAAACGCTTTCGGGTCAGCTTGACGCACAGTATCACGCAGCATATCCACAAACGCGCGGTTGATGGTGCAAAACAAAACGCTGTGCGGTTCTTCGGTGAACATGCCTTCGCCTTGCCACGCGGTCACGCCGATTTGCAATTTCTCCAACAACGCGCGCGCCACCGCTTCCCGTTGGTCGGTCACAATAAAGGCGGTGCGAATCACGCTGGGCCCTTCCAACACATAATCGGTCGCAATGCCCCAGATGAACAGGGTCACCAACGCGTACAACGCCGCTTCCCAACCGAACGTCAAACCTGCGGCGAGAATGATTAGACCGTCCGTCACAAAATAAACTTGCGAAATCGGAACGCCGGTTTTCAGCTGCAAGATGCGCGAAATAACGCCGGTGCTTGCCGTCGTGCCGCCCGCGCGATAGACGATGCCCGTGCCGATGCCGCCGACGACTCCCGCGAAAATCGCGTTCAACAAATTATTTTGCGAAATCCCCTGCGGCAAATAACTCGTCACCACATTCGCGCCGAGATTGTAAAACAGCACGACATACAACGTTTTGGTCAAAAAATGAAAGCGTCCAAGATTGCGAAAACCGAGAATCAACAGCGGAATGTTCAAAATCAGCATAGTCGTGCCGACTTGCCAGCCCGTATAATGATTCAAAATAATCGCCGCGCCCGAAACGCCGCCGGGAGCGATATGCGACGGCGTGAGGAACAACGCGACATTCGACGCCAGAATCACGCCGCCGATAGTCAAAAGCGCATAGGTCCACAAAGTACTGCGCCAACGAATGGTCTTGGCGCGCTGCAACAGCTGACTCATAAGTTAAGCCGCGCACATACACGCGGACGCCAAGCGATTTGCATGCGTCCCAGCGCGTATCTACGCGGCTTTGAAAATACGGCGCGAGCCGCGCGCTATTCGCGCAGCTCGCGCATTTTTTGCGCCAATAAAAAGATCGCCGCGGCAAACAAGCCAAGCGCCAACGCTTCGCGCCAGTACAAAACAGTCAAAATGACGACTCCCAGCAACGCCAATATCACCGCCAGCGCATTAACCGCCGCCGTATACGTACCGCGCAAAAGCGCTTCCAACAGCATAAACAATACAATCAAAATGATGATTCCGCCGAACAATAATCTTGGCGCAAAGAGCGCAAACAGCGCAATCACAATCAACATGACGCTCACGCTAATCGCCGCCCAAAATTCCGCAAAGCGATTAAAACGCATCCGCGCCACGCTGACCGGTTCTGCCAGATGCGTGATATGCGCGCGCGGGTCGTCCAATTCGCCGCGCTGCAATTTTGCCACGCGCGCGGTCAGAGCCGTAAGCAACGCCGCGTTTTCCGATTGTTCGCGGCGCAGCTCGCGCGCCTGTCCAGCCAGCGTATTTATTTCGCGCGTCAGCGCTTGATAACGGCTCGCGAGATGCGGATTGCCGCGCAGCGCTTGCAGCTGTTCGCCCCATTCCTGCAAATCCGCCGCTTTCGGCGCGAGGACTTGGGTGATTTCGTTTTGGCGGATTTCGAGCGCGCGCAAACGCGCCAGCGTCAGCGGCAGCTCTAGCGGCGGCGGCGGCGCTTTGTCCAAGCCGGCAAAACCGAGCGGGTCGTACCACGAATCGCGCGGCGAGCCATCGCGATTGTACATTGGCCCTGCGGGCGCATTCTCGCCCGAAATCGGATCGCGCGCATATAAACCCCACAACCCGCGATATTGGCTCACCCACGGCGTACTCTCGTCAATCACGACGGGCGTCCACGTTTGGGCTTGGCCAGGTCCGATGATCAAACCATCGCCGCGCGCAAAATCCACAAACGGAATGCGAAACGGATGCGCGTCGGCGGCGCTGCCCAAACCTAACGTTTGATGCCAAAATTGATTCCACACGCGCGCCGCGCGCGCCAACCATTGCGGCAGCGGCACACTGACTTCGGCTTGATATTCGCCGGGACGAAAATATGAGGCATGCGAACCCGCGCCCGCATAGACCACCATGTGTCCGTCAAGTTTATCCACTTGCGCCTCGTCATCCCAACGCCGCCGCAAATCGCTGCCGTGAAAATCATGCGACGCGTACCCAACCCATTCAGGGTACAACGCGCCATCTTGTTCGTACAAATAAACGTTAACCAATTCCCAATCCGATTCATGGTCATTGACGCCATGAAAACCGGAACGCCAGCTGTTGTACGCCAGAAAAAACCAATACTGCAAAATCGTCCAGCCATTTTGACGCGTCACGCGCCCATAATAGACGTACTTGGCTTCGCGGCGTTGCATTTCATCATATTGCAATTCAGCTTGCGCCGCGACCGCGCCCGGCACACGTCCGCGCGCCAACAGCGTCAAGCTAAAAAGCGCGTCCGCCAAACGCGGCAGCAAACCGCCACGCGCGAGCCGCCCCTGTCCCGCATGAAAAATATTTTTCTTGGCTTTGTGGAGTTGATTGCCCGCCGCCAACGCGCCCATACTCTCTTGCAGCGATTGCGGCGCGACAAAACGCAAATATTCAATCACGCCAAAATCCAACGGTCGCGACTGCGCCAATTTTTCCGTCGAAAGTTCGCCGCGCGCCGCGAGCCGTTCTTGGCGCCCATCGGGATAATGCGCCCACAACGAACATTGCTGGATGTAACGTTCCACATCCATCGGATAAAATTGTTCGCCTTGGGTATATTTGACGACCGGCTCGAACGCGCGGAGCAATTCCAAATCAATCGCGGTCAAAGGAGCGGAAAGACGTGTTGACATTTACAGATTCATTAGTCAGCTGGAGAACGCCGAAAATTTGACGCACATTGGATTGATTCAACAAAAACACCAAAAGAATCGCGAGCATGAGCGAGACAATTGACTGCGTGTTATCGCCGTTCAACATATCCGCCAAACTAATCATCAAACTGAGCGCTTGCCAAGACATGACGCCGACCCACGCCCAACGTTTGAGCTGCCAAAAACCGATGCCCAACACAACTTGGACCATCCCAAGTATCATGTACAGTGCGCCTTCGGCGGCGTCAACCAACTGGTCATCTAGAAATGGATTCTCAGCGCGCGCTTGTTCAATTTGCGCTTGGACCTCGGGCGGCTTGGCGATAAAATCGGTGGACGCAAACAACAATCCGCCATAGAACAAATCAACCAGCGCCGCCAGAAAAATCCAGAGACATACAAACGCCACCACAATCGGACGTTTGATTCTTTTCTCGGACGTGGATTCAGCCATTGTTTTTTATTCGAACGGGGAACAAGTAAGCGTGAAAATTATATAATATCTGTATTGAAAAAACAATGGCAATATCAAGTCTCAAATCGAATGCGGTTCAAGTTCGGGGCGAGTCTTGGAAGCGATTAGAAATCGCGGCAACAAGAGCGCCAAGTCTGCCTTCGCAGACTAACGTGCGGAGGCGCGTTTTGTGTTTTCGTTGCCGCGAATTCGATTCGCCCGCAAACTGACCCTCAATGCGAACGGCATCCCGCCAGACCGTCCAAAAAGTTGCGCGAATCATGCGCTTGTGCTATATTTCCGAGCCGTTGACCCGCGTGCTGCGCGGGAGTTTTTTGCGTCCTACGCGGGGCGCGTCCGGATACGGAAAGGAATTATTCGCATGAATCTCGTTGAATCCGTCGTAAATGAACATCTCAAGAGCCAGCCCGCCAAACTCAGCGCCGGCGACCGCGTGCGCGTGCATCTGCGCATCGTTGAAGGCGACCGCGAACGCATTCAGGTCTTTCAAGGCGTCGTCATGCGTCAGCGCGGCGGCGGCATCAAAGAAAACTTTACCGTGCGCCGCATCGGCGCGCATGGGGTCGGCGTCGAGCGCACCTTTTTTGTGCATTCGCCGCGGTTGGAAAAAGTTGAAATCGTCAGCCACGCGCATGTCCGCCGCGCGCAGCTTTATTATTTGCGCGGTCGCACCGGCAAAGCCGCGCGCTTGCGCGAAAAACGCGTTGACACACGCGCCGCCGCCGCAGCGCCCGCCGCAACCGAGCCGGAAGCCGCAGCCGAATAAACCAAAACGAGGCGTCCGCGCCTCGTTTTTTTATTGCGTTATTAACTGATGTTACGCAGTGGCAGGGCAAATTTCAAATTTGCCGTACGTTTGCGTAACGCGAGTTATTAATTCGGAAAAGGCAACGCCGCGCATGCCGCGCAAAACATTTCCCACGCTCGAATACGAACGCGCGTTTTGGCGCGATGGTTTTCACTTGGTCGCGGGTTTGGATGAAGCGGGTCGCGGCGCGCTCGCGGGCCCCGTCGTCGCGGCGGCGGTGATTTTGCCGCGCATCGAAAATATAGCTGATTGGACGCGTCACGAATTATTGCAGCCGCTCGCGCGCGTGAACGATTCCAAACAACTGAACGAACGCGCGCGCGAAAATTTATTCGCGCCGATTTGCGAAAGCGCCGTCGCGTATGCCATTGGCGCGGCATCGCAAATCGAAATTGACGAAATCAATATCTTGAACGCGTCCCATCTCGCCATGCAGCGCGCGCTCGCGCGCTTATCCCCCCCCCCGCCGCGCTGCTGCTCGACGCGCTCGTCCTCCCAGAAAATTCACTTCCACAGCAAGGCATCATTCACGGCGACGCGCTCGCGTTATCCATCTCTGCCGCCTCCATCCTCGCCAAAGTGACGCGCGACCGTCTGATGCGCGAGCTCGACGCGCGATTTCCGCATTACCATTTCGCGCAAAACAAAGGATACGGCACCGCAGCGCATTTGCGCGCGCTGCGCGAATTTGGCGCCTCGCCCGTTCATCGCCAAACGTACGCGCCGATTTATCAATTGGCGTTTGACGTTTGATCTTGCATCCTTCATCCCTCATCTTTGTAATGTGCTACAATCTCGCGCATGGCAGCCAATACGCGCGCGCGCAAGAATTTTGGCGATTCGGCTGAACGCATCGCCGCGCTGCAGCTCGAACAAAACGGTTATCGCATCCTCGCGCGTAATGTGCGGACACGGTACGGCGAAATTGATCTGGTCGCGCAAGACGCCGACGGCATCGCGTTCGTCGAGGTCAAAGCGCGCCGCACGCGCAATCACGGCGCGCCCGAAGAAGCGCTCACGCCGCGCAAACAATTAAAACTCGTCCAACTCGGCGCCGCCTTTATCGCCGAACATGAATTGTTTCACGACAAAGCGTGGCGCATTGATGTCGTCGCGATTGAACTGGATAAAACGGGAAAATTGATTCGCGTGGAAATTATCAAGAACGCGGTGCAGATGTAGCTGGAGACTGGAGATTGGAGATTGGAGACTGAAAATCATAAATCAAAATTCATCAATCAAAAACTTGTTCTGAACGAATGTGAAGAATCATAAATTACTCGTCCTCGTCGGTCCCACCGCTGTCGGCAAAACGGACATTGCGCTAAAACTCGCGCGCGAATTTGATGGCGAAATTGTCTCTGCCGATTCGCGCACGATTTATCGCGGCATGGACATTGCGACGGCGAAACCGACGCGCGTCGAACAGGCGTTGACACCGCATCATTTGATTGATGTCGTTGAACCAGACGAGGAATTGACGCTCGCGGATTATCAACAGCGCGCGTACGCGGCGATTGACAATATTTTCGCGCGCGGCAAAATTCCATTCCTCGTCGGCGGAACGGGCTTGTACGTGCGCGCTGTGGTCGAGGGCTATCACATTCCACGCGTGCCGCCGAATATGACGCGCCGCGCCGAACTCGAACAAATTCCCGCGTCGGATTTGTATGCGCGCCTGCAAGCGCTCGATCCCGCGCTGGCGCAAACGATTTTACCCAACAACACGCGGCGCATAATTCGCGCGCTCGAAGTGATCGAAGCCACCGGCGAAAAAATGTCGGAACTGCAAACACGGCGCCCGCCCTCTTTCGCGATTTCACAAATCGGTTTGAGTTTGCCGCGCCCGCTGCTCTATGCACGCGTGGACGCGCGCATTGATAAAATGCTGCAAGATGGTTTAGTGGACGAAGTGCGCGGTTTAGTCGCGCGCGGCTATGCGTTCGATTTGCCGAGCATGACCAGTTTGGGCTATCGCGAAATCGGCGCGTACGTGCGCGCTGAATTTTCGGACGAAATTTCATTGGACGCAGCGATTGCGTTATTGAAAAGCGCCACGCGCAAATTTATTCGCCATCAAGCGAATTGGTTTCGCCCGAGCGACGCGCGCATCCATTGGTTTGATTTATCAATTTCAAGCTATGCTGACATTCGAGAATTTGTCGCAAGCCAACTTGTGTAAACGCGCATTTACCTTTGCGCCAAAGCGTAACAATTATCGCGACAAACGAAAATTCAAATTCACCGCTTTAATCCCATGACAACGCTCAACACTCTGCGCGCCGACGCGCGCGCGATTTTCGACGCGGCATTGCGCGCGGCGGACCCGCGTCTCGCCGTCGAACGCGTTCTCGCGCGGCGCGGCAATTATTTATACTTGAATGACCTGCCGATTTTTGATTTCACGCGCGGCAAGCTCACCGTGCTTGGCGCGGGCAAAGCGGGCGCGCCAATGGCGCAGGCGGTGGAACAAATCATCCAACCCGACGCTTATCTCGGCGCGGTGAATGTCAAGTACGGACACCTCGCGCCGACAAAATTTATTTTATTGCGCGAAGCGGGACATCCGCTGCCCGATGAAAACACGCTGCGCTTTACCCATTCGCTCATTTCGCTCTTGGAAGGACAAACCGAAGATGATTTGGTGTTGTGTTTATTTTCGGGTGGCGCGTCGGCATTGATGGAATTGCCGGTGGACGGTGTAACGCTGGATGACTTGCGCGTGTTCACGAATGAATTGCTGCGCTGCGGCGCGACGATTTACGAAATCAACACGTTACGCAAACATATCTCCCAAGTCAAAGGCGGACAAATCGCGCGGCGCGCGCAGCCCGCGCGCGTTATTTCGTTGATTCTTTCCGATGTGCTGGGTTCGCCGCTCGATGTGATTGCTTCTGGCCCCACCGCGCCCGATTCGTCCACCTTTGCGGATTGCATCTCGATTGTAGAAAAATATCATTTGCGCGAAACATTTCCGCGTTCGATTGTGGAACATTACGAACGCGGCGCGCGCGGCGAAAACGCCGAGACGCCAAAAGCGGATGACGCGTTGTTCGCGCGCGTGACCAACGCGATCATCGCGGATAATCAAATCGCGTGCGACGCGGCAACCGACGCGGCGCGCGCGCGCGATTACAACGCGCAGCTGCTTTCCACACGCTGGCAAGGCGAAGCGCGCGCGCTGGGCCAAGACTTGGCGGCGCGCATCAAAACGGCAAAGGCGCGCGCGTGCGTGTT
>JAJTXZ010000054.1 GCA_021463195.1 Anaerolineae bacterium
GGACATGTTTTGCGAGAAATCTCAATGGGAAAGCGCGAGATTTCTCACAGAGTTCACCCCGAAGGATTGAGGGGTTCGAAATGACAAGCGAAAGTCCTAAAAATAAAAAAACGCCAAGGAAGAATTTCGTTTATGGATTATCTTGACCGCGCGCAAGCTATGCGCGCGCAACTGATTGCCACGCGCCGCGATTTGCATCAGCACCCCGAGCTCTTTTTTCAAGAAATTCGCACCGCCAAAAAAATCACCGCGCAGCTTGACGAACTCGGCATCGAATACACGACGGGCGTCGCCAAAACCGGCGTCGTCGCGCATTTGGGCGAAGGCGCGCCAGTGATTGCGCTGCGCGCCGATATGGACGCGCTGCCGATTCAGGAAATTAACGACGCGCCGTATAAATCGCAAACTGACGGCGTTATGCACGCGTGCGGACATGACGCGCATGTGACCTGCCTACTCGGCGCGGCGGCGCTGCTCGCGCAAGATTTCGCGGCGGGACATTTGCGCGGCACCGTGCGCTTTTTGTTTCAGCCCGCCGAAGAATGCGAAGACGCCGAAGGCAAATCGGGCGGTCAGCGTATGGTCGAAGAGGGCGCGCTCGAAGGAGTGGACGCCGTGATTGGAATGCACGTAATCAGCACCCTGCCCGCGCAGCATGTATTTGTGCGCGAGGGCGCGTTTATGGCGGCGGTGGACAGCTTTGACGCGGTTGTGCTTGGGCGCGGCGGACACGGCGCATATCCGCATGAAGCGCTCGATCCGATTTGGTTAGCCGCGCAAGTGATTAACGCCATTCACGGCGTCGTCTCGCGACGCAAAGCGCCGGTGGAACCGGGGCTTATCACCGTCGGCGCGATTCACGCCGGCAAAGCGGGCAATGTGATTCCCGTCGAGGTCGCCATGACCGGCACCATTCGCTCGTTCAGCGCTGAAACGCGGCAGCTGCTCGTGCGCGAACTGGAAAATTGTTTTCGGCTCACGCAAGCATTCGGCGGCGATTATAAACTGAAAATTCAGTACGGCTATCCTGTCACAGTGAACGACCCCGCGATGGCGCGTTTTATCCAACGCATGGCAAGCGATTTATTGGGCGCGGAAAGTACGCATGAAGCGCGCATCGAAACGGGCGCGGAAGATTTTTCGTTCATGGCGCAAGCCGCGCCCGGCGCGTTCTTTTATCTCGGCGCGAAAAAAGACGCCCTAGACCGACAGCATCACGCGCCCGATTTCGATATTGACGAAAACGTTTTGCCGACCGGCGCGGCGTTAATGGCAAATGCCGCGCGAGAATATCTGCAAGCGCACGCGCCGTCAGAATAAACGCGTCCGCTGAAGAAATTTTCATCCCGCGAGACCCATTTGCAATCAAGGTTTTGCGCGACGTAAACTAACCGAGTAAAAAAAATGAATCCTAATTCTCGCGACGATATTTGGAATTTGGTGCGCGAATATACGCCCTCCGAACAATTACGCAAACACATGCTCGCCGTCGAAGCCGCAATGAAATTTTATGCGCGTAAATACGGCGCGGACGAAAATTTCTGGGGCAATGTCGGACTCGTCCACGATTTCGATTATGAAAAATATCCCGAACGGCATCCCTTTCACGGACTGGAAGTGTTGACCGCGTACGGTTTTCCTGAAGAATTTTTGTACGCCATTCGCGCGCACGCCGATTACAGCGACCCCGCAGCGTTAGAAGAAAAATATCGCGAACCTGCGCCGCGCACGCGTTTGATTGACAAAGTTCTGTACGCCTGCGACGAATTGACCGGTCTCGTCATCGCCGTCGCGTATGTGCGTCCGTCAAAAAAATTGGCGGACGTGGATTTACACTCTATTCAGAAAAAGTGGAAGGACAAGGCCTTCGCCCGCGGCGCGAAACGCGAAGACATCGAGCGCGGCGCGCAAGAGCTCGGCATTCCCTTGGACGAACACATTCAAAATGTTTTGATGGCGCTGCAAGAAACGCACGAACAATACGGCTTGTGACAAAAAGCGGACGCATGCGTCCGCTTTTTGTTTACGCGTGATATCCGCTCCATACGCGCGCCAGCCATAACCACAACGTTTGCGCGAACGCGAGCGCGCCCAAACCAACGCCGACATAACGCCAGCGCGGGCCCCGTTCGCTCAACCATTGCAGCGCCAACGCGCCGCTCAACGCCAACGCGGGCGCCGCCCACAACGTATAGCGCGTCGAAAACGCCGCGCCCAGCGTCAGCAGCGCAAACAAAACACCGACCCCCAGCCACGCGCCCCATGCCGCCCGCGCGCGCGCGTCAAAGCGTTTCCACGCCAGCGGCGCGCTGCCTAAACCGAGTAATAGCAAAACCCAGCCCAGCTGCTCGCACGTGTAACGCGCCACATCCGCCGCGCGCGCGAGCGAAATTCCGCCGCGACTTGCCGCGCGCCCCGCGCCAAAATCGGAAATGTATCTTTGTGTTTGCGCGACGAGCGCAGCGTCAAAAGTCGCGTAATACAAACTCCAACTCAACAGCAAGCCGATGCCAAACAGCGCGCCGAGCGCAAGCATCTCGCGCCGCGCGTTTTCCTCGCGCGCCAGTAAACGCAAGAAAAACGCGAGCGGCAAAAACGCGAGCAGTGAAAGAAACACGCCGAGATGCCCGACCGACGCGAGAAAAAAGAAAGATAGCGCGAGCAAAAAATTGCGTGGGCGCGCCAGCGATTGGGTCAACAGCAGCGCAAAAAAAATCGTCGCCGCGTTCTGCGCGAAAATATTTGTGTGATTGCCCCACGAGTAGATCCAGAATGAGACGGGATTGAAAGCAAAGAGGAACGCGGCGCAAAGCGCGTAGCGCCCAGCGTGCATGGCAAAGCGCGTAGCGCGACCAAGGACACGCGCGGCAAAATAGATGGCGAAAATCGCGACGGCGTCGGCGAGCGCGGCAAAGAGAATCAAGAGCGACGAATAGTCATCGAAAAAAACTGTCAGCGGCGCGAGCGCGACGTACAGCGCGGGCGGATACGGCACCACGCGCCGCGCCGCGTCAGGTAATTCCGATGTAAAAAATAAATTCCCTTGCGTGACAAATTCCAAACGATGCGCGTGAAATAATAAATCGGACGAACGAAATTGGGGATACCACGCGCCACCCCATTTCAAACCGATACTCACGAGCGCGATGGCGGACAAGAGCATACGCGCGCGCGCGTTGAGCGGCAGCGCGCAAGAACGCGCGAGGCGCGGCAGCAGCCAGCGCAGCGCCGCGCCAAGAAACGCCAGCGCGAGGGCCAGCGCGAGAAATGACGCAGTGTAATTGCCAATCCACATGCGCGCGAACGCTACGCTCGCCGCAATGACGCCAATCCCAAACGCAATCAATATATTCGCCGCGCGTTTCGGCGCGCCAATTCCTCGCATCGTCGCGTACAACAACGCGCATGCCGCCGACCAGCTCGCCAGCGGCGCCCACGGCGGCGCGAGCGGCGGTGTCCCTAAATCAATCCAATAATCTTGCGTGCCTAAAAAGTGATCGCTGCGCGCGGGCGTCAATTCTAACCAATCGGCGGTGACGCCTAGACGCCGCGTATCGGCGCTGCCCTCGATTTCGCGCTGCGGCACAAACGTATCCGCGCGCAGCGTCAGACTATTGTTGCCCGACCATATATCAGCGGCGACATCGCCCGGCAGCGTATATTCCGCCCAGCCATCGGCGACAATGAACGCGCCCACCGCCGCGCCATTCATCTCGATTAACATGCGCGCCGCGCCGCGCGGGCGATAACCGTTCAAACGCATCGTCAGCATCCACGGCGCCGCCAAATTTTGCGCGTCAAATTCCACCCGCGACCTGTCGCGCGTCCAACGATACGTTTGCGCGCCGTCATTTTCCGAATCAAAGAATCGCGTCACAAATGGCGCATCATAGGAATTTCCAAAATCCAATAAAATGCGCGAACGCATTTGATACGCCAACGTCAACGTCAGCGCCGCGCATAACGCGACGAAAAGGGTATCGCGCGCAAGCGCAAGATGGAAACGAAAGCGAGACATGTGAGAGAAGAGGAGAGATTGGAGATTGGAGATAGGATGATTTGCGATGTGCGGCACGCGATAAACGATTGATGAATTTTATCTGGTGATTACCCAGAGTTCCAAACCCCAAGGGTTTTCGAAAACCCTTGGGGTTTGGAATTCCGCTACGTTTTCGAGAGGTGAGTAACCGCCAAATTTTATCACTTGCGCAGTTTGTCCAACAATAAAAACGGCGCGGTGAATTTGTCGAGCGTCATTTCTTGCAGCGTCGGCAGCGCGCTGATATGGCCAATGCCTTTGAGCCAAAGATTGTATTGCAGAATAAATAAATTATTCCACACAATGAACGCGACAAGAACGCTCAATACCGCGGTTTGCGTCAAGTACACGCGTCGCTTGACGGAATGCGTCACCGCGTCAATCAACGCCGCCAAGCCCAGCGCGAAAAACGGCATGAGCGAAATAAAGCGCCGCGCGCCAAACGCCTCGCCGCCCCACCAATCATTGACGATGCTATTGACGTACGATTCCGCCAGAAAAATCGCGATGGCTGCCACGCCGAGCAGCCGATGCTTGAGATACAACGGCGCGAAACCAAGCGTCGCCAAAAACAAAAGCGGCGACCACGCGAACAAGCCGCGTTTGGACGAAAACCACACGTTCAAGATTTCGGGGCGCAGCCATTGAAAAAAGCCCCCCCCCTGCGGCGCGGTCAACGGCGAACCGTACAAAATCTGCCAGGCGAACATTTGCGGCGCGAACGCGAGCGTCATGCCCGCGACAAATAAAACGCCCGTCGCTAGCGCCGCGCCCAGCCGCTTTGGCATCGGCGCGCGCGCGTCGTCCGCGAACTGCTTGCCCCATTCCAACAACGCGAGCAGCGCAATCAAAACATCTTGCCAGCGCACCAATGTCATCAAACCCGCGCTCAAGCCCCACACAAACCAACCCCATTTCGTTCTGCGAACGCGCCCGCGCCACCACAAATATACAAACAGCGCGCTCGCAAACAGCGAAAGCACATGCGACGCCGATGGCGAAACGCCCATGTAGTACACCACATTCGTCGCCAGCCAAACGCCAAGCAGCGCGACGAACGCGGCGAATTTGGAAAACAGACTCGCGGTCACGCGATAGATCAACACAATGCCGATGAATCCGTACGTGATGCTCAAGAACATAATGGGCGCTTGATACGCGAACGCGTACCCGTCGCCCGCGCGCCCCAAGACCAGCGCGACCCAATGCGTCAACACAAAGAGCGGCGCCCACAAGATCGCTGGACCCACTGAAAATAAATTCGCGGGCATGCCGATAGGCGTTTTGCGCTCCAACATTTCTCGTTTCTTGATTGAATCTTCCGTGTTGAAACTCTGATAAATTTCATAATCGTTTTGAAAATTCAAATCGCCGTCCAGCGTGGCGGAACGCAAATACACAAAATAATAAATTCCATCGCCCACAATCAACCGTCCGTACCGTTTCGGAATCAAAAAAATGGACGCGCCGTACACCAACAAAAAAATCGCAAAGAGCGCGACAAATAACGCCATCGGACGCTCAATTACAGCCGCCGCGCGCGCGCGCCAATTCCAAGGTTCACTTACGGTCGTTGTCGTTCGCATCTCAAACTATATCGCGCGCCAAATCTGTTGCCGCATGACATCCCTTTAAAGCGAATCAGCCGAACGCCACAGCGCGCCCAAAAAATCTTGCGCGCCGCGCGTCCACGCGTACATTTCCGCCGCGCGCCGCTTGCCCGCGGCGCCCATCTGTTGGCGGCGCGCCGCGTCGCGCCATAACAAAAAGGCGGCATCCGCCAGCGCGCGCGGCGTCGCGTCCACCAAAAAGCCCGACACGGCGTTCTCGATAATTTCGCGCGGTCCGCCCTCATTTACCGCAATCACCGGCAAACCCGCCGCGCTCGCCTCCAAAACGCTCAAACCGAACGATTCATTTTTGCCCGTGTGCGCGTATACATCGCTCGCCGCGTAATACGCGGGCAGCTGTTCATCCGCCACAAAGCCGGTAAACCGCGTCGCCTCGGCGATGCGCAATTCTTCCGCCAGCGCGCGCAGCGCGTCATTTTCGGGCCCCGCGCCGACGACCAGCGCGACCACATTGGGCGCGCGCGTTTTTAATTCCGCGACCGCGCGCAAAAATAAATCAAGCCGTTTGCGCGGATGCAAAAAATTCACCGTGAGCAAAACAAATTTTTCATCCAGCGCGTACTGCGCGCGCGCGGCGCGAATTTGTTCCGCCGACGCGGGCGCCAAATCCGCGCCGTGCGTAATGACCGTCGCGGCGCGTCCATATGCCGCGCGCAAACGCGTCGCGCCAAAATGACTGTTCGCCAAAAGCGTATCCGCGCGGCGCGTCATGGCGCGGTCCAACATTTTGTACAAGCTAAAAAACGGCCGCGCGACGCGTCCGCTCAAGCCCATCCGCTGCGTCACCTGCGCCGCGTCGTCATAAATAAACCGCGGCGGTTCGTAACAAAAATATAATTTTTGAACGCGCGCGCGGCGGCGCGAAAACCATGCGAGCGCGGGCAAACTCGGCGGGCCAAAAAACACGACCGCGCGCGCGTCGGCGCCGATGAATTTTAGCAAGCGCAGCGAATGGAGATATTCGAATGGCGCGTTGAGATAATGATTTTTGAAAACTTGGAGGCGGTCGCCGGTTTGCCAGAGTCGCACCGTTGGCGCCAGCGCGGGCGCGCAGCAAGCATCGAAATAATGCGTTACAAGGGTGACGGGCGCGCCGGTGAGGACAATCGCGCTGGCAAGGCGGAGGATGAGCCGTTCGGCGCCAGAGAGTTTACGCAGGCGCGGATAAACAAAATAAATCATTGCGGTGACGGGCGCGCGTCATTATAGCATACGCGCGCCGCGCCGCCATTCATCGCGCTTCAAACATATATCCTTCTTCACGAATCGTATGAATCCAATGTGACTGAAAAGCGCGGTCATGCAATTTATTGCGCAGCGCCGCAATTTTTACTTTGACCGCGCGAACATCTCGAAATTCGGGAATATCCCAGCACGCGCTCAAAAGGTCGCTGTACGGGACCACGCGTCCTTCATGCTCAACCAAACATTGAAACAATTTCCATTCGATCGGCGTAAGATGCACCGGACGCTCTTGCAAAGTCAACATCCGCTTGGAAAAATCCACCGTCAGCCCTTGACCAAATTGACGAACTTTCGGTATTTTCCAAGTCGTAGCTCCACGCAGCCGAGAGCGGATATGCGCTAGAATCACCTCGGGCGAAGTTGATTTGACGAGATAGTCAGCGGCGCCCTTGTCCAGACCGCGCACCCGATACGTATCTTGCGTATCGCCGGTCAACAGCACGATCGGAATATCGGTAACCATTCGCAGCGCGTCAAGCGCTTGAAAACCATCCATCTCGGGCATTCTGATATCCAGTAACACCAAATCGGGATGTTCCGCGTATGCCGCGCGCAATCCCTCCTTGCCATTAAACGCCGAAATTACCGTATACCCAGATTCTTCCAAAAGCACGCGCAGAACTTGGACCATGCGCACATCATCATCAACCACCAAAATTTTTGGTTTGCTACTCATCGCGCCTCCTTGAATTTTCAAAGTTGTTTTCCAAACATCGAACCGCGCTATTTTGGCAGTGGCGGCAAAGATTTGGGCTGACGGCGCAGCGTTACGTAAAAAGTTGTGCCGCGCTTGGCTGCGCTGACAAAGGTAATATCACCTCCCATCTCGCGCAATTTCACGCGCGCCAACCACAACCCGAGACCTCTGCCCGGCGTTTGAGTGGTCCCGCGCTGCCCGCGTTCAAACAAATATGGTTTGACGTGTTCGGGAATCGGCGCGCCTTTGTTGTTAATTTTCAACGTCAATATCTCGGCGGTCGGACATTCCGCCACAATCGAAATCCACGATTGCGGCGGCGAATATTTGAACGCGTTATCCAATACATTATCCAAAACAATACGTAAACGTTCGGGATCCGCCAACACCGCGTCAAACTCGCCGCGCACCCGAAAGCGATGCCGTGGCTGACGCACGCGCATGACCGCGACTTTATCGTCCACCACCTCGCGCAAATTGACCGATTGTTCTTGCGACGATTCGCGGATCCGTTCCAATTCAATCGCGGTAAAGCGCACTTGGAAATCTTGCAAATCTTGGAGTGTATCCGCCAGCACATGTGTATATTGTTGGCGCGTTTTATCCTCCATGTCGCCTTGCAGCAGCCGTTGTGTGCTGATAACCATCGCGCTCAATTTAGTGTTCAACTGATGCGCGATTTCGTTGATAAAATCAAGCTTGCGCCATTCCGGTTCTTGTTCGCGCGTACGGTCCCAAAAAGCGCAGACCGCGCCGCGCACAGTTTGCGCCGAATCTTGGAGCGGCGTCGCCACCGCGCGCATGGTAATGTCCCGCCCATCCGCGCACGTAAAATATCGCGTCGCCAAACCAAAGCACGCCTGCCGGTCAGTCATCGCTTCCAAAATCAAAGTGTCATCGCGTCGCGCCGCGCCCACGCGCGGGCCGTCAACGTCCCATCGTTTGCCAAGCATTACCGCAGCCGAATACCCTGTGATTTTTTCGGCGGCGCGATTCCACGAACGAATGACGCCATTCACGTCGGTCGTCAAGATTCCGCTAAACGCGCTATCCACCGTCGCCTGCAGTTCTTGCGTGGCTTGCGACACCCGTTCTTTTTCGCCAAGATTCGCGAGCGCCAGCGCCAAAATATTGGCAATCGTTTGCGTATGATGTATTTCGAGACGCGTCCAAAAATGCAGCTCTGAATGAAACAATGTCAACACGCCGATCGCCTGATTCGCCACCGCCATTGGCATAATGAGACCCGCTTGAAAACCTTCCGCTAAATGTCGTTCGCGCCAATGCGCGGACACGTTATACGCTTGCGCGAGGTCAGGAAGCTCGACCGGTTGACGTTCTTGCAAGATGCGCTGCAGCCGTGCATCAATCGGAATCGAATGCGCGCGCGCGGTGAGATTGCGATACCCGGAACTCGCGCCGCTCGTTAATGCGCCGTCGTGAATCAAGCGCACGCTGGCGGCTTGAACACCGAGCATATCGCAAATGCGGCGCGTCGCTTCGCTTTTCAACGTCATGCTGTCTTGCACAGAATTGCAAAATAGCGCGAATTCGGTCAGCTTGGCGGAAAGCGCGAGCTGTTGACGCTGCTGCGCCAGCAGCTGCGCGTTGGCAAACGCCATCGCCAACTGATTCGCCGCCGCCTGCGCGAGCCGCTTTTCGGCATCCGAAAAAACGTGTTCGCGTTCAAACAAAATATTGAGCAGCCCGACCGGCCCGCTGGCAATCAACATCGGCGCGGCAAGCATCGCGCGCGCGCCATAAAAATCAAGCCGCACCTGACCTTCGGCGGAAATTTCAGCCGACGTATGTTGGTCCAACACCAGCGGCGTTTTAACGTCAAAAATGCGCTGAATCAGCGGTCCGAGTCGCGCCGCGCGTCCATAACTTTTGCCATTCAGCACGCGCATTGGCTTTAGCGCATTTCCTTCCAACAATGACAAACCAATCGTATCGCCATCCAACAAGCCGCGCAGCGCATGCAGCGCCAACTCTTCCAACGCGCCTTCGGCTAAATTCATCGTCGCCAGCTCTTGCAATTCGGTCAGCAGCTCTAATTCGCGCACGCGCGCTTCGCGTTCATTTAACGTCAGCGTCAAATCCACCATGCTCGCGATTTGCTGCGCGAATGTTTCAAGCAGTTGAATTTCCGAGTCGCGCCACACGCGCGGGATTTTTTGGCCGACGTATAAAATACCCAACGGTTTATTCCGACTCACTAACGCGACGCCAATATCCGCGCGCAAACCGTACAGTTTGAGAATCGCGCGATGGTTGGGATCTCGCCCTTCCGCGTCTCGATCATTCACCACGATGCGCTGTCTATGTTCCAAAACGAGCCGATGATACGGCAATAACGCATAACAGTCGCCATTGCGCGGATGATTCGATTCGGTAATCACGCGCAGATTGTCGCCCTCCAACAAATGAAAACCGGTGTAATCCGCGCTCAGCACTTGTTTTAATTCCACCGCAATAAAAGGCAGCGCATCCGGCAGCGAACGTCCCGTCGCAATCAAATGCGCGCTGCGCGCCAACGCGCGCAAAGCATGCACCTGTTCCTGCGATTGGCGAAATAGGCGCGCATTCTCTAACGCGACCGCGATTTGTTGCGCAAAAGTTTCCGCCAGTCGAATTTCGTCATCCGTCCACGCGCGCGGCGTCCGCTGCGATAAATAGAGAAGGCCAATCGCCTGTGAGCCAATCACCATTGGCGCGCCAATATCGGCGCTAAAATCATAGCGCGCCAAAATTTCGCGCTGCGCCGCGGGCAAATTCTCATTCAAGCGATCGCGCACGATCAACGTATCCAACTCGCGCAAAATCCGCTGTTGATGCGGCATAATCGGCGTTTCTCTGGGCGCGCCCGTTTTACTCGACTCGGCAACCAAAACCAACATCTCGCGTTCGAGCAGATAAAAACTGGCATAATCCACCCGAAACACCGCCACCAATTCATCCGCGACGGAATGCAGCGCGTCTTCTGGTTCCAGCACCGCCCCGATAATGCGCGCGGCATTTTCCAACGCGCGTTGAATTCGCAGCTGTTTGATGCTCTCGTCCAGCAAATATTTGTTTTCCAACGCGTGCGCAATCAGTTGCGCGGCGCGGCGAACAAATTCAATCTGGTCGAGATGCCACGCATACGCTTGCGCTTGATTGACAAATAAAATTCCCAACTCATGCTCATGCGCGAACAAGCGCATCGCAATCGAAGCGCGCAAATTGAGCCGCCGCAAAATCTCGCGCTGCTGCGCGTCCACCTCAGCCAACTCGCAATCAGCCACCACAAGCGGACCATCCGATTCAAAAACGCGGCGCTCGTATACCGAAATCGGCAGCTGTCGGAATATTTCGCGCGTATCCGTCGCCGTCACCGCTTCAAAATAATTCTCGCGCAATAGCTGAATAACGACATAATCCACTTGCAACGTGGCTTTGATATCGCGCGCGACCACCGGCAGCGCTTTTTCCGCGCGCGGCGCGTATTGAATGCGGCTCCCAATTTGCGCCAGCGCCTTGGCGTATCTTTCGCTGCGCGCATGTTGCTCCAGCAAACGATAATGATGCAGCGCCAAACCCAACTGCATCGAGATATTCCCCGCTAACTGCTCGGCGCGCGTCTCAAAATACGCGGGTTGGCGCGAACCCAAAAGCGCCGCGCCGAGTATTTGCGAACCAAACAGCAGCGGAATCGCCATAAAGGATTGATAGCCGAACGTCCGCGCCACATGCAGATTATGCGGCGGCTTGGCGTCAATATCCGCCGTCGTCAAGACACGCTGCGCCGCAATCAAACTTTCGATTATGTTCGCGCCGCGCGCGGATGCCGCGTCGCTTGACGCGACGGCGGAAGAGTACGACAAATCGGTCAAATATTCGAGCAGCTCTGATTCAACGCCGCGATGCGCTACCAGTTCAAACTTGCGCGCGTCTTGATCGAGCAAGCCCAACGCCAGCGCATCCGCCTCGATCAAACGCGCAATCAGCTCTAACGCCTCATGCAATGCCACGCGCGCATTGGATGATTTGCTCAAACGGGTCGCCAGTTCGTACAATATTTCTAATTCACGCGTCCGCTGTTCCAGTTCACGCTGCGCCGTTACGTACTTGGTGACATTGCGCGCGCTGCCCTGAACGCCCAAGAAATTTCCGCGCGCATCGCGCCGCACACGCGCGCTGACACTCAGCGTCATTACGCGATCGCCGCTCATCACAGGCAAGAGAAAAACCGTCACCTGCTCTTCCGTCAACAACTGTTCCAAAAAGGAATTGTGCAGCGCCGAGTCGCGCGGCGGCAAGAGCGGCAGATTCGGCAGCGGCTGGCGCAGATTTTGTCCAATAATGCTTGACTCGTCCAACCCAATCCAATCCAACGCCGCTTGATTCACATACACTAGATTCAAAGCCGCGTCGGTTTCCCAAAACGCGTCGAGACCATTTTCCACAAACGCGTCATAGCGCCGCGCGACGCGTGTGAATGTTTCTTGCAACCGCGCGCGCCGCAGCTCGGCGCCAAGCAGCGCGCCCATCTGCGTCAAAATATTTTGCGCGCGCGCGCGCTGCGCCTGCCATTGTTCGCGCATTTCGGGAGACAAAGCGCCGACCAACGTCAAGACACCCAACGCGTAACCGTCCGACACCAACGGCGCGAAAACGGGCGCGCCATAACGAAAGCGTTGAACAAACTCCGCCAATCGCTCCAGCACGCGCTCTATCTGCGCGCCGCTTTCAGGCGAATCCAGCGTTGCAATCCAATCCGACGGCGCTTTAAATGTTTCGAGGTCTGCGCGCCACGTCGGCGGCGCGTCGCGCATTGCCAAAATCGTGATGTGCGGCGTCGCGCGCGAAAATTCCAACACAAAGGCAAAACGGTACGACAATACTTTCGCCAGCTGGTCAAAGCAGTTTTCAAACCACTGCGCCAACGGACGCGGCGCGGCGACTTGCGCCGCCCATTCACGCCAGAGCGTCATTTCAATCGCCGCAACATCGTTTTCGGAAGTGGACAAATATTCGGGGATCATACGCCTTGTTTTGACCGATTAGCGTTCAAACAATCAAATTGCCAAGTTGCGAACTTGGCTTTTTCGCGTGGCAGCGTATCGGACAAACTACAAAAGTTTTTTGAGGATTACCCACATCTCGAAAACGTAGCGGATTTCCAGATGGAGGTAAGCGGCAGAGCCCTATAGTTTATTTTCAAAAACGCGCGCGCGCAGCGAGGCAAAATTATGGTAATTGGCTTTATTATAAACGTCTCTGGCTATCAAAACAAGAGGAATTTGAAAAAATTTTATTCGCGCCGCGTCCGCGCGGCAACTTGTGATAGAATCGTCAAGATGGACGATTTGAATGAGCGCTGGGATGTCATCGGGCATACTTGGGCGGTTCAAGCGCTCGAGCATGCGATTCAGACTGGGCGCAACGCGCACGCCTTTCTCATCACGGGCCCACACGGCGTCGGCAAAACGACGCTCGCGCGCGCGCTGGCAAAACGCTTGTTGTGTTTGAATAATGACGCGCCCGTTTCGCAAACCGCGTTATTTGGCGCCGCCGCCCCGATTGAACCGCCCTGCAATGAATGCCGCGCGTGTATAAAAACGGTCAAAGGCGTCAATCCCGATATTATGCTGTTGGAGGGCGTTCCCTCGCGCGATTTTTATATCAAATTTGGCTCGACCGCGCCGCCACGCGCCAATGACCGCGAAAAACGCGCGGTCTTGGTGGGACAAATACGCGAGCTGGAAAAATGGCTGTCCACCGCGCCGTACGAATCGAAATTCAAAATCGGCATTGTGCGCCGCTTTGAAGACGCGAACGAAGAAGCGCAGAACGCGTTTTTGAAAACGCTGGAAGAACCGCCGCCGTACGCGGTCTTGATTCTCACCGCGCCGGATGCGAGCTTGTTGCTGCCGACGATTGTCTCGCGTTGTCAGCCGTTGGCGTTGCGTCCGCTCGCCGCCGCTACGGTCGCGCGCGCGCTCGTCGAAAAATGGAAGGCATCGGAAACCGACGCGCAAACGCTCGCGCGCATTTCCGGCGGACGTTTAGGTTGGGCGGCGCGCGCGTTGAGCCATCCGCAGTTACTCGAGACGCGCCGCGACGCGTTGGACGCGCTCAACACGCTCACGCGCGAAGGACGCGCCGAGCGCATTACGCGCGCGGAAAAATTCGCCAAAACGCCCGCCGAGCTGCCGCAATTATTCGAAAACTGGCAATCGTGGTGGCGCGATGTCTTGTTATTGTCGCAGCGCGCCGACGCGCGCGTGACGAATGTGGATTATGCCGCGCAGTTGGAACAACTTGCCGCGACGTTATCGTTGGATGAAATTCAGCGCGCGCTCGATGCCACGCGCCGCGCGACGCGTCAGTTGGAGCAGAATGCTAACGCGCGGCTCGTGACCGAAGTTTTGATGTTGAGTCTGCCGCGCGGTTAAACGCGCCAAAATTCGCAATTTGCATTCGCGCAAAGACAGAACCGCGCTTTTTCGATAGAATGGTCGAGTCGCGTATAGAAAATTGACGCTTGGTTGGATTGCGTCACAGAAATCCGAGTAACCACGTATGTCCGAGTCCCTTACCGAACCCACGACTGAATTAACGATCGTTTCCATTTTGCTCGTCGAACATCGTATATTGCGCGAAATCATGCACGCGATGAGCGATTGGCTTGGCGCGGGGATTTCGATTGCGGCGATGCAAGAGCGCGCGCGCGTCATCGCGGCCGCGCTTGACGCGCATGCGCTGCGCGAAGAACAAGAATTATTCAATACGCTCTCGGCGCGGTCGCCCGGCGCGCGCCATCTGGTTGACATGATGGAGTTGGTGCATCAAGAAGTGCGCGACCTTTTTGAAGAGCTCGAAACGGCGGCAGAACCGGTCAGCCGGATGTGGACAATTCTGGAAATGACTGAAGCGCATTTTGTGCGCGAAGAACAAGAGGTGTTTCCATTGGCGGAGCATCTGCTTTCGCCGCAAGAACTCGCGCGCGCAGAACCGACCTTTGCATAAATTCGCGCGTCGGACCAGCGCGGGGCTAATCCATTGCGCGTTATGCCGACTCACCCGCAAGACATTCTATGCAAGTCTTTTGGCAAAAAAGATAGTTTGCTTGCGCGATTTTGCGTTCGATTGAGCCAAATGACTTGTGAGACGGCATAGGCGTCATTCAAAAGGAGTCAAAGCGAATGGCAATTTTTATTGAATCGTACAAACAATCCGCGGCGTTTCGTTCGGAAAAATTCAATCCGATTATGTTGGCGCTGAATGAGCGCGCCAAAGTGATTGAGGCGTGCTTTGAACCCGGCCAATTTATTCCGGTGCATCAACCGGGCGTTGACTTGACGCTGGTCGTTATGGAAGGCGAAGGCGCGCTCGTCGCCGACGGACAAGAGCATCGCATCACGCCGGGCGCGGTGGCGTTTATTCCCGCGGGCGAATCGCGCGGACTCAAAGCCGACACGCGCCTGATTGTGCTGCATGTCGTCACGCCGCCGCCCAGCGACGCCGACCACACACAAGTTATGGCGGGCCTTGCCAAAGGAGCATGGAAATGATTCAGATTAAACGCGTGTACGAAGCGCCGGCACGCGGCGACGGCGCCCGCTTTTTGGTCGAACGGTTGTGGCCGCGCGGATTAAAAAAAGAAGAGCTTGACGCGCGCGCGTGGTTAAAAGAGGTCGCGCCTAGCGCCGAACTGCGCCAATGGTTCGCGCACGACCCGAGCAAGTGGAGCGTTTTCAAGCGCAAATATTTTTCTGAATTGGACAAGAACGCGGCGAGTTGGGCGCCGCTGCTGCAAGCCGCGCGGCGCGGCAATGTGACTTTGCTGTACAGCGCGCGCGACACTGAACACAATAACGCCATCGCGCTCAAAACTTATCTCGACAAGAAATTAGTCGCTTAACGTTTGCGCGGTCGCGTCAAAAAAAAAGAGCGTGCTTTCGCGCGAGTTTGTTCGCGCAAAAGCACGCCGCTTTTTTTGTAGAGTGCGGCGCCGCCTATTCCTTCATGCCACGCGTATTCCACTTTGCCAGATATTCATCGGGAGAAAGTTTGTACGCATCCGCATTCATCTCGATGTACTGATGCCACTGATCAGGCACATCTTCAAGGGGAAAGATTGCGCTAACCGGACATTCAGGCACACACGCGCCGCAATCAATACAAGTATCGGGGTCAATGTACAACTGCGGTGAATTGGCAAAATCGCTCTCATCCTGACGCGGATGAATACAATCTACCGGACATACATTCACGCACGCGGTATCTTTGACGCCAATACAGGGTTCAGCGATAACATACGCCATACGACTTGCTCCTTTGCGAACAGCGCGGCTGACTGGTCAGATCGCTCCGCCCGCCACTAGAAAATTCGCTTCCCCCTTTTGCAAAAAGTATACGCCGCGCGCTCAAATGTGTCTTTGCTGTATCGCAAAGATGCGCGCGGTGGACGCTGCACGCTTATCAAAAAAAAGGTTTGGACGCGACTCGGCGCTTTGCGATTTTCATGTAAAATAAGGACATGTCTGATGCGCCGACCGATTTAATCGCGACACGTCTCGCGCGGATTCCGCTTTTTCATGACTTGACGTCCGCCCATTTAAAGTTGATTGCCCAAGTCGCGCAGCGTCGTCACGTCGCGCGCGACGCTTTCTTTTTTCAACAAGGCGATACTGCCGTCGCGCTGCATGTGCTTGACAGCGGACAGGTGCGCATGACACAGCTAACGTCGGAAGGCGAACAAGTTATTTTGCGTTTTATTCGTCCGGGCGACATCTTTGGCGGCGCTTCCGCGTTTGGCGTCAAGACGTATCCCGCCAGCGCCGAAGCCACCGAAGACAGCGCAGCGTTGTATTGGAATGCCGCGACGATGCGCGATTTATTTATACGAATTCCGCAACTCGCTTTGAATGCGCTGGAACACACCGCTGAAACGATTGTGCAACTGCAAGACCGCGTGCGCGAATTGCAGACGGAACGCGTTGAACGACGCGTCGCGCGCGCGCTGCTGCGCTTGGCGCGTCAAACCGGCAAGCGCATCGAGAATGGCGTATTGATTGACATGCCGCTTTCGCGCCAAGACCTCGCCGAAATGACGGGCACCAATCTCTATTCCGTAAGCCGCATTTTGAGCGCGTGGGAAAAACAAAAATTTATCGAGACCGGACGCGAGCGCATTGTCCTCTGCGTGCCGCATCAACTGGTGATTATCGCCGAAGACTTGCCGCCGCCGCAAGATTCGCCCAAGCATTCTGATTGAGCGCGCCGCTCTTTGCTAAAACGCAAGGACAGACGCGAATTCTGCCTCTATACTGACGACGAGTACACTAATGTTATTAGATACCAACTCGCTGTTGAACCTGTCTATCGCGGAATTGCATGCGCGCCAACCGGAAACGATTGCGGTCTTTATGCAGCATCGGATGGCGTGCGTAGGTTGCAGCGTTGCCGCGTTCGAAGCGGTCTCGGAAGCTGTCGCGATTTACGGCCTTGACCCCGAACAATTCGCGGACGAGTTGGTCCAAGCCATTCAGAACCGCGCGGAGAACGAGTCAGCCGCGCCCAAGGAGCAATCACAATGAGTCAAGTGACGCAAGCATTTCGAGACCATCATAGCGAGTTGGCAAAGCAGTTGTCAGATTATGCGGCGAGCTTTATGCAGGACAAGTCTACCGCCGACCCGCAAGCTTTTGCCGCGTTTCTAAAAAACGACCTCGTATCGCACGCCGCGGGCGAAGAGGCGGAGCTTTATCCGATTGTGGATGAGCTCGTGCGCGCGCATGGCAAACCGACTGACACGATGCGCGTGGACCATAAATATATCGAGAGTTATGTCGCGCAAATCGAAGCGACCGCGCGCGAATTCGCGGGCGCCGCGCCGGACAAACAAAACGCGCTGCGCGCAAAACTTGGAAAATTGGGCTTGGAATTGGACGCGCTTTTCAAGGTGCATCTCGCCAAAGAAGAAGAGGTGTACTTGCCGCTGTTTGAACAATATGTATCGGCCGAGGCGCAGCAGCGCGTCTTGGATGCGATGCACGAAAATCATGGAGGAGCAACTATGCAACAGATTGACGTACGTGTGATTCCGCCGGTGCAGCGCCATGCGCTTATTTTCAAAACCTTTGAAGCATTGGGTTCGGGCGAAAAGTTTGAATTGGTGAACGACCACGACCCCAAGCCGCTCTATTATCAATTTTCAGCCGAGCGCGCAGGCGAGTTTACGTGGGACTATCAAGAGCAGGGCCCGCAGGTGTGGCGCGTTTACATCGGCAAACCGTAATCCCGTATCAAGGAGGTCATTGTGAAAGCAGCGCCACTTTTAGAGCAACTTGTCTTTGACAAAACTAGGCCCAACGCGGCAGCATTGTATGTGGACAAGGAAGGGCGCGCGATAGTTTGGACGCTTGAACCACATCAAAGCATTCATGACCATCGCATACCCGAATCGCCGTTCTATGTCGTTATCCTGCAAGGATACGGTTGGTTCAGCGGCGCCGACAGCAAGGAAGAACAGTACGGGCCAAACACGTTGCTGGTGTTTGAGACGGATGAACTGCATCACGTTCGCGCTGGCGACGAGCGGCTGGTGTTTGTCGGATTCTTGCGCGGCGCGCCGGGAAATGTTTCAGACAAAGTTGGAGGAGAAATTGGGCGGGGCGAAGTATAGCCCCGCCGCTAATTTCAGCAGGGAGAGATTGAACGCATGAGTTCTCGCGCGCAAGTGATTCATACGACCGCCGCGGCGCGGTACGACGAACTGCCCTTGACGAATGTGCCGCTCTTTGAACACGAAGATTTTTCCGGCTGCCTGCTCGGTTTTCTGCCCGGTCAAATTCTGCCGCGTCATTCGCACGCGCACGAACATGAAGTGTTTGACGTGCTGGAAGGCGCGGGCACCATTTGGCTGGATGGCAAAGCGGTGCCTGCGTCAGCGGGCAGCGTGATTTTTGTGCCTGCGGGCGTCGAACATGGCTTTGAAAATACAGGCAATGAGCGCTGGCTAATTCGCGCGACGATTCATCAGCGTGTCTATGCTCGCCGCGCGCTGCAGCGCGCATTCGAAAAAAGATTCCGCGGCGCGCCGCGCTAACGCAGACGCTATTTTTTTAGCGCGCGCCATCCGCCGCGACGCAATCTAAATTGACGTATAACGACATAGCGCTTGAGAGACGTTTATTTGACGTTTCCAAAGCGCTATGCTTTTTGCGCTGACTGACGACCTGCGCGTCGGTCAATGCGGCGGAACGATTTGCGCGACGCGACTGGCGCGGACCCAAATTTTTCCGTCTTTGACATCCGTCTCATAGAGCGGCAGCGGCGCGGTGGAGGGGCCTCTTTTTACGCTGCCATCTTCTAGCGAAAAGCGCGAATAGTGCCATGGGCACTCGATAAGAGTATCGTGGATAGCGCCTTGTTCAAGCGGCGCGCCATAATGCGAACACACCGCGCCAATCGCATAGACCTGCTGCCCGCGGCGCACGAGCAAAACGGGTTGACCCTTTACGTTGAAACGCTGCGGTTTATTTTCCGCCAATTCCTCAAATCCGACGACGGGCGTAAACTCTTTGGGCCCGCTGCGATACGCGTTGCGATTAATCATGACGCCGAGCCGAAAGACCAGCGTGCCACCCAGATAGGCGCCCACCGACATAATTAAATAGCCAAGCAACGCCGGAATAAAATTCGTCATGCTCACTTGCCATTGGGCGCTATAAAGCAAAAACCACGCGATGGTAAAACAGAGCGTGCCGATAATATTCACGGTCGCGTGAACGAATCCAATTATGAGTTCGGTTGGGTCTACGTCCATCCAATCCATAAAACCCGTGGCGATTGCGGCGAGCGCGGCGAGAATGCCCAAACCCATCGCGAGCGCGATGGCAAAACCGAGCTGCGTCACGCCAAACAAGAGCGCGACGATGTACAACAAAAGCGTGACCGTCCACGCGCCAACGGGAACATCTGTGAGCAGCGGATGGAGCGGATGCTCCAACCACGCGCCGCTGGCAAAATTCTTGAGCGGGCGCAGAGGTCCTTCAAGAAAAATCGCGTTGAGCGCGCGCTGCAAACCTTTGGCGAAAGCGCGAATCACTCCAACGCGTGTAATCGCGGCATCGAGCGCTTCGCTAAAATCTCGGTCCATAATTTCGACTCCTTTCCAATTCAATCAATCCTCTGTCAACCTAAAATCATCAAAAAATCACGCGGTCAATCCGCGTCGCGCCGCGCGAACTTTTATAACAGTTAGTGAACATAAACGCGCTCGTCATACCAAGTTGAGCGTTGTTTGAATTGAAAAAAAATAAATCGCGCGCGCGGCGATTCACCCTATTCAATTCGTGCTACAATAATGCGGTCATTCAAAAAATAAATCAAGTGATTACGCGCAGGAGTAAACGTATGGATAAATTAAACAAGATTCCGGTGAACCTGTCCGACGCCGGCGATGATTTGGTTTTACATGCGGCGATGCCGGGCGCTGAACCCGAAAATATTTTGGTCACCTTTACCGCCAAAGCTATCGTGTTGGATTCAACCGCGCGCGGCACGCTCGCCCGCGACAAAAAAATATTGCGCCAAGAATGGGGCATTGGCAAATATCACCGTATGCTCCGCCTGCCGTGCACGGTGGACACCATGCGCGTCAATGTAACGTATGATAACGGCGTGTTGACTGTGAGTATGCCAAAGGGCATTGAAATGACGCCGCGCGAAATTCGCGTGAAAAAGCTAAAGGGCCCGCGCGGTCAGACGCGCGGACACAGCGGGCGCGCCGGATAAACCGTTCAAATAGACAACGTGACAGATTTTTGAAATGAATTTCCGAGCGTCCAATGTCAGCTGTGTTTTGGAACGGTTCGAGCGACGCGTCAAACAAAAACGAGAGCCGCAAACTTGGCTCTCGTTTTTTTATTTCATTTTTGAAATTCGGCGCGGCGATAGCGACGCGACGCGAATTATTCCACTCATGTTACACGTTGGCACGCCAAATTTGAAATTTGGCGTACGTTTGCGCGCTATCTTATAGGACAGGCGCGTAACGTGGATTATTTCATTTGCGCTTTTGCTTGTTTCAATTTCTCGACCGCCGCAAGCGGCACATTCACTTCGCCTAATGCGCTCATGTGACCCATGCGATGCAGACCATGAAAATCGCTGCCGCCCGTGGCAATCAAACCATATTGTTTAGCCAGATCAACTAATTCCCGCCGCTGCGGTTCAGCATATTGCGCGTAATAACATTCCAAGCCGACGAGTCCAATCTCGACCAATTCGGGAACAATACGCTGCGCGTCGTACGGATGCGCGAGGACGGGGACGGCGCCGACCGCGCGAATCATTTCCACCGCTTGCCGCGGCGACGCGCTTTCGTATGCCACATACGCTGGTTTGTCACTGGCGAGATATAGGTCGAACGCTTCTTGCACCGTCGCCACATGGCCCGCCTCTACCAACGCGCGCGCGACGTGCGGTCGTCCGATGGCAGCGTCACCCGCGATTGCCGCCACCTTGTCAAATTCAACCGCAACGCCGAGCGCGTCAAGTTTGGCGAGAATTTTTTGCGCGCGCCCCAAGCGACCCTCGCGAAATTTATCCGCCAACGCAATCGTCGCGGCGTCGGTATAATCCACCAGATAGGCGAGAACATGAATCTCGCGTTTTTCCCAATCGGTTGAAAATTCGACCGCGGGGACGATTTCAATATCGTCATGCTGACGCGCGGCGGCGACCGCGCGCTCCAAGCCCGCAATCGTATCATGGTCGGCGATGCCGAGATAGGCAACGTCGCGCGCGCGCGCGATTTGAACCAGTTCTTCGGGGGAATGCTCGCCGTCGGACGCGTTAGTATGCGCGTGCAAATCAATGCGCGAATTTGTTTTGGGCACCATAACTCCAAAGCAGGGAATAAGCGCGCGACAGTGTCCTAAACAAGCGCAAGCTCGTCGGGGCTACAGTCGCGCGCAGCCCCGACGGTTAACTTTAGACGGCTTCAATCGTCGCCGTTTCGACATGATGCCCATTGCTGTGCGGCACCGGCGGCGCGTCGCTCAACGCGCGCGATTCGATATACAAACGGACCGCAGTGCGCTCTTCGCCGTTAATATCCACTTCGGCAAAGGTTGGCACGACGGCAAGATCGAGTTGATCTTGTTGCAGGTAGCTGCGCGCGATGGCGATTGCTTTGATGGCTTGATTCACCGCGCCCGCGCCGATCGCTTGCACTTCGGCTTTGCGATATTCGCGGATGACGCCTGCAATCGCGCCGGCGACAGCGGTTGAACGTGACTTGGCAGAAACTTTGATAGTATCCATGTGATATGTGACTCCCTACAACAAATCCATCCCAAACCACGCGGAACAAATGACACAAAGCATAAAGAGCGCTTGCGACATGCGTCTAACGCACGCCGTTGGGATAGTGTTGTTACGCCGATGAAATACCGCGACCAAATCAGACGCGCCGCATCGGATTTGACTTTGTGTCACGGAACGCGCGAGTATCTTACAGCGCTATGCTTATTGTGGCATAAATAATGTATTAGATTTTGCCTTTTATTAACTGATGTTATGCAGCCGTACGGCAAATTTGAAATTTGCCGTACGGCTGCGCGCTCTTTTTTAGCGAATGTGCGTAACGTGAGTTATTAACGCGCTCTTTATTTGGCGTATTCCACCGCGCGTTGTTCGCGAATCACCGTCACTTTGATTTGGCCGGGATACTCCAAGTTCTCTTCGATTTTGCGCGCGATCATTTTGCTCAGATTGATGGCGCTCAAATCATCAATCTGTTCCGGTTTGACAATGATGCGCAATTCGCGCCCCGCCTGAATCGCAAAAGACTGCTGCACGCCTGTCATTGCGTTCGCCATACTTTCCAAAGCTTCGACGCGTTTTAAATATTGTTCCAACGATTCGCGCCGCGCGCCGGGACGCGCGCCCGAAACCGCATCTGCCGCCGTCACCAGCACCGCTTCCACTGATTTCGGTTCCACTTCGCCGTGATGCGAGGCAATCATGTTGCACACATTTTCCGGCACGCCGTACTTGCGCGCGTATTCCGCGCCGATAATGGCGTGCGCGCCGCCGACTTCGTGCGTCACCGCTTTGCCAATGTCGTGCAGCAGCGCGCCCATTTTCGCGCCCTTGATATCGGCTTTGAGCTCCGCCGCAATCATGCCCGCGAGATGCGACGTTTCGACGACATGCGCCAAAACATTTTGGCCGTACGAAGTGCGAAACTTGAGCGCGCCGAGCATTTTAACCAATTCAGGATGCAGACTGGCGACGCCCGTTTCCAAGATTGCCGCTTCGCCCGCGTCCACGATGCTCTTGTTGACTTCTTCTTCGGCACTCTCGATAATCTTTTCGATGCGTCCGGGATGAATGCGTCCGTCGCTAATCAATTTTTGCAGCGCGACGCGCGCCACTTCACGCCGAATCGGATTGTGCGACGAGATAATGACCGCTTCGGGCGTATCGTCCACCACCAAATCCACGCCGGTCAACATTTCAATCGAACGAATATTGCGCCCCTGCTTGCCGATGATGCGCCCCTTCATTTCATCATTCGGCAGCGGCACGAGCGAGACCGTGCTTTCGATCACTTGGTCGGATGAAATGCGTTCAATCGCCGTCGTGATAATTTCACGCGCGCGGCGCTCGCCCTCTTCGCGCGCGTTCATTTCGACTTCACGAATAATGCGCGCGGCATCCTGCCGCGTATCTTTTTCAACTTGCTGCAAAAGCAGTTGTTTCGCTTCGTCCACGCTCATGGCGGCGACGCGTTGAATTTCCAGCGCCTTTTTATTTTCAAGTTCGTCCATCCGCGCTTTGGCGCGGTCCATTTCTTTTTCACGATGTTCGAGTTTGCGATTGCGATTCTCGATTTGCTCCAGCCGTTTGTCTGTGGCTTCGCGGCGCTGTCGCAGTTGGTCTTCTTCCCGCGACAGTTCTGCGCGTTTGCGCTTGTTATCCGCTTCTTGTTCATTACGAATCACTAACGCCTGGTCTTTGGCTTTTAAAATAATATCTTTGGCCTGCGCGTCCGCTTCGACCAGTTTTTTGTCAAGCTCTGCGCGCTGGGCTTCCAACGCGACCTTTTTTGCCGTAAAGACACGTGACTGGAGGAAATAACCCGCCGCAAACGCCAAGCCGCCCACGACAAAAAGTTCGATGATGGCGACGATAATGGTTTCCATAAATCCTCCATTTTCGCATAGCGCGTCTGACTGGCGCATCGTAATGCGCGTTTTGCGATATGCGCCTACTCCCAATCTGATTTCAAACTTGCCGAGTTTTCATTCACCTCTTGCCACAAACGCGTTACCGTTTCGCGTGTGACGCTGTAATCAAAACCGCGGCGCGCGAGCATGCCGCTCAATTTTTCACGAAAGGCGCGCGCGTCCAAATCTTTCCAACGCAGCGCTTTAGGCCGCGCCGCGCGATAAGCGCTGTCGCGCTCGTCAATTTTTTTCACCGCGCGCGCAATATCGTCCGCCGCCACGCCCTTTTGGCGCAGCTCGTACTGCAAGGCGCGTTTGCTGCGCGGTTTAAAACCCTCACGGTTCTCCACCCAATACTTTGCGAAATCCTTGTCGTCCACCAGTTGCGCATCGCCCAGTCGGGCAATGACTTGAGTGATGATTTCTTCCGTATAGTTCTTTTTGCGTAACCGCATCCGCAATTCTTGCTCACTGCGCGGCCGAATTTCAAGAAACCGCAGCGCGGCTTCGCGCGCCTGCTCCAACGCTTCCGCGTGCGCCAACCGTTCCAAATCGGCGCGCGCGAGGTCTTGCCCGACGCGCACGCCCGCCGCCGCATAGACCGAAAGCCCCAACGCGAAATGGTCGTCAATGTACAGATTCAAGCGATTCGGTCGCTTGACCTGCGGTTCGATAGCGGTCACTTGGCCCGGCGCGAGATTTTGCGAGGGCGCGCGCGCGGCGGAACTGGGTTTGCCTTGCGCTCGCCGTCCCCATTTAGTTTTGCCTTTGGTCTTCATCTCGTTTCTTGCCGCCACAAATAAAAAAAATCGCGGTGAGTCGGCGCGTCATACGCGCCGCGTCTCACAGCGACTAGGCAGGGCCGCTCGCGCCGAACGCAAGCGGCAGGTCATATCATTTGTTTCGCCAAAAAACAAGCAACGTCAAGGAATGCGCCGCGACGGCGCTGTCGCAATCGCGTGACAGCCCATCACATTTCCGACGAAACACGAAAATTCACAAAACGGACAGCGCGTTCGGCGGCGAAGTATCGTTAGGCATATAAGACATCAATTTCATTTCACACATCTCGCCGTGCAAACACCATTCGATTTAATCTGGATATGACATACTTGCAATCGCTGTGGAAGCGTATTCCCTTTGGGGGAAATACAATCACGCGCCTGAAACCGCGCGCGTGTTCAAGGTGTTTGCATTATACCACGAACTCGACGCGAACCGTCCTGGTGATTGCCCGGATTTCCAGACCCTATGGGTTTTCGAAAACCTTTAGGGTCTGGAAATCCGCTGCGTTTTCGAGATGTGGGTAATCACCAGGAACCGTCTGCGGACGGCAACGTTCAAGTCACGCTTGTTTGGGGCGGCAACACCTACGCCGCAACCTACACGTGGGAACCCGGTTCGCATCGGCTGACAAGTGTCACACGCACAGAGAATGGGAATGTAACTTGGAGCGGCACATTCGAATACGACCCTCTGAACCGCATCCGCAAATTCTGTTGGAACGGGAACAACTGTCAACGTTTTAATTATGTGGGTGACAGCGATTGGCTTGTCCATGCCAGCACATACAACATTGTGCCACAGGATTAAATGGCGGCGACAAAAAGATAGCGCAATAAAAAAGCGACCCGCACGCCTTGCGTGAACGAGTCGCCAACTTTTTCTGACCTTGCCGTCGCGCTTTATTCTTCGTCTTCTTCTTCTTCGTCCTCTTCTTCATCCTCTTCATCCAAATCGGGTTCGTCCTGCATGTGTTGCGGCAGCGGCGCAGCCGATTCCGCGCCGTCCAGACCCGCTTTGGCGCGAATCGCTTTTTCGAGTTCTTGCATCACGCCTGGATTCTCGCGCAAAAAGGTGCGTGAATTTTCGCGACCCTGCGCTAAACGCTGTCCATTGTACGAATAGAACGCGCCGCGCTTTTCGATGATGCCGTATTCGACGCCCGTGTCCAGCATATCGCCTTCGCGTGAAATGCCTTCGTTGTGCAAAATATCAAATTCCGCTTTGGTGAAAGGCGGCGCGACTTTGTTTTTCTTGACGCGCACGCGCACGCGCGTGCCAATCACTTCGTCGCCGCTTTTGATTTGGTCGGTCGGACGCACGTCCATCCGCACCGACGCGTAAAATTTCAGCGCCATGCCGCCCGTCGTCGTTTCGGGATTGCCGAACATAATGCCGATTTTTTGACGCAGTTGATTGGTAAACATGACGGCGGTGTTGGATTTTTTAATCGCGCCGGTCAACTTGCGAAGCGCTTGCGACATGAGGCGCGCGTGCAAGCCCATGTGCGAATCGCCCATCTCGCCTTCGATTTCGGCGCGCGGCACGAGCGCGGCGACCGAATCAATCACCACAATATCCACCGCGCCGGAGCGCACCAACGCTTCGGCGATTTCCAGCGCCTGCTCGCCAGTGTCGGGCTGCGAAATCAAAAGGTCCTCGATATTGACGCCGCATTTCGCGGCGTACGCCGCGTCAAAGGCGTGTTCCACGTCAATGAATGCGGCAGTGCCGCCGTTCTTTTGCGCGTTGGCGATGACGTGTTGGCAGATAGTCGTTTTACCCGACGCTTCGGGACCGTAGATTTCAGTGATGCGCCCTTTGGGGACGCCGCCGATGCCGAGCGCGAGATCGAGCGAAACTGCGCCGGTCGAGATGGCTTCGATTTTACCGTGAGGATGTTCGCCGAGGCGCATAATCGCGCCTTCGCCGTACCGTTTTTTGAGGGAAGCCAAAGTCGAATCAAGCGCTTTAGCTTTGCCGTCCGATGCTGCTGCCATTTGAAATGCTCCTTTTGCCCGCGTCCGTCCAGTTTAATTCTGCGCTTATGGCATTGCACGCAGTTCAGTTGTTAGGGGCGTTGGGCGAATAGATTACAGTGCAACCATGCGCGCAATCATTTTAAATTCGCCGCGCCGCGCCAGAGACGGGACCGAAAAATATGTCACGCGCTCGAACGCGCGTTAACGTTTTCGCAAACGTTGAACCGATTATACTAGAACAAATGTGCGGCGTCAAGCTTTACAGTCGAGGCGACACGGTATCAAGTCACAGACGCGAAATCGGGGATTGCGCCTCTGTCGCGCGCGCGGTTAGCGCAGCGGCAATTCTACGCGCACCTTCGTCCCCTTGCCTTCCGCCGTTTCGATTTCAAACGTCCCCCCCGCGCGTTCGGCGCGCTCGCGCATCTGCAAAATGCCGACGCTGCCGCGACCGCGCGCGGCGTCGAGCGCCTTGATCATATCAAAGCCCACGCCATCATCGCGCACCTCGAGCTGCGCAGCGGCGGCGCGAAATTCCAAATCAACCCACACATTCGCGGCGCGCGCATGTTTACGCACGTTATTGAGCGCTTCTTGCGTGAGACGATATAGCGCCGATTGCAATTTCGGCGCCAACCACGCCGCATCGCCGCGCACTTGCAAATGAATTCGCAAATCATTCGCCGCGCCCAAGTCCGTCACAAATTTTTCCAACGCCGGCACAAAGCCCATCGTTTCGATTTCCACCGGACGCAGCGCGAAAATCGTTTGTCGCACTTCGCGCACATCGCGGCGCAAAGTTTGATTCAACTGTTCCAGCTCTTTGGACCAATCAATCGGTTTGCCCATCTGCTGCGCGGTCTGCAAAGTTTGCACGCGCATCAGCATAAAATTGATGTCCTGCGCCAAACCGTCGTGGATTTCGCGCGCGATGCGCGCGCGCTCTTCGCTAATCACTTTTTCTTCCGACCACGCGTACAATTGCGCGTTACGCACAATCAACGCGGCAGAGCTCGAGAGGACCGAGAGCAAATTCAAATGGCGCGGTCCAAACATGCCCGGATCGCGATGCGTTAGCGCCAACGCGCCTTCGACGCGCGTGCCGACCGTGAGCGGCGCCGCCATGACTGAACCGATGCCGTGTTCCATTTCGTCGGGCAGCGAATGCAAGAGCGCGTGATTCGCCGCGATTGCCTCTTGAGCGAAACGCGCGGGCGCGCCGCTGCCCAACTCAATCCATACATTCGGCGCGCCATCGCTCTGTTTAATATAAATCGCGCCATTCTGCGCGCCGCACGCTTCCGCGATTTGGCGCAGCAAGCGTTCCAACACCAGCTGCAAATTCGATTCGCCGCGCAGCGTCATGTCAATTTCGCGAAAGGCGATCGCTTCGCGCGCGCGCAGCCGATGCGATTCAATCACCGCCGCCGCTGTATGCGCGACCATTCGCAAAACGCCCAAACGGTCCGGGCGTAAAATTTTGCCGGGCGCCATATATATTTCCAGCAGGCCAAATTTGCGGTCGCCGCGTAAAATCGGCTGCCAGTACACATCGCGTTCCGGCGCGCGGCCCTCGGCGGCATCTGCCGGCGAAACGAACGCGGGCGGTCTCAAACGGCGTTCCTGGTCCGGCGCAAAGCCGTCGGCTTTGAACAGCGTCAACTGATTGGACAAATCTTCCACAAGCCACAACGCCGCGCTTTTTGCGCCCGATAATTTGAGCGCCGCTTCCAGCGTAATGGTCGCCGCGTCGTCCAGATCGAATGCGCCCGCGAGCCGTTGACTCGTTTCGCTCATGTTGCGCATGACATCAATCAAGCGCGCTTGGTCAATCGCCACCGCCGCTTGGCCCGCCAATACGGTCGCCAATTCCAAATCCGCTTGGGTAAAAGGCGCGATGCCGCGCAAACGCGACAAATTCAACACGCCAATCACTTCGCCGCGCACGCGCAAAGGCAATGACAACGCGGAACCCAATTCCGGTTTTTCCAACGACGCGCGCACCTGCGAATCGAGCGGAATGTCGTCGGCGATGATGACCGCTTCGCCGCGTTCTGCCACCATGCCCGCGATGCTTTTGCCGACGCGGCGCCGCTGCGTTTCCACAAAATCCGGCGACAAGCCATCCGCCGCCGCGACAGTCAATTCCGCGTGGTCATCGTCCAACAACATCAATGACGCGATTTCGGCGCGCGTTTCTTGGCGCACGGTGGTGACGACTTGATTGAGCGTTTGGCTCAATTCGGTCGCGCCCATGAACGAACGCGAGAGTTCGTACAATGGCACGAGCGCGCGCAAGCGCGCGTTGTCGCGGCGCAGCGCTTCTTGTTCCAGCGCGGCGGTGACTGCCGCAACAAGTTGTTCGGCGGGAAAGGGTTTGACCAAAAAACCGGAAAAGCCGGCGCGCAGCGCGTCCATCGAAACTTGCCAGCTGCTATAACCGGTCATGGCGATGCCGGCAATCTCGGGCGCGATTTCACGCAGCTGCGTGAAAAATTGAATGCCGTTTTCGTCAGCGAGATAAATGTCCACCAGCGCCACTTCAAACGTTTGCTGACGCGCGAGCGCGAGCGCTTGGGACGCCGAGACGACACCTTGCGCAGCATAGCCCGCGTTGATAAGCGTTTGCGTAGTTTCGTCACACAGCGCTTGATTGTCGTCAAGAATCAGGATGTGTTCGTTGGGCATGATAACTCGTAGAGGTGATTTGATACAGTATATTCGCGTTGAAACAGTTTGACAAGCGAATTTTTTTTTATTCTCGAAACGCGGGCGAATTTAATTCGCGCCAACAAAAACATAAAACGTCCCTGCGGACGTTCGCGTTTGTGCAACTCGCCTCGAAGGCGAGTTGCACCCGATGCGATAACTGTGTCGCGTTAAAAAAAAGTTGCGGTATAATAGAAATGTTGTGATTGAAAAAACGCATGGAGGCGTTATGGAAATTAAAGTAGAGGTCGGCACGCTCGCGCAATGGCGCGGCGATGGGATTGTTGTATCAGTTTGGAAAGAGCAACCTTTGGACTCTGACGCCGCGCAAATCAATGCGGCGCTGGATGGCGAACTGGAACGCGCGCGCGCGATCGCGCCCTTGGCTTTTCCGACATTAGGCAAATTGCCTGCGGCGCGCCTCGCGCTGATTGATTTGGGCGAACGCGCGAATTTTGATTTGGATGGCGCGCGCCGCGCGGCGGCAGAGGGCGTCAAAGCGCTGCGCAAGTTGGGCGCTAAACAGGTCGCATTGACGGTGGCGCGCGCGGATTTGGCTTGGGCGGACGCGGCGCAAGCCGCGGCGGAAGGAATTACGCTGGGCTTGTTTCGTTTTCATAAATATTATACGGCGGCGGCGGACGCGACGCAGCAGGGCGCGTTGCATCAGGAAATTGAAACGGTGACGCTTTTGGTTGAGGATGCCGCGACATTGGACGCGACGCGCGCGGCGGTGGAACGCGGACGAATCATCGGCGACGCGAAAAATTTCGCGCGCGCGTTGGCGAACGAACCGGGCAATCAGTTGACGCCGCTATTATTGGCGGAACAGGCGCGCGCGATGAGCGAAAAATACGGTTTGGAATTTTATGTCATTGACCGCGCCAAGGCGCAAGAACTCGGCATGGGCGCGTTTCTCGCGGTCGGGCAAGGGTCGGCGAATCCACCCGCGCTGATTGTGATGCGTTATTGGGGCGACGCGACGCGCAAGGACAAGGCGCTCGGTCTCGTCGGCAAGGGCATCACGTTTGACAGCGGCGGCATTTCGCTCAAACCTTCCGAACATATGGAGGATATGAAAGGCGACATGTCGGGCGGCGCGGCGGTGATTGGCGCGATGCAAGCGCTCGCGCAGTTGAAACCCAAAGTGAATGTGACGGGCATCGTCGCGGCGGCGGAGAATATGCCCAGCGGCGCGGCGTTTCGTCCGGGCGACATTTTGCGCGCGTTGAACGGCAAGACGATTGAAATCAATAACACGGACGCGGAAGGGCGGCTCGTTCTCGCCGACGCGGTGACGTACGCCAGTCGCGATTTGAAATTGAATCCAATCTTGGACGCGGCGACTTTGACGGGCGCGATTGTGGTGGCGCTCGGTGGACAGCGGGCGGGCTTGTTCTCGAACGACGACGCGCTGGCGGAGACGCTGCATGAAATTGGCGAAGCGACGGGCGAGAAAAATTGGCAGATGCCGATGGACCGCGATTATTTTTTCGCGCTGAGCAGCGATTGGGCGGATTTGAAAAATACCGGCGGGCGACCCGGCGGCGCTATCACCGCCGCGTGGTTTATTCGTGAATTTGTCGCCGAAGGCACCCAGTGGGCGCATTTGGATATTGCGGGCGCGGCTGGCACGGGCAATGGCAAAGAGCAGGGGTACACCAATAAATGGGGCAATGGCGCGCCAACGCGCACGTTCGTCGAGTTCGCGCTGCGGACGGCGAACGAAAATGCCAAATGAATAGCGTAAAAAAAATCGTCGCATGCGACGATTTTTTTTTACCACAAACCTATTGACAACGCGAGATTTTTTCCGTTAAACTACGCGCAGTTTTTTGTTATCCACACAGCGTTGCTGCGCCCCCAAAAGCAGCATACGACATTCCTTTCGAGGAGGGCATCATGGACACGGTAAAACGCTTTGCGGTTTTGGCTTTGGCGGTGGGATTGATGTTTTTGGTCGCGGGGAATACGGCGTATGCCGCGACGTGCACATGGAATGGCAGCGTTGATTCCAATTGGAATACGGCAGGCAATTGGACGGGCTGTACCGGAGGCGGAACACCCGCCGCCGCCGACAATGTGCTCCTCGATAATTCTGTGGTGTCCGGAAACTATACAGTCAATCTTCCGACAGGGGATGTAACGATTGCTATCAATAACTTGACCATTACCCCCGGCAGTGGCAATACGATAACGGTGATACTGCCCAGCGGCAATACGGCTAACCCGGGTTTTAATGTTGGGGATAATACCACTGCGACAGACGATATTATTCTGAATAATGGCGCTATCCTCCAAAATTCTTCTGGCGCGAGTTCTTCGGGGAATGGCATTCAAGTCAATGGCACCGGAAATGGCACGGCGCGCATCAACAATGGCGGGAAATATATTCACAACACACCTCGCTCTACAGATGGAATTGTTCCGCGATTATCCACAGCGTCAGGAACTGAAACCGGTATCTTTGAGTATGATTCACCAGGCACCGGCTCTGTACCTATCAGCGCATCGAACAGAAACTATGGCAGTCTCACGCTGACCCGAACGGCAGGGGCGGCAACCTATACAGCGTCGGGGAGCAATCCTTTGACGGTTCGAGGAAATCTCACTATCAATACCGGAATTACATTCAACAGCGCAATGACTGGGGCATTGAACTTGGCTGGAAATTGGGTGAGCGATGGCGTCTACTCGACGACTTCACAAACTGTCGTCTTTAACGGCAGCGGCGCCCAAAATCTAACCGCCAGCTCCGCGATCGCATTCTACAACTTGACCATCAATAGCGGCGTCACGCTCGTCGAAACCGTAAGCGCGGATAATGTGACCGTCAGCGCTACACTGACCAACAACGGCACAATTCGCAAATCACAGGCCGTAAACGGCACGGGAACCAAGACCTTTGGGCTGGCGGGGGCGCACAACGGAGCAAATCTTGCCATCAATGTCACGACGCAAGGCACACTCTCGAACTTGCAGGTAGATCGTATTGACAGCGATCACCCCAACAGTAACGGCGCAAATCAACAGACCGGGCGCTATTGGACGATTACCCCGACAAACAGCGGCTATACCGCAGACCTCACCTTGCCGCGCAGCAATGCGGGCGCGCCTTCAGTCTGTAGATATTACAGCGGGACCAGTTGGTGGTGCGCCATAGACGGCAGTGATTCCAATAGTGTCACCCGCAATAATATCTCTGAATTCTCTGATTGGGCGGTCGGCAATGACGCGCCCACCTCAATCATTCTCGCCGCTTTCAAAGCCAAACTCACGCCCAAAAACAAAGTCCGCCTAAAATGGCAAACGGCAAACGAATCGGAACTTGTCGGATTTAATTTGTATCGTCGCGCCGGCAAAAACAAGCCGTGGGTCAAACTCAATGCCGAACAAATTGACGCTGCCCACATCGGGCAGCCCGAAGGCGGGACTTATCAATGGACTGATAAAACAGCCAAGGCGGGCAAGATTTATCGTTATCAATTAGAAATCTTGAAAGGCGGCGGCGCTTCGCTCTGGAGCGAAATCATCAAAGTTACCGTCCCATGAACAAAACCAAGCCCCTGCCGCGTTCGCGTCGGCAGGGGCTTTTTTGTTGTCATGGGCGCATTTTACTTTCGAGGCGAGCTAGTGCATCTTTAACGGACTTGTTGTGTGTCAAGACCTTTGGGGTTTTCGACGCGGGTGCGCCAAACCAAGCAAATTGCCCAGAAACCCCAAAGGT
>JAJTXZ010000055.1 GCA_021463195.1 Anaerolineae bacterium
CATTTCGAATGCAATGAGAAATCTCGTTTGACGCGCAAGGTCGAGATTTCTCGCCTCCGCTCGAAATGACAGTTTGCGCGACTTTGTGCCAGCCCTATCCGGTGAATCATGACAACTGCAAGTCACGGGCGCGTCCCACGCGTCATGGCGAGGAACGCGACGCTATAGTTCATCTGAACTTTTTGATTACGCTGCCATAAGCGCATTAGAGCCGATTCCACTTTGATTTGCGGGTAGGCCTTTCGGGTTTCCGAAAACCCGAAAGGTCTTGCCCCACAAACGAATCAGGAATTCGCTCTAGAGACTCGAACGCGTTCCATTTGCCGCGCGCTACGCGGAGGCAGATTATCATCAGGTCCTTTTTGCAAATCAAAAAAAGCAGCCGCGAATTTCTCCGCGCCTGCTTTTTCCACTTTGCGCTTTTAACTTTTAGCTTTTAACTTTTAACTTGGTTCAGTGCCATCCATGCGCGCGATGATGCGCTTCATTTAGCGCGTCGAGCGTCATGGCTTGAACGAGATGCGCGCGATATTCGCTGGACGCGAACATGTCGCCGAGGGTTGCCAAGCCATCCGACGCGAGTTTCGCGGCGGCGGCGACATTGTCCTCGTTCATCGGCTTGCCCTTGAGCGCGGCTTCGGCTTTTGTCGCGCGCTGCGCGTGGTCTGCCGCGCCCGTGACGCCGATGCGAATATCGGACACCTGGTCGTTGCCAAGCTTGACCCACACCGCGACGCCTGCCACGGCATAGCGCGACGCGGGATGCGGAAATTTGGCATAGGCGACGCCGCTGCCTTTCGCGTCCGTTTTCGGAACGTGAACGGCGGTGAGAATTTCATTGCCGTTCAGGGCGGTCGAGAACAGACCCGTGAACAAGTCATCGGCGTTGATGCCGCGTTTGCCGCCGCTGCCTTGCGCTTGAACGGTGGCGCCGAGCGCCAACATCGCGGCGGGATAATCGGCGGAGGGGTCGGCGTGCGCGAGCGAACCGCCGATGGTGCCGCGATTGCGGACTTGGCGGTCGCCGATGTGCGACGCGACTTCGGGGAGGAGCGGACACGCGTTTCGCAGCAGCGCGGAATATTCCACCTCGTGATGCGTGGTCAGCGCGCCGATGGCGATATAATCGCCCATATCATGGATGCCGCGTAAATCTGAAATCTTGGCGAGGTCAATCAACGCGGCGGGCTGCGCGAGACGCAACTTCATCAGCGGAATGAGCGAGTGTCCGCCCGCGAGGATTTTAGCGTCGCTGTTTTGCGCGAGCAACGCCAACGCTTCGCCCATTGTCGTGGGGGTATAGTATTCAAATGGCGCAGGATACATTAGCTCTGCCCTCCATTGGTTTTGGATTGCATCGCGCGCCACACTTTTTCCGCGGTGAGCGGCATGTCGAGGTGCGTGACGCCGAACGGTTTCAACGCGTCCAACACGGCATTTGCCACCGCCGGAGTGGAAGCAATCGTGCCTGTTTCGCCAACGCCCTTGATGCCCATCGGATTGGTCGGCGTAGGCGTCACTGTGCGCGCGGTTTCATAGGAAGGCAGCATCGCCGCGGTTGGCACGGCGTAATCCATCAATGAGCCGCTGAGCAGCTGCCCATTGTCATCATAGACCGCGCCTTCGTACAATGCTTGCGCCGCGCCTTGCGCGATGCCGCCGTGAATTTGACCGTCTACAATCATCGGATTGATGACATTGCCCACGTCGTCCACGGCGACGTAACGAATGATTTTTGTTTTGCCCGTGTTGGCGTCCACTTCGACCACGCAGATATGCGTGCCGAAGGGATAGGTGCAGTTGGGCGGGTCAAAATATGCCGTCTCGTCAAAGAACGGTTCCATCCCTTCCGGCAAGCTATAGCCCAACGCGACGGCGGCGGCGAGCTCTTGAATGGATTTGGTCTTGGCAGGCACGCCGCGCACAAACACTTTGCCATCTTGATACACCAAATCTTCGGGATTCGCTTCGAGCATGTGCGCGGCGAGGCGTTTGGCTTTTTCTTTGATGCGCTGCACGCTGCGATATACCGCCGCTCCGCCGACGGCGGCGCTGCGGCTGCCATACGTGCCATATCCGAACGGTGTGCCGAGCGTGTCGCTGTGTTGCACAATCACATCGTCCACCGCGATGCCCAGCTCATCGGCGACCAACTGCGCGAGCGTGGTCTCGTGTCCCTGCCCGTGCGATTGGGAGCCGGTGGTGACGACGACCTTGCCAGTGAGGTGCATCCGCACATTCGCGCTTTCCCACAAACCCGCGCCCCAGCCCTGTCCGCCCACACCAATCCACGCCGAAGGCGCCAAGCCGCATGCTTCGATGTACGAGGAAAAGCCAATGCCGATATATTTTCCTTTTTGGCGCGCTTGCGCTTGTTCTTGGCGCAGCTCTTGATAGTTTACCATTTCGAGCGCCTTGTCGAGCGCGGGCGCGTAATTGCCGCTGTCGTATTTCAAACCCGCCATCAAATCATCGGCGGGCGCGTACGGGAACGCGTCGGGCGGAATAAAATTTTTGCGCCGAATTTCGGCGGGGTCCATATTTAATTCATACGCGACCAAATCCACCGTGCGTTCGACCGCGTACGTCGCTTCGGGACGCCCTGCGCCGCGATACGCGTCTACCATTGCGGTATTGGTGTACACGCCTTGCACATTGCAATAGATGTGCGGAAATTTATAGGGACCCGACAACAAGCGTCCATAGAGTGTCGTCGGAACGCCGGGCGCCGCCGTTGAAAGCGCCGCGCCTAAATTCGCGTAGGTATGCACTTTGAACGCCGTAATCGTCCCATCGCGCTTGGCGCCGACTGTAATGTCGGTGATGTGGTCGCGTCCATGCGTGGTGGCGACATAATTTTCGCGGCGCGTTTCAATCCATTTCACCGGTTGGCTCAATTTTTTGGATAAAGCCAGCACGAGCGGATATTCGGGATACATGAAAATTTTCGCGCCAAAGCCGCCGCCAATCTGCGGCGAAATGCAGCGAATCTTGTGTTCGGGAATGCCCAACACGAACGCCGCCATCACGAGGCGATGCACGTGCGGCGCTTGCGAGGTGAGCCAGAGCGTATATTCTTCAGTCGCGGCGCTGTAATGTCCCACCGCGCCGCGCGGTTCGATGGGCGTCGGAATCAGACGTTGATTAAGCAGGCGCTGTTTGACCACCACTTCGGCGGCTTGGAGCGCTTGGTCGGTCCCCGCCTCATCGCCGCAAGACCAATCGAACGCGACATTGTTGGGCGCGTTTTCGTACAGCTGCGGCGCGCCCGCTTGCGTCGCTTTTTCGGCATCCACGATGACCGGCAGCGGCTCATACTCGACTTGAATTAACGCCAACGCGTCTTCGGCGGTGTAACGGTCTTGCGCGACTACCACCGCGATGCCTGCGCCGGTGTGCCGCACCTGATCAATTTCAAGCACGCGCGGCGTATTGACATTATTCTTGACGCCGCCAGCTTGCCACGCGCACGGCAGCGCGGGAATCTCTTGAAAATCGGCGCCGGTGAATACGGCGACGACGCCGGGCAGTTGTTTAGCTTGTTCGGTATTGATACTTGAAATTTTCGCGTGCGCAAAGGGGCTGCGTAAAATCGCCGCGTGCAGCATCCCCGGCAACTCGATGTCGGCAATATATTTGGCTTCGCCGGTAATGAGTCGCGGGTCTTCGCGCCGTTTGATAGATTGTCCGAGAACTCCCATAGTTACCTCCGAATGGCTGATGGCTTGTGGTGAATGGCATATGGCAAATGGGGTATAGCGGATAACGTACGACTGACAGCGCTTGGCGCTCTCCATCCGCTATCTGTCAGCTGCCATCTGCTATTCGCTCTCTGCCATCAGCTACATCTTGTCTGCCGCTTGACGAATAGCGCGTACGATATTTTCATAGCCGGTGCAGCGGCACAAATTGCCTTCGATCGCGTGTCGAATTTCAGCATAGTTCGGCTGCGCGTGGTCTTGGAGCAAATCCACCGCGTTCAGAATCATACCGGGCGTGCAAAAACCGCACTGCAAACCGTGCAGATCCCAAAACGCTTGTTGAACGGGATGATATTCGCCGTTCTTTTTCAATCCTTCGATGGTGGTGATTTCAGCGCCATCAGCTTGCACGGCAAAGACATTACACGCTTTGACCGCCGAGCCGTTCATCAGTACGGTGCATGCGCCGCATTGCGTCGTGTCGCAACCCACGTTCGTGCCGGTGAGACCAAAATTTTCGCGCAACACATGCACGAGCAATCGGCGTGGCTCCACCTCGGTTTGGCGCAGCTGGCCATTGACCTTTATACTCACTTTCATAAATGTCGCCTCCTAAGATTTGGAAATAAATTGTCGGTAGGGCAATCGAATGATTCGCGCGGCGCCTCCTTTCCAAATTAAAACAAAACGCGCGCGCGACGAAAGGATACGCTTTCATCGCGCGCGCGTTTCACAGAACCGCTGCGATAGCGCGCGCTGTCGCGCCACACAGCTATAGATTGGCGTATAATCTTTATGCTCAAATAAAAGCTTCATGTCACCGCTTTGTGACAGCGCGCGCGCGAAAATCGTTTGGCTTGCGCGCGCCGATACAATAACCAATCCAATTTATAATTTATATTCTCGTGGGTTTGACGTGCTGATTATATCCAATACACTATTCCAAAACAAGGGGGGTATCAAAGCGGCGCGTTCATCCGACTGCGATTAGTATGTGGTGTGCGCAAGACTTTTGGAATTTTCATGCAAGCACGCCAAATCGAGCAAATCATTTTGTTAAAAGCGCGCTAACTCGGCCGATAACCGCCGCTTTTATTCTGTAAAACCATGTTGTCTGAAAATTCTCGACAAACCATTTGCATTGTCGGCAATATCGCTTCCGGCAAAAGTTCTTTGACGCAGTGGCTCGCGCGCGAAATTCCCGACAGCGTCGCCATTTTAGAAAGTTTTGAACAAAATCCATTTCTCGAATGGAATTTTCAAAATCCGCGCCGTTGGGCATTCACCAACGCGGCGCGCTATTTTTATGATTATGTGCGCGTCTGGCATGCGCACACCGCGCGCGTCAACGCCGCGCGTTATTTTATTGACGCGGGCGCGGCGACGAATCGTTATATCTATGGCAAGCATATGCTGGCGGAAGGCATTGTCACGCGCGCCGAGTACGATTTTTACGAAATCTTGTGCGATGTCATCCAAGCCGCGTTCGCGTATGCGCCGCCCGACGCGTATATTTTTATCGAAACCGCGCCCGAAATTTGTTTTGAACGCATGACCGCGCGCGCGCAAAACGAACAGTGGGCATATCAACAGCCCATCTCGCTCGCCTATCTGCGCGGCTTGGTTCAATATTTCCAAACGTTCCGCGCCACGCTGCGCGCGCAGAATATTCCATTGTTGGTCCTAGACAATGACGCGGATAATTTTCAAAATCCCGCGCGCCAAGTGGACTTGCTCGAAACCATAAAAAACTTTTTGAACGTCCAAGTCAAGCCAAATAAATAAAGCGAATGGCGCGCCTTGCGTCATTCGCTTTATTTACTGATGTTACGCAAGGGTAGGGCAAATTTGAAATTTGCCGTACGTTTGCGCGCTATTTTTTAGTGAACGTGCGTAACGCGAGTTATTTATTTTAATTCCAGCGCGCGCGTTTCGATTTAGATCGCGCGCCGCAAAACAATTTTTTTTTCGCGCGCATTTTTTCAGCGCCAAGCGATGCGCTGCTCTGTCCAGATTTGGCCCGGTTGTGCGGGTGAATTGCCCGGAACGGCTCCGGCAACATTTCCTTCAAGGTCAAACAATTTCGTTTCGTTTTCGCCATCGGGGTCCATCGCCCACATGCTCCAGACATCGTCCGTATTGCGAACAAACGCGATTTTGCTGCCATCGGGCGCATAGACCGGCAATCCCTCATCGGTCAGCGCGTCGGTCAAACGTTCGGGCGAACCGCCGTCGGCATTGACGACATACAAATCCCAGTTGCCCACTGCGTTGCTCATAAACACAATGCGCGTGCCATCGGGCGACCAGGCGGGCGCGGTCGCGTTCATGCCCGGAGTCAAAACTTTTTTGCCACCGCCATCCGCGTTAATGACCGCGATGCCGCATTTTTCATCGGGGAAACCACAATCGCGAAACGCGATGCGTCCATTGGGGCCCCACGTGGGATATTGCGCCTGTTCCACTAATGGCGCGGGGTCCTGACGCGGTTTATTCGCGCTGCTGGCGACGCGCAACGTAAACGCGCGTTTGGTAATGTCGCTGCCCTGCCCCGCCCGCGTGGCGTAAATATATTTCGCGCCATCGTCAGACCATGAAGGCAACGTATCTTCGGCGCGCAGCGAAATATGCGTATTGTCCGCGCCATTTACGCCAATGCGATGAATCCCGCGCTGATCATTTACCCATGAATAAAACAACATGCGCGAACCATCCGGACTCACGGACGGCGCGGACGCCAATTCTACGACAATACGTCGGTCGCTGCCATCCGGATTTACGGAATAAATGCGATATTGTCCATCGTGAACGGCAAAGTAAATGCGTCCGCTGCCGGTGGGCGCGTTAGTATTCGCGTTCGAGTCGTCGGGCGCGGGCGTCGGTTTGGCGCCGGAATTACCGCTGTCAATCGGCGCAGCAGTCGCTTGCGGCAGCGCGGTGGCAACAGGCAGCAGCGCGAGTTGGGTAGGTTCAACCGGCGGCGCGGAACCTTTTGCTAACGCGCCGCAATCTTCCAATCCTTTGGCTGCGGCGGCAAGATTCGGGTCCAGTTCGAGCGCTTTTTGAAAATAGGGAATCGCCTGCGGACATTTGTCCGAAAGTTTAAACGCCTGTCCGAGGCCCAGAAACGCGTCGCTCGATTTTGGGTCCAGCGACAATGCTTTTTGAAATTGCAGAATCGCCGGCCCAGGTTGATTGGACGCGAGATACGCGCGTCCGAGCGCGGTGTACGAAGGAATATACGGCGGATACAATTCAATCGCTTTTTCAAACGTGGGAATCGCCGTCGCGGGGTCGTTCAAATAATTGGCATAGACCAAACCGAGTTCGTAATAATACAAAAATATTTCGGGCGCCAATTCAATCGCGCGATTCCATTCGCCGACACCTTCGTCATTGTGCCCCGATAAAATCGCCACCCAGCCCGCCGCGCGATGCGTGTCCGGATTTTGGTCATCCAATTCCAGCGCTTGATTGACCATATCTTGCGCTTCGGCGCTGCGCCCCGCGCGCAAATACGCTTCGGCGAGGAACGCTTTGGCGGATGCGTTATTGGGATCAAGCGCAATCGCGCTTTCGCCCATTTTAATCGCCTGCTCGGTTTGGCCCGCCCAAGATAACGCGCGCGTGTATTCAGTCAAGGCGGCGGCGGAGGTCGGGTCGAGGCGCGTCGCTTTTTGCGCAATGGGAATCGCTTCGCCGATGCGCCCGGTCAACGCCAACGCGCGCGCCCAATGCGTATATACATCGGCTTCATTGGGCGCCTGTTTTGCGGCAGCTTGATATTGCGTGAGCGCCGGTTCAAATAGACTTTTAGTGACAAGCTCATCGCCAACACGCAAGAGATTATCAACGTTTTGTCCATCTGGCGCTATCGCGGTCTGACGTGGCGAAGGAGTCTTGACATTGGAAGCGGTCCCACCGAGTCGCCCAAAGAAACTGCTGATGGGTTTGCCCGGCACAAAATTATCCACCGCAAGCCACATCAACGCGACCAGCGCCAATCCGATGACAACCGCGCCAAGTAAAATAAAGGGTGGTTGATATTTGCGCAGCGGGGTCGGAGTGTGCGGAATCAGTTGCGGCGGAACATGCAGATTCGGCGCATGAATGTTCGGACGCTGCACATGCGGCATCTCGACATGCGGCATTCGCACTTTGCCCAGCTCTTGATGCAGCTGCGCGCTGAGCGAAGGTTTAGCGCTTTGTGGCGGCGCGGGACGCGCGCTCGTTGCCGCGCCCGGCGTTCCGGGCGAATTATGCGCTAGCGCGGGTGAAGTTTGGGCAAGCGGCTGCGCGGTTTGAGGCACGCGAGGTTGAGGCGGCGCGTAGGTATAAGGAACTGAAATCGTTTGCGCGTTGTCCGTAACCGGAGCTTGCGCCGCCGTTGCTTGCGGCGCGACCGTCGAGCGAACCGGTGAGCTCGGCGAGATGACCACAACCGGCTCGCCTGCGCCGAGTGCGGGGGGGGGAGGGTCAGGCGGGTCGCCCAAAAGCCAGCGCGCGCCGTCGTAATAATACCAACGACCGCTTTGCGCGCCAATCATCCACCAGCGCCCTTGCGAATCTTGAAAACGGAGCTTTTCGAGCTCCCGCTTGAATTCCTCTTCTTGGATTTGTCCGACGGCGAGTTTGCCCTTGATTTCAAAAAAGCGCGCTTGCATCTGCGCCAAGGTCATGCAATTTCCTCCAGACCAATTAACCCGACATACCGCCGCCGTGGGATGACCGCGTATGTCGGCGCAAAATTATACTATGGAAACGCATTGCGGCAAATGCGCCGCCAATATCGCAGCGCGCTAAAAAAGCGGCAAATGCGACTATAATAAACATGGAGGCAAAAGTATGACCTTTGATTCACCGCTCAATAGCAATGTCCAATCGTTTGACCGCGTATTGGGCGCGGGCTTGCCGACGCTGGCATTGTTTTTTACAGGCACGCTGGACAGCGCGCGCGAAGACGCGTTGAAAACATTGGCAAAAGAAAACGCGGGCAAGTTGCTTGTCGCCAAAATCCGCGCGGACGAAAATCCCACGCTCGCGCAAAAATACGCGGCGTTGACCATGACGGCATTAACGTTTCAAAATGGCAGCGAAATCAGTCGCGCTGAAAATCCATCGGCGCAAGATTTGCGCGCGCACGCGGCGTTTGCGCTGGGACACGGGCCCAAGCCCGCGCAGCCGCAGCCCAAACAAACGGCGCACGCGGACGCGGCGCCGCTCAAGATAACGGATGCCACGTTCGCCCGCGATGTGTTGAGCGCGCCCTTGCCGGTCATGGTGGATTTGTGGGCGCCGTGGTGCGGACCGTGCCGCATGATTGCGCCGACCTTGGAAAAGCTCGCGGCGGAATACGCGGGACGTGTGCGGATTGCCAAATTGAACGTGGACGAAAATCCGCGCACGCAGGCGCAATATCAGGTGCAGAGCATTCCGACTTTGTTGCTTGTAAAAAATGGACGTGTGATAGATCGCATCGTCGGCGCGCTGCCCGAAGCGCAATTAAGAATGCAAATGGAACGTCTCCTGAAAGCATGAGACTGGAGATTAGAGATTGGTGCGCTAGAGAACAGCGCAAATCTCTAATCTCTAGTCTCCAATCTCTCTCATGTCAGACTCTCGTGTCATCCGCGCCCCGCGCGGCACCGAAATTTCCTGCAAAGGTTGGTTACAAGAAGCCGCGCTGCGGATGTTGATGAACAATCTCGATCCGGAAGTCGCGGAGCATCCGCAAGATTTGATTGTGTACGGCGGACGCGGGCGCGCGGCGCGCAACTGGGAAGCATTCGACGCGATTGTGAAATCGTTGCGCGAACTTGAAAATGATGAGACGTTGTTGGTTCAATCGGGCAAACCGGTTGGCATTTTCAAATCGCATCCTGACGCGCCGCGCGTTCTCATTGCCAATTCCAACATCGTGCCGCATTGGGCGACGCAGGAAAATTTTGACCGTTGGGAGCGCGAAGGTCTCATTATGTACGGACAGATGACGGCGGGCAGTTGGATTTACATTGGCACGCAAGGAATTTTGCAAGGGACGTACGAAACATTCGCCGCGCTCGCGCAAAAGCATTTCGGTGCGCCGTCGTTGAAAGGAAAATTTGTGTTGACGGCGGGACTCGGCGGGATGGGCGGCGCGCAGCCGCTGGCGGTTACGATGAACGAGGGCGTTGGCTTGATTGTCGAAGTGGACCGCGCGCGCGCGGAAAAACGTTTGCAGACGCGTTACGTGGATGTGCTTACGGATAATTTGGAAGAGGCGATGACGTGGGTGCAAGAGAGTTGCGAGAAACAGGAAGCGAAAAGTATTGGGTTGATCGGAAACGCGGCGGATGTTTTTTCTGAACTCGTCGCGCGCGGCGTTGTCCCCGATGTTGTCACAGACCAAACGCCCGCGCATGATCCACTGTCGTACGTTCCGGAAATGCCGCTCGATGAAGCGAACAGTTTGCGTATCAGCGACGCGGCGGAATATCAAACGCGTTCGATGGAGGCGATGGCGCGGCATGTGCGAGCAATGTTGGAATTTCAAGCGAATGGTTCGATTGTTTTTGATTACGGCAACAATTTGCGGCAGCGCGCCTATGACGCGGGCGTGACGAACGCGTTCGATTATCCCGGTTTCGTTCCCGCGTACATTCGTCCATTGTTCTGCAAAGGCAAAGGTCCGTTTCGGTGGGTTGCCTTATCAGGCAATCCAGAAGATATTTACAAAACGGATGAGACGATTCTCGAACTCTTTCCCGAAAATCAACATCTCGCGCGTTGGATTCGCATGGCGCAAGAACGCGTCGCATTTCAAGGATTGCCCGCGCGCATCTGTTGGCTCGGCTATGGCGAACGCGCGCGCGCGGGTTTGCGTTTCAACGAACTCGTCGCGCAAGGCGTCGTGTCCGCGCCGATTGTGATTGGACGCGATCATCTCGACGCGGGCAGCGTGGCGTCGCCGCGCCGCGAGACCGAAGCGATGAAGGATGGCAGCGACGCGATTTCGGATTGGGTTTTTCTCAACGCGCTGATCAACGCGGTGAATGGCGCGACGTGGGTTTCCGTTCATCACGGCGGCGGCGTCGGCATCGGTTTTTCGCAGCACGCCGGACAGGTGATTGTGGCGGATGGCACCCCCGAAGCCGCGCGCAGAATCGAACGCGTCTTGACGAGCGATCCGGGCATGGGCGTGATTCGTCACGTGGACGCGGGATACGCGGAAGCGATAGAGTTTGCGAAACGCGCGGACGTGAAAATACCAATGCTTGGTTAGAACAGATTCCTGATGAGTTCAAGGGCCAAACCTTTCGGGTTTCGGAAACCCGAAAGGTTTTATCCCTTCCATCGAATAGGAATTCGCTCTAGACAGACGGCTTGACCTTTTTATTTATTCGCGTACACTCGCGCCCAAATACGCATCGAGTTTTTTTATCTTTTGCGCTCGCGCCATGTCCTCTGCCGCGCCATTCTCCCGTCTCGTCCTCGCGCTGATTATTTTTTTCAGTGTGTGCGTACTGTTGTCGCTGCCGCTCGCCGCCGCGCCCGAAACAAAAAAAAGAAAACCGGAAGCTTCGATTACGCTCGTCATCAGTCAAATCTATGGCGGCGCGGGATGCGGAACTGCCGGATGTTCAACCTACAAAAATGATTTCATTGAACTCTTTAATCTGGGTTCAAGTCCCATTTCTTTAAATGGGTGGTCAGTCCAGTACGCTTCTGCCGCAGGAACGACATGGCAGATGACTCCGCTTACAAACGTTAGCCTGAATGCCGGGCAATATTATCTTGTTCAAGAAGCGGGCAACGCCAATGGCGTGAACAGTTTGCCAACACCAGACGCGAGCGGTAGTATTGCAATGAACGCGACTGCTGCCAAAGTAGCGCTCGTCAATAACACCACGCCGTTAAGTGGAGCTTGTCCAACTGGAGCAAGCATTATTGATTTTGTTGGATATGGGACATCTGCAAATTGTAGTGAATCAGCAAATGCGCCCGCTCCTTCTACAACAACTTCGATCGTTCGTGTTGCCAATGGCTGTACGGATACCGATAACAACAGCGCCAATTTTTCGGCTGCTTTGCCAAACCCGCGCAACACTTTAAACACAAATCCCTGTAGTCCGCCGCCAACCGATACCGCGACGTTTACACCGTCACTGACAGCGACACCGACAGAAACTTTTACGCCGGGCAGCACGCCCACTGTCACCGATACCCCAACGGATACGCCGACCGACTCGCCAACCAATACGCCCACTGACACACCGACGAATACATTAACGTTTACGCCGACTGATACACCGACGAATACGCCAACCAATACTGCAACTCCAACGTTTACGCCTCTCCCAAGTTTCAATCCGCTAGATGTCGTCATCAACGAAGTCGCATGGAGCGGCACGACGGCGAGCGCGAATGCGGAATGGATCGAATTGCACAACAACACGAATACGGCGATTGACCTGACGGGATGGACTTTGCAAGCGGACGATGGAACACCCAACATTGGTTTGAGCGGCGCAATTCCCGCGTTCGGATATTTTTTATTGGAACGCACGGCAGATTCTACCGTAAGCGATATTGCGGCAGACAAAATTTACACGGGCGCGATGGGGAACGGCGGCGAACAGCTGCGCTTGCGCGATCCCGCGTCGAATGAAATTGATTCCGCCAACAGCGATGGCGGCGCGTGGTCTGCAGGAACAGCTTCACCGCCCTGTTCGATGGAACGCAAAGATCCGTTGAACGCGGACACGGATGCGAATTGGGCGACGAACGATAACGTGCGCCGCAACGGCTTGGACGCCGCGAACAATCCGATTTGCGGCACACCAAAGAACGAAAATAGCGCGTCGCTGCCCGTTACGCCAACCGCGACGTTTACACCAACCGCGACGTTTACGCCAACCGCGACGTTTACGCCAACCGCGACATCCACGTCCGCGCCCGGCGGCTTGTACGTGAATGAATTTATGCCCGCGCCCGCGCAAGATTGGAATAACGATACCATCGCCGACGACAATGACGAATGGATTGAAATTTACAACGCCAACGCATTCAGCATAGACCTGAGCGGCTGGAAATTGGACGATGTCGCGGACGGCGGCTCGGCGCCCTACACGCTGGCAAACAACACGATCATCGCCGCGAACAGCTTTTTGCTATTCTATCGCGCAAGCACAAACATCGCGCTCAATAACACAAACGACGACGTGCGTTTGCTGCGTCCCGATAACGTGGTCGCCGATATGATCTCGTACAAAACTTCGCAATCCAACGCGTCGTGGGCGCGTGTGCCGGACGGCGCGAATTATTTCTCGCTCTATTGCCCGCCCACGCCCGGCGCGTCGAATTGCAGCATCGCGCCAACGCCGACGTTAACGCCAACGCCGCTTGCCAAACAAATTTTCATTAACGAATTTTTGCCCGCGCCGTACCAAGATTGGAATCATGACCAGATATTTGACTCGGGCGACGAATGGATCGAACTGTACAACGCGTCGAACCACGCGGTGGATTTAAGCGACTGGCGATTGGATGACGCCAAAAACGGTTCCGCGCCATACAAAATTCCCGCTGGCACAATTCTCGCCGCGCATGAATTCCTGTTATTTTTCGCTAGCGAAACCGGACTCGGTTTGAACAATGATGGCGACGTCGTGCGCCTGCTGTATCCCGACAATTCATTAGCGGACCGCTTCAAATACACGCCCATCGAGACAAACCAAAGTTATGCGCGTTATCCCGACGGCGCCGCGAATTGGGTCGCGCATTGTCAACCCACGCCCGGCGCGCCGAATTGCGCCGCCCGCGCCGCGCCGACGCCGACGCGCGTTTTCAATCTCACAACCATCGCGCAAACGCGCGCTCTGCCGCTCGGTTCAAAAGTTTCCTTGTTGGGCAGCATCATCGCGCACCCATGTGAATTTGATTTGTACGGACACGCGGCGGTTATTTCCGACGGCAGCGCGGGCATAGCTATTTACATGGGTTTTCCCGCGCGCATGTCGTGTCTGATGCCGCGCCATGAACAAATCGTCGTCACCGGCGTCATCAGCGACCATTATGGTTTAAAAACAATTTATCCCGAATCGAATTTGGATTTGACGCGCCATTACAACGAACCGCGCGAAATCGCGCCGCGCGCCGTTCACACCGGCGATTTTGGCGAAAATGTAGAAGCCCTGCTCGTGACGATTCAAGGCAAAATATCGAACGGCAAAAACGGGGATACGTTATGGGTGAATGATGGCACCGGCGCGGTGGAAGTGTACGCGGACGAATTCAGTCACACCTCATTCGAAGGCATCCCGCGCGGTTCGATTCTTCGCATTACCGGCATCGGGTATCAATACAACGGCGGCAAATTAACGGAAGAAGGATATTATTTGCGCGTGCGCGCGCCCGCCGATGTTATTGTATTAGAGCGCGCGGAAAAAGCGCCCGAAGCGCCGGGCAAACGCGGCGGCGTGGATTTGGGCGCGGTGGCGATTGACCAAGCGCTCGCGACGAAACCACAAAATTATGTCACCGTCGGCGGCGTGGTGACGATGCCGCCGGGCGTAGTGGACGACAGCGATTTTTGGCTCCAAGACGCGTCGGGCGGCATTCACGTCTTTGTCGCGAAATCAGCGGGCGCGCCGCCGACGCTCAAATTGCATGACCAAGTGAGCGTGCGCGGGCGTATTGTCAATACATTTGGCGCGCGCGAACTGCGCGTGGAACTGCCCGATTCGATCGGCGCGCATGGCGCGGGCGTTCCCGTCGCGCCGCGCGTATTAAAAACGGGCCAAGTGGATTTCTCGCGCGAAGGCGCGCTGGCGCAAATCGTCGGTTGGGTCGCGCGTTCTGACGGACGCGAAATCTATGTGGATGACGGTTCGGGTCAAGTGTTGGTGTACATTGACGCCGATACCCGAATTCGTTGGCCTCGTTTGCGCGTTGGCGACCCGGCGATTATTACAGGTATCGTCACGCGCTTTCGCGGCGCGCCGGAAATTCTGCCGCGCGCGCAGAGCGATGTCCAATTTGGCATAACGCTGCTGCCGGTGACGGGCGCGCAATTCCCCGCGTTTTTGCGACAGCTGCGCGCGCGCGGCGACGTCGGCGAAGATTTGACGTGGACGCAGAAACTCAAAGCGCGCGCCGCGCAGAATAGCGCGGTCATTCATTCGCCGCGCATCAAAAAAGCGCATGTCGCCGCGCCGCAGCCCGAAATAGTTTCCGCGCGCGCGGAGACTCTGGTCACCGCGCTGGCGCTCGCGCTGCTCGCCGCTTCCGCCGTGTGCGGCTTTCTCGCGGCGCGCGAATATCGCCGCGCGCGCTTGAAATAAAAAAACCGCGTCGCAAGGCGCGGTTTTTTATTTGTTCGCCGCGGCGCGCGGCGGATTTAGGTGCGGCGCAAAATGGCATCGAGGCGCGCGTGAAATAAACGCGGTTCGCAGGGCAAATCAATATGCGCGTCCGCGCCGAGCCGATAGCCACGCGTGATTTGTTCGCGCGCCGAATTATGCACGAGCATCACAATCGGCGCGCGCGAATAATGCCGCGCCGTCGCGCAAAATAACGCGGCATCCTCATCATCTTCTTCCAACGCGACCAACACCACGTCCGGCGGTTCCTGGCGCAGCAACGCCGTCGCCGTCTGCGGGTCGCTTTCGACGCGCAAACGGTCTTGGCGATGCAAAACATGCGGCAGCGTGACGCACGCCAGCGAATCTTGACGCGAAATCAAGAGAAAATATTGCGCGCTCATTTTTTTTCAAGTGTCATACGCGTCGCATAAACAAGCGGGGAAAAAACGAGAGGTGACAGACGGCGACGCGGCAACATCATAACACATCGCCGCGCGCGCAACAATCCGCTGCGATTACATTTTGATTACCGCGCGCGACTTGGGACATGGCGCGTCTTGCTTTATAATCGTTTCGCCCTTGCCAATGGCAAGTTTGCATCCGCAAAATCGCGCGGCGATCCGTTTGCCGCGAACTTGTGAACTTGCGGCTTTGTCATCAAGCCAATCTATTTTCGGATATAAATCAGACAGCTTGTTCCGCGCTCCCAGCTTGTCCGCGTTTCACCAATTCGTTCAGGAACTATTCATGCGTCAAATTCGTTTCCCTTTTGCGATACTCATTTTAGGTTTGGTCCTATTCTTGCTCGCGGCATGTGATGACGCGGCGCCCAACGCGACGCCGGCGCCGCAAGCTCCGCCAGCGGGCGCGATCATCGCCACCGCCGCGCCGCAAGCGCAAACGCAAAACAAAGAATGCGTGAATGGCGGACGTTTCGTGGCGCAAACCAATACCCAACCTGCCGCGCGCGTAAATGGCGTCGTGATTCCACTCGTCATCTATGAACGTCAAGCCGCGCAAGCGCAAACGGCATTGGCGCAACAAGGCGTTGACCCGAACAGCGCGCAGGGCAAAGAAGCGGTCAAAGGTTTGCGCGCCCAAGTGTTAGCGCAGTTAATTGACGATGCTTTGGTCGAACAAGCGGCAGCCAAACAAAATATCGAACCGAGCGACGACGAAATCAATCAGCGCGTGCGCCAAGTGATTGAGGACGCGGGCGGACAGGCGAAATTCGACGCGTATCTTGGCACAAATCAACTGACGCTCGACGATTTGTGCCAACAAATTCGCGCGAATGTATTTAGCGAAGCGATGATGACGCGCGTGACGCAAACGCTGCCGACCCAAGTCGAACAGGCGCATGTGGCGCATATCCTCTTTGCGAAAAAACAAGACGCCGAAGACGCCTTGACCAAACTCAAGGCAGGCGCGGATTTTGGCGCGCTGGCAAAACAAGTTTCGCAAGACGAAGCGACGCGCGACAATGGCGGCGATTTGGGCTGGTTTCCACGCGGAGTGATGCCGCCGGAATTTGAACAAGCGGCGTTTGCGCTCCAGCCGGGTGAAATCAGCGGCATCGTCAGCACGCAGCTCGGGCTGCACATTATCAAAGTTCTGGCGCGCGACGCCAAACGCGCGCTGACGCCGGAACTGTTGCAAAATCAACGCCTCGCCGCGTTCAATACTTGGTTGGAAGAACTGCGCGCGCAGGCGAAAATTGACAAGTTTGTACAGGAGTAATAACGTTTGTGAAAAAAGCGCTACCTTTTATTTTGCTCGGCGCAGCCGGGCTCTTGTTGTGCATTGGCGTCGGCGCGCTGGCGTGGAATTTTTTCGGCGCGCGCGGGCCGGCGGTGGATACGTCAAAATGGTTGATGCCGCAAACCCAAGTCGAAACCAACAAGATTAATCCCGGCGTCGCGGTCGCGATTCTCGCGGGGATTAGCGACGCCGCGTCGGTGGACGATTCGTTGGCTGCCGGCGATTTTGAAGGCGCCTTTGCGCAAATCGCGTATGGCTCTGAATTTTCAGACGCGAATCGCATCGGCACGCTCTTGTTATTGGGCAATCGCTACGCCGCCGCCAAACAAATCGTCAAAGCGACCTGGATGTACCAGTACGCCGTTTTCCTCGCCACAGTCAGCCCGCAGCCGTCGGACTTGAATCGCATTCAAACGCTGCTCGAAGCGGCGCAGGGTTTGCAAACGCTCAATATGAATGCCAACGCGCGCGCCGCGCTCGATCAAGCGTATCTCATCGCGCAATACAGTTACGCGCTGCCGCGCGATACGCGCGCCGAAGTGGCGGAACAAATCGCGCGCCTCTACGAAAAATTCGGCGTGAGCAAACAAGCGCGCGAAGCGCGTCAGTTGGCGCAAGACACGATTACGCTATCTGACGAAAGCGCGGTGAATCTAGCGCGTCGCCCGTTCCGCATTCAGCCCACTCAGCCGCCGAGCAATCCCGAAATCGTCGCCAAACTCAAAGAACGCATCAGCGCGGCGCGCGAATTGGTGGACGCGTTGAATCTCAATCCACCGCAAAATCAAACCGATTTGCCCGACGATTTAATTCGCGCGCTGGGCGATACGTTGTTTGAAGAAGACGCGCTGCGGATGGATTATTACGCGTCGCAATATGATCAATCGGCGGACGCCTCGGCGCAACTCGGCGTGCTGCAAGAAAAACTCGCCTGGCTCGCGCTGAAATATCGCATCGCGCAAAAGGCGTTCGGAATTTCATTGATGCCGGAATGGGAAGACCAATCTGCCGAAATCGCGCAGGAACTCAATGACACCTATGCCGATTACTTTGCCATCACGCAGCAGCAAGCGCAGAGTTTGGACAAGGAAGAAGAAGCGAATCGCAGCAATGAAGATTTGATACGCAACGCGATTGTGGCAGGACATTGGGGCGCCTTTCCGCAATATGACGAAGCCGATTTGCGCGCGCAGCTCGACCAAGTGTCGCAAGCGCTGCGCGATGAACAAGTCGCCTCGCTGCGGCTCGACAGCTTTATGCGCGGCAATCAGGCGATTTATCTACTCGTGCCGGATGAATTGTACGGCATGGGCGAGCGCGCGCTGCCGCATTAAATCCGAATCGGATGGTTTACGCGCTAATGCGCTAACCATCCGATTTTTTTTGTCGCGACGCTTGTCCTATTTACGCCGCGCGCAGAGTGTGTTATAGAAAATCTATCGGGACCGGCGCGACGCGCGGGTCTTTTGGTCGTGATTGTTTTCTGATACAATACGCGCAGCTTGGAAATACCTCTGCGAGGTCAATCGTGGGATTCGAACCAGATCGTGACCGTTTTTTTCAATACGCCACGTTTGTATTGCTCGGCTTGACTGCCGTCGTGTGCGTCTGTTATGCGCTGCTCTTTTTCAATCCGCGCCTAAATCCGATTGCGGCGCTGCGTCCTGAAACGCCAACGCCCGGTTTGGTGGTGGCAGCATTGCCGCCGACCTGGACGCCGACAGCGACGCACACGCCGACCAATACACCGCCGCCGACGGCAACGTATACGGCGACGCCATTGCCCACCAATACACCGCCGGACACGCTGACCCCCACTTTTATTCCGACGCCGACAATTTTTTATATCATCGTGACTGGCGTTCCAACAGCGCGCCCGCCCACGCGTCCGCCGCCGCCACCAGCGCAACCCACTGCGCCGCCACTGCCAACAGCGCAGCCCTTTGAGTTTCGACTGGGGCGCCCAGTGGAATCCGAACCAAATTGCGGCACTTGGTACATTTCGGGAACCGTGTACAGCGATGCGAGCGGTTCAGCGCGTTTAAACGGCGTATTGGTGCGGATATGGGCGAGCGGTATCGAGCAAGGGACCGATACCACCGGAACGCACAGCAATCGTCCGGGCTATTGGGAATGGATTTTCGGACACGGCACGGCGACGAACGGCGAAGTGGCGATTGTAAATCGCGATGGCAGTTTGCGTTCGCCCAAAGTGCCCTTTCGCTTGACCGCGGACTGTAACGCCGAAGGAGCGATTCAACAAAACATCATTGATTTTGTGGGTGGACAATAGCCCAGCGCATCACGGAATTTCTAACGCCATAGAAATTCCGTGATTTTTTTATCCATTAGACCAATTTCCGATTTGTTCTAGGCGCCAGACCCTTTGGGTTTCTGAAAACCCAAAGGGTCTTTTACTCTAGCCCAAACAAAAGTTCGCGCTAAATCGGACAAACGTGAATATGTAATTGGTACTATTGACCCCCATGCCGACGAATGCTAGAGTAACGATAGATTCGCGATTTCTCAAGAGGAACATTTTTCAATGAAACTTTTCAATCCAATGAGGACGCTTGATCGGGAGTGAAAACAATGCTTATGCCAATACCCGATACAACGCCCTTTGCGACTTTGCATGGTCCGGCGGAAATTGACCTTGAACTCTTTGCGTTTGTAGAACGTTACGCAACCACGTTGATACGTTGGGATCTCGTCCTACTTTTTGGCAAGAATCCTGATAGCGAATGGACTTGTATCCAAGTGGCGGAACAGTTGCGCCGCAGCGTTGCCGCCGCAACCAAAGAATTGGATGACCTGACCTATCAGCGCGTGTTGGTGCGACAATATACGCCCGACCGCACGACCTATCGTTTGACGCGGCGCGGCACAGTGCGCCATACGGCAATGCGTTTGGCGCAGTTGAACGAAAAACCAAGTTTGCCAGCCGTAGCGTAAAGCGCAAATTAAAAGACAGAAAAAAACGCCGCAGAACGCGGCGTTTTTTTCTGTACGGCGCGGAACATTTGTTTTTGTCCGCGTACAAGGAATGGTATAATCGCTGCGCGAGCCCACACTATTCAATAGATGAGGATTCATGGAAATTGATTGGTTCGGTTTGTCGTGTTTTCGTTTACGTTCGCGCGAGGCGACGGTGGTCACCGACCCGTACGAAAAAAGCATTGGTTTGAAATTGCCGAGGCCGCGCGCCGACATTGTGACAATCAGCCACAATCACGCGGGGCATGATTACGCGGACGGCGTGGCGGGCAATCCAAAAATTATCAATGGCCCCGGCGAATATGAAATCAGCGGCGTGTTTGTAACGGGCGTGCAAACTAGTCACGATAAACGCGGCGGCAAAGACCGCGGCAAAAATACAGTGTACGCCATCAATATCGAAGGTTTGAACATTTGTCATTTGGGCGATATTGGACATGCGCCGACGCAAGCGCAGATGGATTTGATTGGCCAAGTGGATATTTTGCTCGTGCCAGTGGGCGGCGGCAATGCGTTGAACGCGTCGGATGCCGCCGAAGTCGTTTCGCTCTTTGAGCCAATGGTCGTGATTCCGATGCACTATCGCGCGCCCGACCTCACGGTCAAATTGGACGCAGTGGACAAATTTATCAAAGAGATGGGCATCAAAGCGCCGCCGCCCATCGAAAGTCTAAATTTGAAACGCGAGAGTTTGCCCAAAGAGACCCAAGTTTTTATCTTGGAGATGAAGCAAAGGGAATAACGTTTGTGTTGGAGCATGGCGTGCGCGTCTTGCAACTGCATACCTCCGCGCAAATCCGCGCCGCACTGGTCATGGTGGGCGCGGATTCCGCTTTGGCTGAACTGCTCGCGCGCGCGGAATTTCGTATTGTCAAAATTGAACGCGCGTCGCTGCCGCTCGCGCGTTTTTTGTACCAAGAGCTCGTCATGGAAGGCGGGCAGGTGGTGACGGCAGCGCGTTTGGAACACAGCGGCGCGGGTGAGACCGATGTTTTGTTGTGCGCGACGTTGTATCAATTTAATCATCTCATCACGCGCTTGCGTTGGCAGCCGGACCAAGAATTACAAGAACTTGCGGAACGCATCGCGCGCGCGCTCGAACATTTTGTCACCCCCCCCCTCGCACTGCGATTGGGCGAAATTTTTTTGGATTGGTCGCGCCCGTATGTGATGGGACTTTTGAATGTTTCGTCCGATTCGTTCAACGACGCGGATTTGGCGCAAGCGGATAATCACGCCGCGTCATGGACGGCATGCGCGGTCGCGCGCGCGAAAGATTTAATTGCGGCGGGCGCGGACCTGTTGGAGCTTGACAGCGAATCCACGCGCCCGGGCGCGGCGCCAGTTGACGCGAAAACAGAATTGGCGCGCGTCATCCCCGTGTTGAATGAATTGAAAGATTTGCGCGTTCCAATTTCCATTGACACATCGAAAGCGATTGTCGCGGAGGCGGCATTGCACGCGGGCGCGTCGTTGGTGAATGATATGACGGGACTGCGCGGCGATGCAGACATGGCGCGCGTGATTGCGGCGCATAACGCGGCGGTAGTGGTGACACACTCCGGCAAATTAGATGCGCGCGATTTTTTGAGCGCGCTGTTGGACGATTTACGCGCGCAAATAGATCTCGCGTTGGACGCGGGCATTGACGCGGCGCGCATCATCATTGACCCCGGTTTAGGGCTTGGCAAAACAACCGCGCAAAATCTAACGCTGGTCAATCGGCTCGGCGAATTGCGCGTATTGGGTTGTCCGCTTTTGCTCGCGCTATCGCGCAAAGAATTCATCCGCGCGGCGACGGATGTTGCAGCGAACGAACGCCCAGACGAAATCGCTGCCGCGCTGACAATCGGCATCGCGCGCGGCGCGCACATCGCGCGCGGACACAACGTGGCGTTGCTGGCGCGCGTGGCGAAAATGACGCGCGCGCTGTTGAACAGCTAGCGTTTGAAACGAGAATATTTAAAGCGCAATAAAAAATGACCCATCAACTCACCTATCAAAAATTCACGCTCGATAACGGAATTCGCGCGCTGATCACAGAGCTGCCGCACACGCGCTCCGTGACGCTGACGCTGTACGTGGCGACGGGCGCGCGTTATGAAGCCGCGCGCGTCGGCGGCATTTCGCACTTTATCGAACACATGTTGTTCAAAGGCACGCAGAGACGCCCGACCGCGCACGACATTGCCGTCGCCATCGAAAGCATTGGCGGTTTCTTTAATGCTTCAACGGGTCACGAACTGACCAACTATTGGGTCAAGGTCGCGTATCAACATTTCGCTTTGGGCTTGGACGTGTTGAGCGATATGCTGCGCGCGTCGCGGTTTGACCCCGCCGAAGTGGAAAAAGAGCGGCGCGTGATTATTGAAGAATTGCGTCAGACGTTGGATACGCCCGATGAACTGGTATTTTTCGACCTCGACGCGTTAATGTGGCTGCCGCATCCGCTGGGCCGCGATGTCGCAGGTTCGCCCGAAACGGTGAATGCCATCACGCGCGCGGATATGTTGGAATATCTCGCGCGTCATTACCACGCGCAAAATTTGGTCGTAAGCGTGGGCGGATACACGCGCGCAAACGAAATTGTGCCGCAGCTGAATGCGGCGCTGGGCGCGCTGCGCCCGCGCGCGCCGAAAAAATTTTCGCGTTTTGCGCCCACGCAACGCGCGGCGCGCTGGCACGTGCGTTATAAAAAAACGGAACAGGCGCATGTGGCGGTGGCGACGTGGGCATACGACCGCAACCATCCTGACCGCTACGCGGTAACGCTGCTCAACACCATTTTGGGCGACGGTATGAGTTCGCGACTTTTCCAAGAGATTCGCGAAAAACGCGGGCTGGCATACACCGTCTCGTCGTTTGGCAGCGCGTTGGAAGATTGCGGTTATTTCGGCAGCTATGCGGCAGTGGAGCCAAAAAATGCGGCGGCGACTCTGCGCGTTATATTGGATGAATGGGCGCGACTCGCGACAGACCCTGTGCCAACAGAAGAGTTGGCCAAAGCCAAAGAGCTGATTAAAGGCGGCTTGCTGCTTTCGATGGAAGACACTCACTCGATCGCAGGTTGGTACGGACGGCAAGAAGCGCTGCGTCAACCCATCATGACGGTGGACGATGTGACCGCGCAAATTGACGCGGTGACCGTCGCGGATATTCAACGCGTCGCGCGCGCGCTGTTCCGCGATGATGGGTTGAATCTAGCGGTGGTGGGACCATTCAAAGCCGAGGACCAATTCGCGCGATTATTGCATTTTTAGCGCGCGCGCTTTGTCGCGTCGCAACAAAATAAAAAATGCCGCGCTGCGTCAGCGCGGCATTTTAGTTATTCCGCCAAGAGCGGCGTCAAGCGCTCGATGAGCGGCTTGAGATTTTCCGGCACACTGCCGTCAAACACTTCGATTTGGTTCGAGCGCTGCCCGATGCGCGCCGCCAGCTCGTACGCGAACGCATCCGGATTTTGCTGACCTATTGATTCCGCGCGCCAAAAATTGGTCGCATCCAACAACTTGCGCAGCGAAAGCATTTGGCCGTCATTCAAGGCGCGCCGCAAGCGATTGTATTCTTTTTGCGGCACGCCGCGCGCGTCATAGGCGACGCGACCGTCCGGATAAAGCAATACTTCGCGCGACGAAAAACGCAGCCCGCCGCTTTTGCGAAAAACCAAGAACGCGCCTTTGGGCAAACGTAATGGTTCGGCTTGGGGCGCGGCAGCTATTTCCAACGCGGAACCGTCAGACGCTTCGGCTTGCGCCGACAATGTGCCCAAGGGCGCGGCGTTATCTTCCGCCGCGAGCAGCGGCGCGTCCTTGAGCGCGTCTGCCTCCAATGGCGCCGCGTCGCGCTTGGCGCGCTTTTTGTTTGGCGTTTTCGGCGCGGCGCGTTGAATCGTTTCTTTTTTCGCCGCTTGCGAACTCTTCGCGTTTGTTTTTTTACTCATTGACGTTACGCAATCGTAGGACAAATTTTTAATTTGTCGCGCAACTGCGCGCTATTTTGTGGATTAAGCCGCGCAATGCGAGCGGCTCATTGTAAATTCACTGTGGGTAGAATGCGGTCCAGGGTTTCACTCGCGCGTTCGTATTCATTTTCCGGCGCGGCGAGCGTGATATAGTACGAGCGCGTTGGCGTGAGAACAATAAAATCGCGCGCGATGACGACGACAGGCAAAGCCGCGCGGCGCGGCGCGTCAATGGGCTGCGTCACATACGTATATTGCAATTCTTGCGCGGGCGCGCCGTCCACTTGCGTTTCATGGTTGGCGATGAAATGATACGCTGTCAGCGCGCCGCGCTGCTGCACGCGGCGATCAACGAGCGTTTGCAACGTCGGCGGCGCGGAGGGGTCCAAATCACGCGCTTCAATCGTCAATGAGGTTTTGAACGCGGACGCGGCGGTGGGGTCCTCGACTTTGAGCAAAACTTCTTGCAAGGATTCCGCATTCGTCCACGCTTTCGGATATTCGATTTGAAACGTCGAATTGGGCTCTTGATACACTTGCGTGCGCGTGGTCACATACGTTTTAATGCCGAAACCGAGCGCGAGCGCGACAAGGACGACCAGGGCAACGCCGAGGTCATTATGCCACGCGCGAAAATTGTGTATAGAAGGTTGGGTTGCGGACATGAATTTTGATTGGTCAGGTCGAATGTTTTCGCCGGGCGAAAACACCGCGCCAGAGCGCGCCGATGACGCGCTGGCGCGTTTTTCGAAATGACGCTTATGCTTGACTCTTGCCCGCGCGCAACGTAAAAGCTTGCGCGCGCTGCATCAGATATACCAACGCGCCGAACGTCAACACCGCAATACCAACGCCCAGCGCCAACGAACGCCACGGTTCCACCGTCAAACCGTTAGAGCTCACTTCATTGATGAGCCAACTGAACAAGCCGTTCAACGTCGCCGCAAGGATGACGCCGAACGGCAGCCACCACACGGGCTTGCGCTCGAATTTGGTCTGCGCCATGAAATAACCCAGCACGCCGCCAAACGAAGCTTGCGCCAACGCGGTGGTCATTACGTTCACGATGCCGGGCGCCAACGCGACGCCTTGATTATCAATAATATAATGCAGGTTCAACATCGTCGCGACGCCCAATCCTGCGACCGTGCCATAAATGATGCCGTCCATCCGTTCATCGTATTCGGACGTTTGATAAACCCACACGCGAATCGAGATGTACATAATGGCGGTATAAATAAAGCCATTGACGAGAATAGACGCGCCGAGCGAGGTCCAATTATTATACGCCGCCCATTCCGGCACATTGAACCATTCGCTGATGAGGCGCAAGCCGATAAAATCAGCCAGCACCATCGCCGTCAACAAGACCGAACCGATGCGTCCTTTGGGTTCGGGTTCGAGACGGTCTTGGCGATAAAAATAATAGAGCCAAACAGCAGTTGGCACGATTGCCAAGAGGACGCCGATGGCGATGAGCGCGTTGCGACTCAGGTCTTGGACATCGCGCACCAGAAACGCGAGGACACCGCTAGCAAAGCCCATCCCCAGAATCATCACGGCCGCCGAGCGCCAAAACCCCGCATGCGGTTTATTCACTTGCGCGAAATGTCGCGCGCAATAGACGCGTCCGCCGAGCATATTATAGGGCGGCGTCACCGATTCATGGCAAATGCAACAAAATTGTTGGTTCGGGTCAGACATTTTTCCATCTCAGCCCCGACAGATTTTCAACGCGGTAAAACAAACGTCTCGAAAATCTGTCAGGGTTCTAATCAGCGACTCTTGCGCATCGCCGCATCCACCTTGAATGGATTTTGCGCGCCGCTGGGAATTTGAATGCCATCATCCGCGACGACGGGACGGAAACCGTTAGCGATGATGATGACGCTGTACGTGCGCCCCACTGGCAGCGCGGCGTCGGTCTGATATAAACCGTTCGCATCGCTCACCGCTGTCGCGATGACTTCGCTGCGCGTCACCTGGTCGTCCGCCGCCGCTTCGCTCGCGCTCAAACCGGGTTTTATGATGAAAACTTGCGCGCCTTGAATACCGCGCCGCGTATCGGCATTGACAATGTTACCTTGCACAAACACGCTGCCCGAGCTCGCTTGCGGCGCGGACGGCGCGGCGCCTGTTGTGCAGGCGGTCAATACGACATCGTCCACGAACAGCGAACTGATATTGCCGCGCGGATTTTCCGAAGTGAACGCGAGCCGTATCGTCTTGCCCGCGAATTGCGTCAAGTCCGCTTGCTTGGAACGCCACGCGTCATCGCCTTGCGATGAAACCATTTTTTCGACCGCGCCCAAAATTTTACCTTTGGCATCCGCAACCACAGCGGCGAAATTCGCGTCGTTGGCAAACAAGCCCGAAAGACCGCTCGTCTCTTGGTGCAAGAAACGATAGTATTCCAATTTAACGCTCGTCGCGTTCGCGGGAATCTTGATGTCTTGATAAATGTAATTGATAGCTTCCTGATCTTGGCCGCCGAGCCACGCGCTGCGCTTGCCCGTGTGCGGAAGTTCGGTGTCAATCAACTGCGTGCGGTCGCCGGAAATATCGCCCCAGCCGTCATCGGTTTCAAACGTCCCATTCGACACCAAATTCACGCAACCTTGCGGCGTATTTGGCGCCGCCGGCGGCGGCGCATTGTTGTTCGAGCCGGGCGCGGAAGGAGGCGGGGTTGGCACATTGCTGCCGCCGCTAACGTTGAGGCCAACGTTGCTCAAGCTATTTTGCACCTGTTTGGCATCATTGCCGTACAAATCTTTGTAGGCTTGAATCAGCGCAAGCGCATTATCTTTGAATTGCGACGAGGGCGTGAGATATTGCGTCAGCGCGCGATAAAAAACCTGTTCCGCTTTGTCGGGTCCAAGCGCTTGGGCAATGAGATACGCGGCTTTGTTGGGAATGCCGCTGTTGATATGCACGCCGCCGTTATCGCTTTTGCGATTGACAGGCAAGTTCGCGTATTCGCTTACATGCGCGGGCTGACCAACGCCCGACAAGGGCTTGCGCGCATTGAACGCGCCTTTGGCATTCGGGTCTTCCAACGAACGCAGATAGGGACGCGGATACGGCGGCGATTTGATGACAGTTTCGCCAATCGTCCAGTTGCCGGGATCAATCAGCGCGCCGAAAACATCCGCGTACGATTCGTTGAGCGCGCCCGATTGCGCTTTGTATTCCAACCCCGCGGTCGCGGCGACAATACCGTGCGTAAATTCATGTCCCACCACATCGAGGCCGTACGGCAGCGGCTTGAAAATTTGACCGCCGTCGCCATAAATCATTTGCTGATATTCGTTAACCCACGCGGCATTGTCGGCGTCTTCAATGTCACTGCCGTAATGCACGGTTGAAATCATGGTGCCGCCCTGTCCATCAATCCCATCGCGTTTGAACTTGCTGAAATAATAATCATACACTTTGCCCGCATTGTCGTGCGCGGCTTGCGCGATAGCGTCTCGCGAACGTTCGCCTTCGCCAATCAACAAACGGCCGGGAATATCCGTATCATTTTCCGCGCTGTATGTTTCGCGAATTTTGTCATCGGCGACATTATCGAAACGCGCTGTGACGACGGGTTTGCGCGCGTTGACAAAATAGCGCCATTCGCCGAGCGGCTGTTCGGTCATGATCACGACATACCATGTGAGCGTCGCGTGATTCGCATTCGCGTCGTCAATATAAATTTCAAGCGCGGTTTTGTCCGAGAGAGTTTTGAGGGTGACGCGCGCGCGTTCGTTCGCTTGCAGTTGGCCGCCCAACAAATCGTCGCGCGCGATTTTTTCCGCGTCTTGTTGAGTGAGCAGCGGTTCGGCCATGACGTTGATGTTTGGAACAAACTGCCCGTTGACGGCGACGATATTTTCTTGCGCGTCGAGATGCACGACCAGTTGCTGCGCGTGGACGGGAATGTTCTTGAAGGTCTGATCGAGCCGCACGTGCGCGAAATTTAACTGTGTATCGTTTTCGATGCGGCGCAAAAGGAAGCCGTCGTTCGCGCCAATTTTGAACAGCGCGGCATTTTCGGCAAGAAAGCCGCGCGCGATTTTTTCGGGCTTGCCGCGCTCGTCAGGTTTGACCGTGTACGGCAAGCGCGTCGCCGCGTCTTTGCCCGTGACAAAATCGGGGATGCGCGTCACATCATTCCACGACGCGTCGAGATTGCCGAATGCGCGCAGATTCAGCGCGAGCCACGCCGCGCGCGGACCGGTTTCAATTTTATTCGCGACGACGCTGGCGACGAGCGAAACGAGCAGGCCGCTCACAAGGATAATGAGCGCGCACAAAAAAATCCAATGAGGACGCTTTTGGAACATTACAATACCTCTATGTTGTAATACGCGGGAAGCGGCGAAACAAGGGTTGCGCCCATTTTACACTAAATTGGCGCGAACGCATACGCACGCGGCGCGGGAAAAATTTTCAAGGCGCGCGTCAATCCCGCGCGCTTGCGCGTTTGCTAGAATTGAAAATAGAACACAAGTTCTACAAATCCTCTTGCGCGTTTCCACGCTCCTTCTCCGCGCGAATGAAAAGAGTTCCCGCGCCTGCGCTTTCAAAAAAATTTAAGGCATATGAACAAAGATTCGGCCGCACGCGCGCATCTGTTGACGCCGCGCGAAATCCAAGTTGCGCGTCTGGTCGCGCAAGCAAAACGCAATCGCGAAATTGCGGCGGAACTCGCACTTGCCGTTTCGACGGTGGAAACGAATCTCAAACACATTTTTGCGAAATTGCACTTGCGCTCGCGCACCGAATTGGCGCGGTGGGCGCTGGAAAATGAAATTTGAAATATACCTGATTTCGGGGATTCCAAAGTCGGAGGCTATAGCCATTCATGGTACGATAACAATCCGTCTTTTAATCGTACCGCGAGGGGTGAACCAGAGCGCATGTTCAAAGTGGACCAGCGGAGCAGTGTTCTCGGAAATATTGATTCTCTTTCTACGAGTGCTTTGCAAAAAGTCTATGATACAGCGCATAATAATCCCGGTGCATGGTGGATCATCGGCGAAGAACCAAACGCGCTTGCCGGAGAACAGACGATGACTCCCACCGCGTATGCACAGTTCTTCAAGGCGAATCTGGAGCAAATATACGCTGCAGACCCAACTGCCAAAATTGTAGGAGTCTATTTGGCACACGAGACGCCAGATTTTTCGAACCCTTTCCAATATTACACCGATTTTTACAACGCTTGGCGCGCCAACTATACCTCTTTCTGCCCAGAGCCGCCATTGGATGCCATCCATGTGAATTATACTCCATGGTTGGAGGACGATAACCGAACCGAGCGTAGACCACGCACTGAGTGGGCTAATCCGATGCACACCCTCAATTATGCAAACAAATGGCGCGACTATATCATGGCAGGTAACGCTGGTGGGACACTTGTCAATGAGTTTTTCTCATTGGGCACTTACGAAAGCTGTGATTACAATCGGTTTGCAGACTGTCCAACACAAGGTCAAGCGGGAAGATACTGGCAGGGCGTTCATGGGGCACTTTCCAACAACCAAGACTATCCATGGGTAGGATTGGTAATGAATTTTGCAACGTATCCCACTTCATCGGAAATCTTGTGGCATACAAGCGTGTATACCAATTCTGCTGTTACTACCAAGCATACTTACTTTCCAGTGTTTGCGAATCTCATTTCGAGAAACGCGGGATTCGAGCAGGGGGATATCAATGGAACAATCGGAGACACGCCGAAACAATGGAACCAGTGTACTGCTAGTCCACCTTACTTTGCGACAATCACAGGTGGCGCGGATGGTAGCGGCACAAATGGAACACCGATAATCGAGAGCGACTACGCTGTCAAGTTTTATACGACTACTACGTATGGATGCGACTTGTGGTCACGTAAGCACTACTTTCGCGGTGACTTGGGCACAAGCATCGAGATTAGTATTGACTATAAGGTGCAGAGTGGGAGTCTAAACAATTCTGACTTTTATGTCGAATTCTATAATGCGGCGGGACAGAATCTTGGTTCAACCAATTCCTGCGAATGGACCAATCAGGATATACAGGATGCGAACTGGCGGCACAAATCCTGTACTTTTCCACTTGGCGCATTTCGGGACGCCCGCTACATGGAGTTCTGGTTGGATGTCTTTCCAGCAGGCGGAACATCGCACTTTCGTTTTGATAACCCAACGGTTCGTATGGTTCCTTAACCGCGCATGGTCGGGCGTGCCTCATTATTGAGGCACGCCGCTTCTTTTGCCTAACCAATCTGCGTACCAAGAAGCTATCGCGTCAGGGTAAGACGGAAAACTCGAGCCAGGGCGAACGCGAGCATCCAATTGCGTTACATGCTGTGACTTGCCAAGTGTAGGTTTCTCCTCTTTTAAACCCCTTTGCAAGATAGCGCGGCGCAGTAAGATACATTTCTTGCTTGAAAATTTTCTTGCCTTGCTTGATTTTAAGCTCATACCAACTGGCATTAGCCATAGATTTCCACTTCAGCCAAGTGCGCGTTACTGAGAGCGTAGTGCGATTTTGGGGAGACCGAAGAATCGGTACTTGAGGTTTGTTTGACACGCAGGGCAATCCCCCATGCCAGATGTTGGCGCCGACTGCCCAAAGCTCTTGTGAAGAAACTGCGGCGATGGCATTCAAATGTGAATCCGCGATTCTTGGCATGTTTATAACGTTCCACGCACTGCCATCCCAATTTTCCATCAAGTGACGCTTAACGAGTTTTCGCGTAAAGCGCGCCCAGCCAACCGCCCATGCGTCATCGTGCGCAATTGCGGAAACATCATTGAAAGCGCCTAACCAACCGTAAGGATGACTCATTTCCTGCCATTCATTTCCATTCCAATGTGCAATCATCGTAAACCAGTTCGGTTGTCTCCACCATAATTTCCCGACTGCCCATACATCATCGGATGCTGTACCCGCAACCGAAAGTAATTCGGGTCCATTCGGAGGCGTACCGTCAAGACTTGGAACAAAGCTCCAACTTGTGCCGTCCCAATGAATCGTTAGCGCATTATCCAGAACTTGGCCAACTGCCCACATATCATTTGTTGTGAGCGCAGTGATTCCGAAAAGGGAACCCTCGGGCGTAGAAATAGGATTCCATGTTGTGCCATCCCAATGAAATGCTAGTCCTTTCAAAAAAGGGTCATTTCCGACAGCCCAAATATCAGTCGGTGAAAGCGCGGCAATCTTGCTGAGTGCGGCATTGGTTTGTGTAATGATCTTCCATACGGTGCCATTCCATTGCAAAATGGAACCATCGGCTGTAACTGCCCAAACATCGTGCGATGCCACAGCTGCAATGTCCTGAATAGTGCCACTGACTGGCTTGAGGACAATTGACCAAGTATTTCCATTCCAATGCAAAAAGTCTCCTCCGCCGCCGGCCCAGACATCATTGGTAGAAACCGCTTCGACAGCGTACAGCGCACCAACATTCGGACCAGGCACATGTGTCCATGTGAGTTGGCATGTTGCATCTGTTGAGCCATACACCATATTGCCAGTTCTCAGCACATCAGAGACGGTGCTTCCAAATAGCAGAGTTGCGATGAGAAATACCATTGGAATTCTTAAAAGGGTCAGTCTATTTTTTTGCGGTCCTGCACAATTGTTCATCGCTTTTTTCCTTCTTGAAAATCAATATTCATGCAAGTGTTTCGTTGTTTCCACTATAGGACATGATCCTTGCAGTGTCAATGCAAAATTTTCTTCCACGCGCAAACGCAGAACACGCCCTGAAGATTTCGTCGGTAAATTCTTATTCAGCGTTGCGATGGCGGTCGTGACCACGCTCATCACGCTCGCGTGCGCGGGGCAGGCGCATTGGGAGTATGTGGTGATTGTGTTTTTGGTTGCTTTATTCCTTTTGGTGATTTATCAACACTCCAAGTGAATTGTCCGAGCAAAGATGTTTCGGCGCTCCTTCTACTTCCTCTGCGCGTCAACTTGAGGCGCCCCTGCGCTCACGCGGATTGAAAAAAATCGGACTCGACAACGATGAACCAAGAGACCTCTGCCGCGCGTGTGCGCGTCCTTACGCCGCGCGAAATAGAAATCGCGCGTCTGGTCGCGCAAGGTAAACGCAATCGCGAAATTGCGCGCGAACTCGCGCTTGCCGTTTCGACGGTGGAAACGCATCTCAAGCACATTTTTGCGAAATTACATTTGCGTTCGCGCACTGATTTGGCGCGGTGGGCGCTGGAAAATGAAATTTGAAAAATACCTGATTTCGGGGATCGCAAGAAGAACAAGTGCGCTAGATTAGATATGGGTTCGCAATCCGGGATTTTTGTAAACGCGAGAGAAAAGAGTCAATAAAACGTCGTCCGCCGCACCGGCTGAAACAAAGTTTTTTCATGCGCGCATACCGCATCCACCGCGCAGCGCGCACAGTCAGGTTCTGTCATTTCGGGACAGCGGCGGCGCGCTCCAAAAAAGAACCAATCCACCGCGCCCATGCTCTTGCCGCTCAATTGTTGGACTTGGGCGATTGCTTCATACGCGGCGGAACGGACCGCCCACTCTTCAGCAGGCGAAACAATTTCGCGCCGCAATATATTTTTTTGCAGCGCGTCATCATCCACCCTTATTAACCCCGTCCGCAAACATGAACGCTGTAAATGATAATCAATTATCGGCGGCACAATTTCCTCAGGATTCACGCGCAAAAATTTCTCAGGACGCTGCTGTAAAATGATTGCGAGCAGCGTCGCTTTTTTTCGCAGCGGATCCTCTTTGTATCCGCCGATGTGGTCGAGCATCCGCAAAAATGTTTGCAGCGGTTTCTCCGACGCGTTCGCGTGCGCCACAATGTCCGCTGTCGTCCAACCCAACGCTTGCATATCGCGCCCGTACACGCGCGCCATTTCAAAATGCAACGCGCGCGCGGGCATGTTTGCATTCCTGTCGTCGTCGCGGTACCAATTTGCGAATTCCGTTTCGGTTAACGCGGCGTGCCGCGCGGGCGTCAATGCGTCCGCATCGTTTTGCAGTAACCGCATATACACTGCGAGCAAAAAATCACTGCCTTTTAACGTTTGCCCATTCACGCGCGCAATATACGGTTCGATGTAACGCGTTCCATCGTCCGACCAAAAACCAAATTGCTGTAAGAGCGCATTTGAATATTAGTGAGCAGTGGTAAGACGACGGAGCAAACGGCGAATGGACGCGAGATAGACGACCCCTTCACTACTTTTGGTACACCG
>JAJTXZ010000056.1 GCA_021463195.1 Anaerolineae bacterium
CGAACCCCTCAATCCTTCGGGGTGAACTCTGTGAGAAATCTCGCGCTTTCCCATTGAGATTTCTCGCAAAACATGTCCCGAAGAATTGAGGGAACGGCTCGAAATGACACTTAGCGCAAGTCCTGATTTTGAATCATTCTAGCACAACTCGAATGCGAGTCGTAGTAAGGGCTTGGTAAGGCGCGTTATCCCTTGTTCCTATTGTTTCCGCGCGCCGACTGCGCGATAGTAAAGCGCATTAACGAATGTCGCGCAAATTATTTCTCCCTTTAGTGATTCTGCTTGTCGCCGCGCTCTGCGGCGTGAGCAGTTTGTTTGTCTTGCCGCCGCCCGCGCGCGTATCCGCCGCGTCATGCGCCGAAGATGCCGCGAATCTTTTACGCAATGGCACGATGGCGGGCGGCAAAACTAATAGCTATGGTGTCGTCGCGCGAAGATGGAAAGCGTTCGTCGTCGGCGCGACGAAACCAAATTTCGAGAACGCGCCGAATGAAGGATACGACCCGAACGGTTCGCAGTACCTTTGGCGCGATTTGGATAAATGGGACGCGGGCATTTATCAAAAAGTAAACGCGCTCACGCCGGGCCAAGATTATCATTTTTGGCTCGTGTGGGGTCAGGCGCTGCATGATATTGCCGGAAACAATGCGCGCGCGACAATGTTGAATCGTCAAATCGGCGTGGACCTTGCCGGCGGCACAGATCCGACCGCGCCCAATGTAATCTGGAGCGTGCCGTATTATGGCGAAAGCGGGTTCAATCGTCCCGAATGGCATTTGAATTTTACGGCGAGCGGGACGACCGCGACCTTTTTTCTGCGCGCGCAAAATAATCACACTGACGGACGCAATAAGGTTTTTTTCGATACCGCGTGTTTACGCGCGGTCAGCGGCGCGCCTACTTCGACGCCGTGGTCACCGACGCCCACCGCGACGCTAACGCTTGCGCCTTCGCCGACACCCTCGCTTACGCCGACCCAAACGCCTATCCCCGGCGCGAAAATTGACGATACGGACGCGGCGATTGCGTACGCTGGAGTCTGGCAGCAGCAATCGAACGCGGCGGCGTTGAACGGGTCATTTCATTACGGGCGCGGTATCAAAGGCGCGGCGGTTTCAGCGTCGTACCCGTTTACGGGAACGCAAGTGACCGTGTGGTACATCGGTTATAAAAATCGCGGCAAAGCGAAAATTATGATTGATGGCGTCAAAGTGGGCGTCATTGACCAATACACGCCGAATTTGACATTTAATTTAGCGCAATCGTTTTTCAATCTGTCGCCAGGCGCCCATACTTTGAAAATTAAAAATGCGGGCGCGAAAAATCCGAACGCGCTCGATTCGATTATTGTGCTGGACGCGTTTGAGGTTCCCAACAGCGCGGCATCGCAAGCGTACAAAGCCGTCGGTTTGCGCGTGACCCGCACGCCATCCGCGCCGCCAACGCCGACGCATACGCGCGTGCCGCCGCGCTGGCGGCCGATTGAATTCGCCGCGCCCGCCGCGCCGACGCCGGATGATCCGACGGTGCTTTGGGATGCGCGGTTGGCGGATTTGAATGTGTATTTGGAAACCGCGCAGGTCGCGCCCGGCGCGTGGTATTGGAAATTGATTCGCGCGGATTATCATGACCCGTTTCAACACGGCGGCGTTTTTGGCGGCGACCACAATATGTATTATGTGGTGACGGATGAAAACGGCGCGCGCGTGGCGAATCAAAAAGTGTGGCAAGCGTGGCCCGACGACCAAACTGCCGCGCTCACGAACGCCGACGGCATCGCCGATATTGCGATGTGGGCAAACTATTGGCCCCAAGATGGCCCCGGTCCCTACAACGGTTATGTCGGCGGCTTGCCGAGCGATGTCGTGCGCGGCATGGGTTTGCCCGGCAACAATCACGTCAGCTTTATTTTATATTTCCAAAAAACGGTTCAAGGCGCGCATAGCGCAACCGTAACGCCGACGCCAACGTTCACCGCCACCGCCTTGCCGACGCCAACTCAAACGCCAAATGCGCCGCCTGCTTTGCCGACGCCGACCGCCACGGCTATGGTCTCGCCGTCGCCAACGCTTGCGCCGACGGAAAATAAAATGGATGATACGGATGCGGCGATTGCGTACAACGCGAATTGGAGCGTCGGCAGCGATGCGCGCGCGTTCAACGCAACGTATCATTACGCGCGCGGCGCCAAAGGCGCGGCTATCAAGCTGGGATCCAATTTTATCGGAACGCAAATCCGCGTTTGGTATATCGGTTATCGCAATCGCGGCAAAGCGGTAGTGCGGATTGACGGCGTCAAGGTCGGAGTGATTGACCAATATACGACGGACGTGACGTTTAATTTAGCGCAAACGTTCGGCGGTTTGGCGCCTGGGCCGCACAATTTGAAAATTATCAATCGCGGAAGAAAAAACGCTCAAGCGTTAGATTCGATTATTGTATTGGATGCGCTCGAAGTGATTCCATAAAAAAAACGCTGCGCTCAAGCGCAGCGTTTTTTGTCGCGGCAAGTTTGAATGGCGTTTTGCTTACGCAAGCGCGAGAGACACATTCTTCAAATCGCGCGCGGCGTTTCTGTCTGCCGCATGGTTTTTAACGCTGCCTGCACGCGCAAAAATTCGCGGATACTGTCAGCGTTCAACATGCCGACGAGCGTTTCGTTCACGGTCACCGGCAAGACGCCGATTTGATGCGCTTGCATCGCTTCTGACGCTTCCGCGAGCGAGGTATTGGCGTCCACTATCGGTATGTTGGACAGCATCGCTTGGCTGATGGGCGCATTCGCGCCGAACGCGCTCAAGCCGCGCATTAACGCGTCGCGGGTCAAGACGCCGACGATGCGCCCATGTTGCGTAATCGCAAAGTCTTGCTGTCCTGTCGCCATCATCGAATCCACTGCCGTGCCGAGCCACTCCCACGGCGCGAACGCGCGAATGTTTGTGCGCATTGCCTGTTCGACAGTGTAATTTTCAAATTGACTGCGCTGCTGAACCATTTGCGATTCCGCTTGCGCGCCCATAAAGATAAACAGCGCGGTGACGGTGAGCAATGGGTTCACGAAAAAGCCCGCCAAGCCAAACAAAATCGCAATCGCTTGCCCGAGTCGCGCAGCGGTTTTGGTCGCGCGCGCATAATCCATCTGCGTCGCGAGCAGCGCGCGCAAGATGCGTCCGCCGTCCATCGGAAACGCGGGTATGAGGTTAAATAACACAAGTACGATATTGATTGTGAACAAGCGCTCGACGAACGATTCATTTCCCCAACCCAAACCGAGCGCGGGAACAGTTGCGCCCGCCAGCGCCATCACGACCAACAAGCCCGCCGCGATGACAATATTCACCGCGGGGCCGGCCGCGGCGACGACAAGTTCTTGTGACGGTTTCGACGGCATTCGTTCCAAACGCGCGACGCCGCCGATAGGTAAAAGGGTAATGTCCTGCGTTTTAATCCCGTAACGCCGCGCCGCAAGCGCATGCCCGTATTCATGCAAGACGACACAGACAAACAGCGCTAACACAAATACAATGCTGGCGAACACATCCCACAGACTGCCGCCTTCCAACAAAATGGGCAGCGCGACAAACGCTAGCAGCAGCGGAAATGTGGCGTGCATATAAACGCCAATGTTTAAAAATTCACCTAACTTCCACGACCATTTCATGCTGATTTTCTCCTGTCGGTTTGAAACGAAACCGACGCTGTCAACCTCTATCTTTAATACGCCCGCCACATTAAGCGCAGATGAATCAAAAAACGGACTGACACTCGATGTGTGCCAATCCGTTTTGGTTTCTTACTTTGTTTGCGCCGCTGTTACAACGGCGCAAACAAATCAATCACGTTATCGTCTGGATCCAAGATTTGCGCGTAACGCTGTCCCCAAAATGCGTCCCACGGCGCTTTGCGTTCGCGATAGCCGCGCGCGATCAAGCGCGCGTACGTCGCATCTACCTCAGCCGAATTGTCGCATAAAAACGCGATGCCGATGCGCGAACCGTTTGGCGCGGACCATTCAGGATTGAAACCTTTTACAAATTATTACGCCTTGGCGTAGGTGGCGTTCTCTAACGCCCCAAATCTCGGTTATTTTCAGCATACCGCTCTAGAGAGCGCTTTCTACGCCACCCGCTTTGCCATTTTGGCAAAGGTATTGTAGGGGCGTTTCGTATTTTTGTTGCTGCGAATTCCATTCGCCCTCCCTCCCGCATGAGCTACCACTCTGTCACCTCCGCGACAGACAACGCATTACATCTTTGCTACAATAGCCGTTACGCGGTTGCCCGTACGCGGATTGTATAGTAACCTTACGCCAGGCGCGGCGCAAGCGCCGCGAACTTTACAATCGAGTCCCGTCATGCCCAAATCTTCTCGCGTCCTGCGTTCCAAGCAAACGGCGCGCGCTTCGAAAGCAGCCGCGCGCAAAAATTCAACCTCCACTGCTGCGCGCGCTTTACTACAACAAGCGCGCGATGCCGCGTGGAACGGCAAGCACGCGCGCGCGATTGAACTCTGTACACAGCTCCTCGTCCAGTCCAACTTGGACATTGCCGCGCAGTTGGACGCGCTTGATGTGCGCGCCGAAAGTTTCATAGCGCAAGGGCAACTCGACCTCGCCGCCCAAGACGCCAAGAGGATGGTGAAATTGGCAAAGACCAATTCTCCAATCTCCAATCTCCAATCTCAAGCTTTGAACCGCCTCGCGCTCGTCCAAATGCGGATGGGCGAATTACAAACCGCCGTCAAGACCGCGACTCGCGCGCTGAAAGCGGCACTACAGAGCAAGCAAAAGCCACTCAGCGCCGAGAGTTATTTCCGTCTCGCCGAAGCGCAATTTCGCGCGCAGGTGAGCGAGCCGGCTCTGCAAAACGCGCGGCGCGCCGCCGAGTTGTTTCACGAACTCGGAAACCTTTCGGGCGAGGGGCGCGCACTCTGGGTAGTCGCCTTCACGCTTCGACTCCAAGGGCTTGCGCGCGAGTCCCACGAAACGGCGCACGCCGCGCTGGCATTGTGTCAGCAAACTGGTGATTCGTACGGCGCGGGCAACGCGCTCAACGTCCTCACATTCATAGAACCCGACATTGCCGAACAGCTGAAACTCCTCACTCAAGCAAGTGTGCAATTTGAGCAAGCAGGTTATCTGGATCGCCTGAGTGTCGTGAAGGGGAATCTCGCCATTGCGTACAGTGCGCTGGGGCTGTATCCGCACGCCCGGCGCTTGCAGCAAGAGTGCGTCACAATCTCTCGCGGCATGGGCGCGCGTCTGAACTTGGCGTATTCGCTCGGTAATTTGGCAGATGCGGAAATTCGGATGGGGCAGATGGAGGACGCGCGCCGCCATCTTGGCGAACTCGCGGAAATGACGCCAACGCTGGGCGACCCGAGCATGTCAGCCGCGGTAGCATGGTCCTTGAGCTTGATCGCGCTCGCGGAGGGCGACGCGCAGACGGCTATCCGCAACGCCTCCAGCGCGGCGGACATCGCCCGCGAATCGGGAACGAGGACCTACGCAATTGCGGCGGGCGCTGCTTTGGGTGAGGCATATCTAAAGGCGGGCAACCTCACCGCTGCTCTCGCCGCCACAACGCGCGCCACCGACCTGCACCGCGCGCAGAGCTTGAGCGCGCTGGAAACGTTTTCGACAGCGGAACTGTGGTGGCGGCACAGTCAGGCGTTGACCGCGAATCAACAAACCGAGCCAGCGCGCGCCGCGTTGGAGCAGGCGTATCAATTCTTGCTGAACGGCATCGCGAGTTTGAGCGATGAAGGTTTGCGCCGCAACTATCTCAACAAAGTGATGGTCCACCGCGAAATCATTGCCGCGTGGCTAAAAGACGGCAACACGCGCAAACTCGCGCCCGAAAAATTGTACGCGCATCGCGCGGGCGCCGCCAACTTGCGCGAACCGTTTCAACGCTTGGTGGATTCGGGCTTGCGGCTGAACGAACTGCGGACGGCAGCGGAACTGTATGAATTTTTGATTGAGCAAGCCACCGAATTGAGCGGCGCGGAACGCGTGCTGCTCATTTTGGAAAATGAAAATTCGTCCACGCTCGTTGGCTCACTCGTGCCGCAAGGCGAAAAGATTGAAAAGGTGATGCGCGACGCGGCAGAATCCATTGCCCGCGCGCGTCGTTCCCGCGTAGCGCAGTTGGTAACACCTCACCCCAACCCCTCTCCTCGTAGGAGAGGGGCTAGGGGAGAGGTATCCGTCATCGTCGCTCCGCTCTTCGCGCAAAACAACTTGCTCGGCTTTTTGTATTGCGACCTGGGCAGCGTGTACGGACAATTCAACGAGACCGACCGCGACATGCTCGGCATGTTGGCGAATCAAGCAGCGGTGGCGTTGGACAATGCGCGCTGGCTCGAAGGGCTGGAGCAAAAAGTTTCCGAACGCACACAGGAATTGAACGCGCGCGTGGACGAACTCGCCATTCTCAACAATGTGCAAAGCGCGATTGCGTCCAAATTGGATTTTCAAGGCATCGTAGATGCGGTAGGCGATAAACTCACCGAACTCTTTGTCGGTGAAAACGTCTCCATCGGTTTTTATGACCGAGCCAGCGACATGATTCAGGTGCCTTATATTTTTGAAAACGGCAAACGGATTCCAGACGTCTCGTTTCCGCTTGGCGAGAGAGGACTACAAGCGCGCGTCAAGAAAACGCTTGCGCCGCTCGTCATCAACAATCACTTTGACGAACGCGCGCAAGAATACGGCATGGTAAATGTGAGCGATGAGTCCAGTCCAAAAGCATGGCTCGGCGTTCCGATTTTGCTCAACGGCGAATATATCGGCGGGTTCGCGCTGCAAAATTGGGAGCGCGAGAATGTGTACACCGATTCCCATGTGCGGCTCCTCCAATCGCTCGCAGGCAGTTTGGGCGTCGCTCTCCAAAACGCGCGCCTCTTTCAAGCCGAACAAGAACGCGTCGCGGAACTGCAAATCATCAATTCGATTCAGCAAGGTCTCGCCGCCGAGTTGGATTTTCAAGCGATTGTGGATTTGGTTGGCGATAAATTACGCCAAGTACTCAAGACGGACGAAATCGGCATTCGCTGGTACGACGCGCAGACGAATCTCGTACATTACCTTTACGAATTTGAACACGGGCAGCGTTTAACCGTCCCGCCGCGACCGCCGGTAAGCACGTTTGAAAAGATACTGCAAACGCGTCAGCCGTTTGTGCAGAACACGAATGTAGAACGCGAGGCGATGCTTGTTACCCACATACCCGACACTGACATCAGCAAATCCAGTGTCACGGTGCCAATCATCGGCAGTGACCGCGTGGTTGGCTCGATCATTGTCGAAGATTACGAAAAAGAATACGCCTTTAGCGATTCGGACGTGCGTTTATTAAGCACGGTTGCGGCATCCATGGGCGTCGCGCTCGAGAACGCGCGCCTCTTTGATGAAACGCAGCGGCTCTTGAAAATCACCGAAGAACGCGCCGAAGAACTTGCCATCATCAACAGCGTCCAAGCAGGTTTGGCAGCGCAGTTAAACCTTCAAGCCATCTTTGACCTCGTGGGCGACAAAATTCGCGATACGTTCGATGCACAAGCCGTTATTATCTCCACCTACGACCGCCAGACTAACTTGCTACACTATCCCTACATTTACGAGAAAGGTGAGCGTCTAACTGAAGTCGCGCAACCCCTGGATGACAGGGGCTTTGCCCCGTTCGTCATGCGGACGCGCCAGCCGTTGATGGTCAATCAAGATATGCTCGCACGCGCGGCTGAGGTCGGGTCATTCATTCTCGGCGGCGGTGAAGTGAGCAAGTCGGGAATTTGGGTCCCGCTCGTCGTTGGCGAGGAAGCGCGCGGCGCAATCTCGATTCAAAATGTGGACCACGAAAACGCGTTTGATGAATCGGATTTCCGCTTGCTGCAAACGCTCGCCAGCAGTTTGAGCGTGGCATTTGAGAACGCGCGCTTGCTCGACGAAACGACGCGCCGCGCGAATGAAATGTCCGCGCTCACCGACATTGGGCGCGAAATTTCTGGCTCGCTCGATTTGAATACCGTGTTGGAACGCGTCACGCAAAACGCGCGCAACGTGTTGCGCGCCGCCACGAGCGCGGTGTTCTTGATAGAGGCGGATGGCAAAACCCTGCGCGCGATTTCCGCGAACGGCGCGACCGCCGACGCAGTGCTTGCCTTTCGCCCGCGTCTCGGACACGGTTTGATTGGGAGCATCACGCAAAACGGGATTGCGGAAGCCATCCCCGATGCCACCACTGACCCGCGCGCGATTCATCTGCCTGGCACCAGTCCGACCGCGCAAGGCGAGAAATTGATTGTCGCGCCCTTGTTTAGCGCGAACCAGGTGAGCGGCGCGATTGCCGCGTGGCGTGACGCGGACGACGCAATTTTTTCTGCCGAAGATTTGGTGTTCCTCGACGGCATGGCGCGCCAAGCAGGCATCGCCATTCACAACGCGCGTCTGTTCGACGATTCACAGCGCTTGTTGAATGAAACGAATCAGCGCGCGGCGGAATCGGAAATCATCAACCGCATTCAGCAGGGACTGGCTTCGCAGCTCGACTTTCAAGGGATTATTGATTTGGTCGGAGCGAAATTCCATGAGATTTTTGGTCCGCCCACGATGGTGATTAGTCTTTATGAAGCGCGAGCCAATCGCATGGACCATCGTTACATAGTGGAACGGGGAGAGCGTTTTCAAGCAGCGTCGGAATCGCCGCCAGACCCGTTACGCGCCGAAATCATTCGCACGCGCCACGCGCTCGTCATCAATGAAAATTTTATTGAACGTTGTCGCGCGTTGGGCATGACTGATGTGTTGGCGGGCGAAGCGCCCAAGGCATGGTTGGGCGTACCCATCTTGAGCGGGGACCAAGTTGTGGGCATCATCAGTTTGCAAGACCTCGACCGCGAAAACGCATTCGATGAATCGGCTGTGCGGTTGCTAACGACGATTACATCTTCAATGAGCGTGGCATTGCAGAACGCGCGCCTCTTTGACGAGACGACGCGCCGCGCGAACGAAATGACTGCGCTCACCGAAATCGGACGCGAAATTTCCGCGACGCTCGACTTGAACACGGTGCTGGAGCAAATCGTCACGCACGCGAAAAATGTTTTGAACGCGCGCGATGTCTCGATTCGTCTGGTCCAGCCCGATGGTTCGTTGCCCACCGTTGTCGCCGTCGGCAAGTACGCGGACATCAACAAAGGCGATGCGCTATTTCTGGGCGAAGGTATCACAGGCAACATCGCCAAAACAGGCATTGCCGAAATTGTGAATGACGCGACCAATGACCCGCGCGCCCAAGTCCTGCCCGGCACCGAAGAGGACGAAGCAACCGAAGCGATGATGTTTGCGCCGCTCATTTTACGCGGCGTCGTAACCGGCATCATGGTCTTGTGGCGCGACCGCGAAATCAGCGGACCATTCGTGCAGAGCGATTTGGATTTTATCGTCGGTTTGTCGCGGCAAGCCGCGATCGCGATTCAAAACGCGCGCTTGTTTGACGAAAGCCATCGGCTTCTCGATGAGACCGAACGCCGCGCGCGCGAATCTGCCGCGACGAGTGAGATTTTGCGCATCATCAGTCAATCGCCCGGCGATGAAAAACCGGTGCTGGACGCGATTGCGGATTATGCGGCGCAGTTGTGTCAAGCCGATGACGCGTTTATCGTGCGCGCGAAGGGGGAATGGCTGGTCGTCGCTTCAGGCACCGACATTGACGAGCTCTCCGTCGCGCAGCGCCGCGCGCCGCTGCATCGCCAAATGGTGGGTGGACGCGCTCACCTCGAACGACGCACCGTCCAAGTTGCCGATTTGGCAAATGCCTCCGATGACGAATGGAAACTCGCCAAAGAAATGAATTTACGAATCGGCGTTCAAACCGTTTTGGCGACGCCGCTGTTGCGCGAGGATGAATCACTCGGCGTAATTGTTATCATGCGCAAATCGCCCGAGCCGTTTGATGAAAAACAAATCGCGTTGTTGAAAACATTCGCCGACCAAGCTGTCATTGCGATTGAAAACGCGCGCCTCTTTTCGGAAAAAGAAAGCGCGCGCCGTGAAGCGGAAGAGGCGAACGCCGCCAAGAGTTCCTTCCTCGCGACAATGAGCCACGAAATTCGGACGCCGATGAACGCCATTATCGGCATGAGCGGCTTGATGCTCGACACGCCGCTCAACGACGAACAACACGAGTACGCCGAAATTATTCGCGGCAGCAGCGACGCGCTTTTGACCATCATCAATGACATTCTCGACTTTTCCAAGATCGAAGCGGGCAAAATGGAAATCGAAAATCAACCGCTCGATTTGCGCGAAACGGTCGAAGGCGCGCTCGACCTCATCGCCACGCGCGCGGCGGAAAAGGGTCTCGACCTCGCATACCAATTCGACGCGGATGTGCCGCAAACCATCATCGGCGATGCGACGCGTTTGCGCCAAGTGCTGTTGAATTTGTTGAGCAACGCGGTGAAATTTACCGAACAGGGTGAGGTGGTTCTGGAAGTCAAGAGTGAAAAGTTAAAAGTTGAACGTGCAACTGCGGTGTCCAATCTCCAATCTCCAATCTCCAATCTCCACTTTTCTGTCCGCGACACCGGCATCGGCATTACGCCCACGCAACACGCGCGCCTCTTTCAATCCTTTTCGCAAGCCGACGCCTCCACCACGCGCAAGTACGGCGGGACGGGTTTGGGACTAGTCATTTCGAAACGCTTGGTCGAAATGATGGGCGGAACGATGTGGGCAGAGAGCGCGGGCAAAGGGCATGGCGCGACATTCCATTTCACCATCAAAGCCGAAGCATTGGCGACGCCGTTGCGCCCGCGCCGCGATTTGGAACGCGCGCAGCCGTTATTGAATGAAAAACGCGCGCTCATCGTGGACGACAACGCGACCAATCGCCGCATTCTCGTCACCTATTTGCGCAATTGGGGGATGTTGACGCGCGACACTGCATCGCCACACGAAGCGTTGAGTTGGATTCAACGCGGCGACCCGTTCGACCTCGCCATTCTCGATATGCACATGCAAGAGATGGATGGTGTGGAACTCGCGCACGCGATTCGCAATCTCGATTCTCGACTCTCAAATCTCGCGCTTGTCTTGTTCAGTTCCATCGGACACCGTGAACAAGCCGAATTATTCGCCGCGCAAATCAGCAAACCGATAAAACCATCGCAGTTGTACGACACGCTGGTAAATCTGTTCGCGCAAGAAGCAACCACCGCGCCCGCAGGAGAAACAAAAATGGCGCTCGACTCTGCATTGGCGCAAAAACATCCGCTCCGCATCTTGCTCGCCGAAGACAACGCGGTGAATCAAAAACTCGCGCTGCGACTCTTGCAGCAAATGGGCTATCGCGCGGACGTTGCCGCAAACGGCATCGAAGTTCTTGAATCGCTGGAGCGACAAACGTATGATGCGATTTTGATGGATGTGCAGATGCCCGACATGGACGGACTCGAAGCGTCGCGTCAAATCAACCAACGCTACGCGCGTAATGAACGTCCGCGCATTATTGCGATGACGGCGAACGCGATGCAAGGCGATCGCGAGATGTGTCTCGCCGCGGGCATGGACGATTATTTGACGAAACCGATTCGCGTGGAGGAACTCGTCGCGGCGTTGTTGAAAACGAAAGCGCGGCGGGCGGACGACCGACGACAGACGACGGACGGCGCGCTGGACGAGACGACCTTTCAAAATCTCAAAACGACAATGGGCGCGGATTTCATGGGCGAATTGATTGACACCTTTTTGGAAGACTCGCCGCAACTCATCGCAGAGCTGAAACGCGCGTACGGCGTAAATGATATTGACGCCTTCCGCCGCGCCGCGCACAGCTTGAAATCGAACAGCGCCAATTTCGGCGCGTTGAAATTGGCGGAACAAGCAAAGGAATTGGAGAGGATGGCGCGCGCGGGAAATTTGCACGGCGCGGAGGAAAAAATTGCGGGCGTAGAGAGCGAGTACGAAAAGGTGAAAGCGGCGTTGGAGCAAAAACGATGAGCCAAATCCTCATCGTTGACGACAATCGCATGAATCGCCTCTTGCTCTCGCGCGGCGTAGAGCAATTGGGGCACAGGGTCACGTTTGCCGAAAACGGCAGGCAAGCGTTGGAAATGATTCAGCGCGATGCGTATGATTTGATTTTACTCGATGTGGAAATGCCCGAGCTCGATGGCTATCAAGTTTTGGAAAAATTGCGCGGCGATATTCATCTGCGCGAGATTCCCGTAATCATTACTTCGTCGCTCGACGAAATTGACAGCGTGGTGAAATGCATCGAACTCGGCGCGGAAGATTATTTGCACAAGCCGATCAATCCCGTTTTGCTCAAAGCGCGGCTCAATGCGTCGCTCGAAAAAAAGAACCTGCGCGATCAACAGCGTGAATTGATGCGGCAACGCACCGAGTTGTTGAGCAAATTTGCAACGGAACAAGTCGCGGAAGATTTATTGACGGGCGGCTTTGCGCTCGGCGGCAAGTATGTCGAGGCAACCGCAATGTTCTGCGACATTCGCTCCTTTACCACCATCGCGGAAGCGCAATCTCCGGCGGAGACCATCGAACTATTGAACAATTACTATACGTTGATGATGGACGCGATTGGCAATGAAGGCGGGATTGTGAATCAAATGGTGGGTGATGGATTGATGGCAATTTTTGGCGCGCCCATCGAACGCGCCGATCATCGTCAAGCGGCGGTGCGCGCCGCCAAGCAGATGGTGGAATTGATCGAACTGTTCAACCAAGAACAGGTCGTCGCAAAGCGGCAACCCATTCGCATTGGCATCGGCATCGCGTCGGGACAAGTGATCGCGGGCTACACCGGCACAATGCGTCGCGCCACCTATACCTGCGTTGGCGACACCGTGAATCTCGCCGCGCGTTTGGAATCACAAACCAAAGTGTTGGGCGAAATAATCTTGCTGGACGAACGAACGCGCGCCGGGTTGGACGGAACGATTGCGGTGATCGAAAAAGGGGAAATTGAAATTAAAGGCAAAGCGCAACCCGTGCGCGTATTCGCCGTCGCGTGAACTTGCGAAAAAATCCGTTTAAAGTACTGGTATTGTAGTCTGGCGAAAATTCGCCAACTGAACCTTAAAAGTTTATTCGTCCCGATGACCTGAGGGCGCAAAGCAGCGTCGGATGGCAAATGCTGCTTTGCGATCCGTTCGGACTTGGCTTTCACTCAATGTATGCCCGCGTGGGCTTGCGCGTCGAGACGGAGAAATCGCTGCAACACGGCGTTGAGATCTTTGCTGTTCAGGGCTTCCGGATGGAGAATTGTGTAAAATCCGAGTGAGCATGGGATGACCTCCTGTTGGAACCAGTAGATTGGCTTTGTGCCATTCTACTCAGAAGGCGTTCCATGATCGCATTACATCATTTTCGCCAGACTACAGTTTCTTGCTTTGTTTGCGCCGCTGTTACAACGGCGCAAACAAAGCAATCACGTTATCGTCTGGATCCAAGATTTGCGCGTAACGTTGTCCCCAAAATGCGTCCCACGGCGCTTTGCGTCCGCGATAGCCGCGCGCGATCAAGCGCGCGTACGTCGCATCAACCTCTGCCGGGTTGTCGCATAAAAACGCGATGCCGATGCGCGAACCGTTTGGCGCGGACCATTCAGGATTGAAACCTTTGACCATCTCTTCGGTATCCCACGCGAGACGATAGCCATTTGGCGTAATAACCTCGACGTGATCTTCTTGTTCCGCTTGCGCCGGAATATCCAAACCGAGCGCGCGATAAAAATCTAGCGTCGCGTGCATATCGCGCACGATCATGCCAATCATATCGGGTAACGCCATATTCCACTCCTTGTATTGTCTAATCCCTGCGCTAATTTATAACTCACGTTACGCACATGCGCTAAAAAATAGCGCGCAGTAGTACGGCAAATTTCAAATTTGCCCTACTACTGCGTAACATCAGGTATAAATCGTTAGGTACCTGCGTAGGTAGCGTTCTCTAACGCCGCCAAGCTCGGTTATTTTCGGCATACCGCGCGCGAGCGCGCGACGCTGATTACATCGTACTATGTCACCCGCTTGACCATTTTGGCAGAGATATTGTTGTCGAGAGATTGTTTTGCTATAGACCCTTGGGGTTCATGGAAACCAAAGGGTCTTGTACCCGAGACTAGACAGGAATTCGCTCTAGCCGTTCTGCGGCGCGCGCTGACGAATTTCGCCGAGCAGTTGTCCGGTGAGCCGCGCGCCTTCTTCGTACGTTGCGTCCGCCAAGCCGTGTTTGAAATTCGCGACAAAAAGTTTTTCCAATCCTTCGGTCGCGTCGAGTTCGCCGCCGCCGCGCAAGTTGCGCCACAGTTCGATGAGCTTGGCGCGCTGTATTGGCGAGAGCGGCGGATGCGCGCGCGCATATGTCGCGTGGGTTTCGTTCAAGGATGGTCGAGTTGACGGCTGTCCGCTGCGCCGTTCGCCGCTGCCGCGTTGCGTGTCATTGTTGCCGACGCGCAGCATATCTTCGGCGGATGCGAGACCCGAACCGGGGAATAGACCGTAACCGAACATCGAGAGCGCGCGCCCGGTGGCAGAGGTTTCCGCGACTTCCCACGGGAATTCGCGTTCTGCCGCCGTGCCGCCGAGACGCCGCGAAGTGGCGATGCCGTGCCGCGCGCCATAACATTCGCTCGTCACGCTGACCATTAAGGTCAGTTGTTCTTCATTGTCCACTAGCACGATGGGCGCGCCAAAATCGAGGCGCTTGTCTTGGCGGGCGTGGTCTTGATTTGCCATTGCGAGTTTGCCATCCACCGTCATGTAGGGATGTTCGGTGTTCTGCCAACCATCTTCGCCGCGCCGCCGCTGGGTGAGGGCGACGACATAATCGGCAAACTCTTCATGCGCCACCTTGCCGACGTTCGGCGTGGCGCGCAAAATTTGGAGAATTTGTTCGCGCGTCATTTTGTCTCTGCCTCCATCGGGACAATGCCGCGCAAAATGCGTTTGCGCCGCATTTGTCCGCAACCATCGTGAATCGTTTCAGGAAATATTTTGTCAAGGGACGATGGTTTGTCTGTGCCAAGACGCGCAACGTCTTGTGAAAATAGAATAGCACAAGCGTTCTGATTTGTCAATATGGAAAAAATAAAGAAACCGCGCTTGCGAAAAATTGAAAAAATATTACGATGGCGGCGCGTAAAAAATATAAATGAAAAGAGAATTTGCCATGACCATTCATCGTTATGTCCCAACGCGTTATCATGTCACGCTCGGTTCGCATACACCCGCGCTGCGTATCGCGGATGGCGATACGGTGATTACTACAACCGTTGACGCGAACGGCTATGACGCGACGGGACAGATTATCACCGCTGAACCGAATCCGCTGACGGGGCCGTTTTTTGTGGAGGGCGCCATGCCGGGCGATACGCTCATGGTGCATTTGGATTCAATCACGCCGAATCGGACGTGGGGCTGGTCGCGCGCGGCGCTGGCGGCGAATGTGGTGACGCCCGAATATGCGCGCGCGCTGCCGCCGCGCGATTTGGCGCACTGGCACGTGGATACAAAGGAATGGGTTGCGCGCGTGACGACGCCGTCTCTGCGCGGCTTGGAGAACTTTGTCGCGCCGCTCGCGCCGATGCTCGGCTGTTTTGGCGTCGCGCCGTGGGACGGGCAGGCGATTTCAAGTGTCACATCCGCCGAACATGGCGGCAACATGGACTATAACGGTTTTACGCAAGGCGTAACGGTTTATTTTCCGGTGTTTGTTCCGGGCGCGTTATTTTTTCTCGGCGATGGTCACGCGGCGCAAGGCGATGGCGAAATCGCCGGCACGGGGATTGAAATTTCGATGGACGCGCAATTCACGACGCGCGTTTTGAAAAATAAAAAAATCAATACGCCGCGCGGCGAGAACGCGGAATTTATTTTCGCGGTCGGCAACGCGCGTCCGCTCGATTACGCGCTGCAAATCGCGACGACGGAAATGCATCGTTGGCTTGTGAGCGATTATGGTTTGGATGCGGCGGGCGCGAGTGTGCTGCTGGGGCAATGCGTAAAATATAAAGTGGGAAATGTGTATGATCCGGCATTCACGATGGTGTGCAAAATTCCCAAGCGTTTTTTGCCGTGACTTGACGGCGCGGAAAATTTTTTAATCCGCCAAACCATAGCGCAGCGCGATGACGGCGGCTTGCGTGCGGTCGTTGACGTTCAGTTTGCTAAAGAGCGAGCTCACGTAATTACGCACGGTGCCTTCGGACAAAAATAATTGCGCGGCGATTTCAGCGTTTGACATGCCGCGCGCCAGCAGTTTTAAAATTTCATGTTCGCGCGGGTTGAGCGATGCCGTAATCGTTGTCTCGGCCAAGGTGGTGGCGCGCGCGACATGCGAGAATAATTTTCCGGCGATAGCTGGATCCACAAAAGTTTGTCCCGCGTAGGTGCCTTCGATAGCTTGGACAAGTCCGGCGCGCGGTGTGTCTTTGAGCAAATAGCCCGCCGCGCCCGCGCGGATAGCGTCCAAAATCCATTCGTCCGCGTCGTAGGTCGTCAGCGCCAAGACCTGCACTTCGGGCGCTTTTTCGCGAATTATGCGTGTCGCCTGAATGCCTGTCATGCCCGGCATGTTTAAATCCATCAACACAAGGTCGGGTTTGTGCTTGAGCGTCAACTCGATTGCTGTCGCGCCGTCGCCCGCGATACCGATGACGCTGATTCCCTGCGCTGTTCGCAGAATCGCGTGCAAACCTTCGCGCACCACATCTTGGTCGTCACAAATCAAGACTCGAATCATACGCCGTGTCCTTCCAAGCCATTTTCCATTATGACGCAGACGCCACGCTGCGGCGCGCTGCGGACCGACAAGCGGCAGCCCACCATGGCAGCGCGCTCGCGCATTCCACGCAAGCCATAATGTCCGCTGATGATAGCGCGCGTGTTGACGCGCGCAGGCTCAAAACCAATACCGTCATCTGTAACGCGCAGCGTAAATTGCTGCGCGCGTTGCTCAAATGTTACCGCCACGTGGCGCGCGCGCGCGTGACGGATCACGTTTTCCAGCGCCTCTTGCGCGACGCGATAAATACATTGTTCGACCTGCGGCTGCAAACCGTCCGCGCTTGACGGCAGCGTCAGCTCCAAGCGCAAGCCCGCGCGCGCGGCAGCCGATTCCGCCAGCGCGCGCAGCGCGAGAGGCAAACCTAAATCATCGAGCGGACTGGCGCGCAATTCGTGCAGCGCGCGGCGCGCTTCGGTAAGTCCGTTACGCGCGCTGCGCGTCGCCTGTTCTAAAATCTTGCGCGCCTCATGCGGCTCGTCATCCCATAGCGCGCTGACCGCTTCCAATTGGACGCTAACCGCCGATAAGGAATGGGCGAGCGTGTCGTGTAGCTCGCGCGCCATTCGATTGCGCTCACGACTGACCGCGAGTTGTTCCCCGGTCGTCGCGGCGAACGCGAGCTTTTCATTGGCGGACTGTAACTGCGCGCGCTGCGCGCGCTGCCGCAGCATCAACCACGCGATGCCAAGCGAAACGCCGGTCACGATCGAGAGCCGCGCCACGACTAGACTGATAAAGAATGGATAGAGCGATCCACTCGGATTGATAAATGGCAGCGTTAGCGCGCTGTCGAGCAATGTCAACGTAATGCCCGTGAACATGACCGCGCCCATGTTGTACTGCCACGCGACGAAAAAAGTCACCATCTGGAGCGTAAACCATGCGCTGAGCAAAAAACCCTGCGCAATCAGTTCGCGCGCGTCGGGCGCGATAAACCAATTCAAAGTGACGAATTTATCAAAGATAATGGCAAAGCTCGCGAGCGCGAGGACGAGCGGCAAAAACGCGCGCCCCAAATTGTGAGCGAACCATGGCGTCCAGACCAAAGCAATGATCAGTAGTTGCAGCGGCAAGGTCAAAAGAAAATAAACTGGTAGCGGCGCGCTCGCGCCAAGCCAGATGCCAAAACCGCGTCGGGTCAAGGGCTGCAAAATCAATACCGCGACGACGACCACGCGCAAAACTTGAATAAGGCCTGACTCTAATTGCGCGGGCTGCGCGGCGGATAGTAAAAACTTCATGGCGCATCAAGTTTAGCACATCTTACGTTGCAAGGGTAGGAAATTTGTCAAGCTGACGCATGACGACAGTCATATCTTGATATGACGCGTGTCATATGGCGGAATGCGTCGCGTCACTGTGTTTGTATCCCAGCTCGCGTTAAAGTAGCAATAGTTAAAATAGTTTTATGTTTAATCTCTTTGTCAAGCGCAGGCATCGCGCGCGAATTTGAAACTCGCGATGCGTTTGACACGGGTATTGATTTCGCGAATATTTTTTTGCGAGTTGTCGCTTTGTAAATTGTTGGATTCCGTCATGACCAAATCCACGTTCCGCGTTTTGGGCGTTATTTTATTTTCGAGCGTCGTCGCCGCTTTGATTTTATTTGGCGCGCAGTGGTGGAACGCCACGCCGGCGCGCCAAACGCAAAACGCGTGGAACAATGCGCGCGCCGCCGGCGGTTATGCCTTTCGTTCCGATATTGTCGAGTCGGATGTGCCGCGCGCAGAGCTGGGCAATATCGGGCGCAGCAGCGTGGAACATGCGTATCATATCGAAGGCGTTACGCAGCTCGATGCCAAGCGGCTTGAATTTTCGCTATGGGATGATGGCGGCAGCGTCGCGCTGCGAGAATCCGCCGCGCAGTTCAGACTCGAAAATGGACGCGCGTTTGGGCGCCGCGGCGAGCAAGCTTGGCAAGCCATCGGCAATTTCACCGAAGGCATCGCGCCCGAAGGCGACTTTATGGCATTCCTCGCGGGCGCGCAAAATGTTCAGAACGTTGGGCATGAAACGCGCGACGACGTCACGTTCACGCGCTATACGTTCGATTTGAATGGCGCGGGTTTTGCCGAATATGTGCGCGCACAGACGCAAGCGCGTTTACAGCAGCAAGGCGCGCTGCCGTATGGACTTCAGGTTGGACTGACGGAACAATATAAAAATTTGCGCGGCACGGGCGAATTTTGGGTGGGTCAGGATGGTTTGCCGCTGCGTCTTGTCGCCAACTTGGAATTTCCGCCGCAGAATGATTATATCGTACGCGCGCGCATCACGACCGTATTTAGCGATTTTCCCAATTATGTCCAGTATCAAAACGGCAAAAATTTCTGGACGCTTGCGGTTGAAAATTTTCCGTATCAACGGACGGAAGAATTTGGCGCGTACGCGAGCGCGTTGGGCGCGTTCGCGTATGACGCGGCGCGTCAATGGACGGATGCGGGCGCCAACGCAGCGACGCATATTTTGGCGCGGAATATTTCGGCGTTGGGCGCGTTAGCGGTCGTGGCGCTGCTCCTCTATTTCTTTTTTCGTTTTCACCACAAGCGTTTTGTGTACAACGCGCTGGTCATTTTTGTCATTGTTTCGATGGAAGCGTCGCCGCTGATGCAAGCGCAGCAGGCGAGCGCGTTCAGCGCTGAACAAAACGCGCAAGCTGCCGCGCAACAAGCGCAACAAACCGCGCAGCAAAATTTTCAGGACGCGACGCAAAAAATTCAGCAAGCGAACGAAACTAAACCGCAGGTTGACCCGCTGCGCGCGGCGTACGATGCCGCGCGGACGGAAAATTCTTTGCGCGCGCCGCTGAATCTGCCAACGGGCGGCGGCGCGCCGGACGATGGCGCGGCAGCTGCGGCGCCAGTCTCGGCGCAAGATTACGCGCGCGTCGCCGCCGCTATCAATGCGTCGGTGTGCGATGTCAATCAACCCGCGCTCGATTCCGACAGCGATGGTTTGACGAATTGCGAAGAGGTGTTGCTCGGCACAAATTCGCTGCAAGGCGATACCGATAGCGACGGTTTGGCGGATGCGCTAGAGGTCGTCGGTTTTGATTTTGGCGGCAAGCATTGGTACTCGGATCCGCTCAAAGCGAGCGCGCTGAATGACGGCATGCTCGACGGACAGAAATGTCAGTTGACGAACGGCAATCCCAACTGCGCGTTTTCAAGCAATGGCGATGCTACGCCCGATTTGTTTGATCGCGATATGGACGGCGATGGCGTGCCGAATGCGCTGGATTTGACGCCGCAGCAAAAGAACGCGCAAACATTCGGCGAAACTAATCCGGTTTCACTCGTCGTTAATAATCTCGCCGCGAGCAAACCGACCTACGTCGAGTTTCAAATTCGCCCGACGAATCCGCAACATTTGTGGTACGCCTACAATGTGCTGGATTGGGTTGCGGGCGATCAAGAGGGCCAAATTCAGCGCGATGACGCGTCGGACGCGCCCAAAACATTTTACGCGGTTTGTATGGCGCGCGGCGGTTCAAATTGTCGGATGAATCCGGACAATAACGGCGACATTAAACTTGTGCCGATGCTCGAAATTCGCGCGCCGCTGTCGAGCGCGAATATTCCCAACAGCAGCGCGTTGAGCGCGTACGGCATTTTTAGCAAAGTAGATACCTCAAACAAATATATTTATGTGCCGCTGCAACTGGTCAAGGATGACAAGACCGGCGACCGAGTCGCGTTTTATGGCAAGATGCTGTATCAAGCTCCAGCGCAAGGCGCGTGGGGCGGCGCGCATCAGGCGCGGCTCGTTTGGGTCGTGCAGATGTTGGTGGATGTGTGTCAGGACACGGAGGGTTCGGTCTGCAAATCGTACGTCAAAAACGGCGTGGATTATCATAATCAACTTCAGATTACGCAAACGTATTACGACGATTTTACATTGACCGGTTTGAACGTGCGCGAAAATCGCGGGACTGATTACGCGCTTGTTTATCAAGACCCTGCCAAAACTGACAATCTCAATCTGGACGCCGATTTGACGCGGCTTGTCACCGGGCTGGATTTGGCATTGCTTACGCCGCGCGATTGTGAAAATACAGACGCGGCGGGCGTTTGTCTCGGCGGCGACGGCAAACCCGATTTGACGGTGAATGGTCGCGGCGTCAATGCGCCGATGCTGCAGGACCGTTTTGATTGGACCAAAAATTCTGGCGTGTCTGATGACCAGCGTTGGGGCTTGAATAGCTTGCGAGTGACGACCAAACATTACGACCATCGCGATTTGGCAGTGGCGAATATCGGTTCGGTCGAGGCGCAAAATGTTTTGAACGCGCAATTTACGCCCGCATGGAGCGCTGCCGCGCCGATTACGCCGACGCTGCTGTACGTGTACGAAGACAATTTCCGCGTGGTCAGCGATTCGCCGCAAGCTCGCGCCGACGCGGGCGTGCAGTGGACAGGTTCGCAAGTCAATGTAAATATGAATTGGGCGTCGCCGCAATGGGTGGCAGGTTTAAATGTCGCGCCCTATACGCGTCAATCCGGCGCGTGGCGTCCGCTCGATATGGTGACGTACGGCGCGGAATTGGACCGTCGTTTTCAAGGCGTTGCGGACCTCGCCGATACGGCGGATGTCACCGCCGGCAAAATTGAATTGTTCAAATTGCAATACGCGGCATGGTTCAGCGGCATCTCGCAAGTGATTCAAATCGGCGATACGCCGCTGTTTAACCGCGCGCAGTTGAACAGCGATTCGCAGGTCAAGAATCGCATTGTTTTTGGCGCCAAGAGCGCGAAAGCGCTGCTCGTCTTTGTCACGACACAGTACGATGTCGCGTTCGGCATTCGCAACGCGATGGGCATCGAAGCGCGCGAGGTGTATCAATATCTCGGTTTGCTCAAGCGCGGCCAAACGCTCAAAGATATTGAAATCGAAAATACATTTTCGTCGCTGGCGCGCAAAATGCGCCGTTTGAATATCGAGGTGGACGCCGCGACGGGCAAACCGATTAATGGCGAAACGTTGTCGAATGGACAGCGTTTTACTTCGGTTGTGGCGGCGCTGACGATTGTTTCTCTGCTCGCGGGCGGCGGGTTGTACGCGGCGGGCTTGGCGACGGGCAATCAAGGTCTCATCATCGCAGGCCAAGCTTTGCTCGCGTTCGGTTTATTCATTTCGCTCGCGGTCACGCCGCTCATTGCGGTCAAGAATATATTTCGAGCGCTTTCGTCGGCGGGCGAACTATCATTCGGCAATGCCGCCAAAACGCTGGGCGCGAATTCCGAACTCATTGGCGTCTCAAAATACGCGCGCGGCGTCGGACTTTTTTTTGACCTCTCGCTGCCGTGGGGTTTGGCGCTGTACGATATTTTTTCGAATCATCTTAAATTCGGTTCGCCCGAATTCAACACTGTCGTCGCGCAAGCTATCGCTGGCACGATCGTCGCGATTCTTTTGTTCGCGCTCGGCGCGTTTGTCATCGGCGCGATTATCACCGCCATCATCGGCTTTATTGACGTGCTGCTTGTGCTGCTCTGCCAAGGCGGCGTCGGCGGCGCGTGTTGGGGTGTGGTGGGCGAAATCACGGCGGCGATTGCGGATTTTATTTATAAAGGCGGCGCGACGATTGATTTCGCGCACAAGGATAGCGCCGGCAATTCCGACCTGGTGCAAATAAAAAATCTCAAACTGCATCTCGCGGACGCGAGCAAAGGAATGCGCGCGGACAATTCCATCACGTATAGCGCGGACATTCAAACCAATCTTTATCACAAGTATCGCAGTTTTGAATTTTACAGCAGCGATCATTTTTTCAGCAGCAACGATCTCCGCGAATCCACCTTCAAGTATCAACTCACCACCGACAAGAACGCGTCGTTGCGTTCTAATCGTAATGAAATGCCCAATGCATGGCAGAATGTGCAGCGCAAGAGCGGCGGCGGTTGGCAGGCAACCAAAACCGATCATGTGACGAGCAATCCTATCACTTTTGAGGCGGGCTTGAATCGCGCCAGTCCCCTCTATTTGAAAATGAGCTATGCCGTGATGGGCTATAGCTGTTGGGTCGGTAAATGCGATTACACCACGACGCGCGGCGACAATACGAGCGACCTCGGCAGTATCGTCGTCTTTGATATTTTTCCGCGCACCCTCGACGCGTTTTATAAAATGGATTGGGCGGGCGGCGTATCAAATCAAGTGTGTCTGCCGTTTTTTGCCGGCTTTCAGAGTCTTGTGCCGCCGCGCCCTCTGTTCAAGACATCCTGTTTCACCACGCACTCGGGATATATTTTCAAAACCCAACGCGACCATGATGGTGATGGTTTGATGGCGCGCGCGTTCGGCGGTCTCGATCCTGACGATACGAAATTCGATACAGACAATGATGGCGTGCCGGACGCGGTAGAGCTAGAAAAAGGCATTGACCCGACTAGCGCGGATACCAATGGCGACGGTCTTGCCGACGCGCAAAAATTGATTTATGGACTCGATCCGCTGCGCGCCGATACCGACCGCGACGGCATTGTAGACCGAACCGAACTGGCGGGTTTTAATTTTACCTATGCGCCCGGCAAACAAACGCGCGTATATCCCGATCCGCTCGCGCCTGATACGGATGGCGACGGATTTGACGATTATTCCGAAGCTGTTGGCGGCGCGGACAGCGTCGCTGCCGTCGCGCGTCGCAATCAAACGAAAAAGGCGCAGGGGGCTGCGCGCGCGCAAACGGACGCGTTTACGCTCGGCTTGAACGCGCGCGTCTTTGACGCCAATCCATTGGAATTGCGCGCCGAGACGCGCCAAGGCAATCTCTTTCTTGGACCCGGCGACACGTTTGTCTATACCATGACGCTGCAAAACAAATTGCAGCCCGGCGCATACCAGCGCGCGAATCAAATTTATGCGTCGGGATTGATTACCGCCGCGCTGCCAAGTCAAATTCAATTTCAGTCTGGCGGCGCGAATTCGTTTACGCAAAGTTTTATCTTGGGCAATAGCGCCATCACGCCGACGCTGAATCTGAAAATCGCCAGCAACGCGTCCACCGGACGCATCGCCATCAATAATGACGCGTCCGCGACTCTTTACGATGGTGTTCCCGCGACCACACCGCTAGCCCACGTTTTGAATCATAGCGCGTACGAGTTGACGATTGACGCCGATCTGCCCACCTCGCAATTCGCGGCGATGCCTTTTGCGCGCGCGGGCGCATCTTTGACGCTTGGCGGCATTGCCCAAGATGCCACCACTCCGATTTCCCAAGTCGAAATTAGCGTTGACGGCGGACCCTTTGAACTAGCGAGCGGCAATGCCGCTTCGCTCGGCAATGCCGCGTATGCGTGGGCATATACCTGGCTTGCGCCCGAAACCGCCGGCGCGCATACCTTTCGCCTGCGCGCGACCGACAGCGTGGGCAATGTCCAAAATCCGCTGACGACAATGACGGTGCGTGTGGATGCCCAAGCGCCCGCGCTCACAACCGATCTGGACAATAATCCGATTGTCGCCGCATCGTTGGATGAAAACGGACAATGGGTTGTCGCTTTGAACGGCACAGTTACCGACGCGTTCGATGCGAATGCAAGCGGCGTGGCTGCCGTCGAAGTGTCGTTCGCTCCATACAATAACGGGTGGCAGCGCGCCAATCTAGACCAAAGCGTATCGCCGCATACATGGTCCATTCTTTACCGCCTCGCCGCGTTCGATTCAAATACCGATGCGGTGATTAATCCGAGCGGGCAGGCGCAGGCACAAGCGCGCGCGTTCGATAATGTCGGCAACCTAACGACATCGGGCCCGACGGCTCTACGCATTGACCAGACGCCGCCCACATTGACCCTGAACGACCCGGCGGATACACCCGGCGGCGAATTTATCACCCGCGCGTCCACTCTCGCCGGCAGCGTGACCGATCCCGCGTTGAATGGCGTCAATTCTGGCATTGCGAGCGCCGAAATCGCGTTCACGCTTGACAAAGTGACCGACGCGCTGACGCACGCGCTGCTGCTGCAATCGTTCGATACCAAACTCGGCGTCAACGCGTGGCGCGACCGCGCCGCGTTGGGCAACAATGCGATGTGCGATGCGGCGAACTGTCCGGCGACCGTCGCAGGGCGTGTGGGGCTGGGGCTAGAGTTCAGCGGCGCGTCGAATCAAAGCGTCAATGTCGCCGCGTTTCCCATTCCCCTAACCAACTATACCTTTTCAGAATGGTTCAAAACCACTTGCGCCGATTGCGGCTTGTCTTTGCTTCAGGGCGCGGCGATAGCTGACCGTCAACTTTATTTGCGCGGCGGCGCGGTGTGCGCGGACGTATTTAACGGTTTTCGCCAACAGATTTGCGCCTCGAGCGCCAATTACGCCGATGGTAACTGGCACAATGTGACGCACGTCCTCGATGCCGATGGACAAAAATTGTATGTGGACGGCGCGCTGCAATCCTCTAATTCGCTCGGCGCGTCGGCGAGCAGCGCGATCGCGACGGTCATCATTGGACGCGCGCCGCAAGCGGAAACGCCCTTTTTCACCGGACAGCTCGACGAAGTAAAATTGTTCGCTTTTGCGCTCGACGCGGACGCGGTTCAAGGTTTATACAATACATGGCAGCCGACGACGCTTTCAAATTCCGGCGCAGGCGTGTTTAATGCTACGTGGAGCATGCCGCTCCCGACTGACCTCGAGGGCAATTATCAAATTGATTTGACCGCCACCGACATGCGCGGCAATCGCAATGAAGCGCGCGAAACGTGGGGGCATTGGAGCGGCGAAATTGATTTACGCGCCCCCCGTGTCGCCATCCAACTCGCCTACAGCGGTTCAGGTTCGACCGCGCGTACGACTATCACCGGTTGGGCGGAAGATTTGAATTTGACCGAAGAAGGTTTTGAAAGTCCCTGCGCGCCCGCGACGTTTACTCGCGCCTACAATTCGCTCACCCGACCCGATACGCCGACGCGATTGAATCGCATTGATTTTTCATGCAGCATCCCCGGATTTATTGACAAGACTACGCGGCTAAAAGCGTGTGATACAAATCAACGCTGCGCGGCGAATTATCCCGACGCCTATATGCTCTATGCGGTCAATCCCGGCTGGACCGAGCGCGCGCCCGCATTCACCTATTCCCCCGTCCAACGTATCGCCACCGCTTCGCGATGGGGCGCCTGGAGCGTCGGCGGTTTGGCGACGGATGACGCGCATGGCAAAGTGTATTGGAATGATTTGGATGGTCTGCGCCGCTCCAATCTCGATGGCTCGCAGCTGGAAACGCTGCCCATCGGCTCTAGCGTCACCCGCGATCTCGCCCTCGATAGCGCCGCCGGTATTCTGTTTCGTCTCGAAAGCGACGGCGTGTATCGCTCCAATCTCGACGGTTCACGTTCTGCGCGCGTCATCGGTCTTGACGGCCAATTCGCGCTTGCGGTGGATTCGCCGCGCGGCAAAATTTATGTCGGCGGCGGCAATGTCATTCGACGTTACAATTATGACGGCAGCGGCGGCGAAATCTTTGATACCGATGGCGCCGCGACGGTATCTGTGCGCGCCCTCGCCGTGAATACCTCTACCGGACGCGTCTTTTGGTCGCGCTATGCCAATACTCCCAATGATCCCACGTGCAAGTTCTATAATTTCGTCATGTGGCGGAATTTTGACGGGAGCGGCAGGAATTTTTATTCGGATAATTACGCTGGGCCTTACAACCCCGGCTGCAATGTTGAATATGAAACGCTCGCATACGACGCGGTGTCCGACAGCATCTTTTTCCCCAGCTATAAAGAATCGCAGAGTAACGGTTTTCTCACCTTTGCCACCACCTTGAAACGCATCCCCGCGAGCGGCAATGGCTGGTGGAGTTGGGATGTTGGACCTATCTTTTCCGGCACGCGCGGCTTGGGTTTCGCCACCTATCATTCAAAACCTTTTGACGCGGCGGATTTGGAAGTATCCAAGACCGCGCCTCCCGTCGTCGTGCCTCTTGGGCCCCTGCCTTATCAAATCGTCATCCGCAACTCGGGCGTTAACCCCGCGTCGAATGTGACTATTACCGATACGCTGCCTATTACTGTCACGTTCAACTCGGCGATGACCAATCTCGGTCAAAATTGTCCTGCGCCGAATGGCGTCCATTTTTCCTGCGTACTGGACGATCCTATTCAAGGCGGCTCAACCGTCACGTTGACCATTCACACCACCGTCAATGCGGATGGCTTGGGCCAAATTGACAATCGCGCCGGCGCGCAAATGAGCGCCACCGACCCCAGCCCCAATAACAATCAATCGCAAAACGTCGTCAATGGCGTTACTCCAACGCGGACGCCCACCCTGACGCCGACGCCGACGCCGACTCTGACGCCGACCAATACGCCGACTCAGACACCCACCTTTACGCCCACCTTTACGCGCGCACCCGCGACTCCCACGCCCGCGACCCTGTTCAAGAGTTTGTACTGGACGAATGGACTAGACAAGATTCGCGCGGTCAACGCGGACGGTTCGGGCGCGCGCGATATTCTTGTCCGCTCTAACTTGAATGTTTATCCGCCCGCCTACGCCATGCCGCGCGGCATCGCCTTTGACGGCATCAATCAAAAAGTCTATTGGATTGAACGAGACCGCATCCAGCGCGCCAATCTGGACGGGACGAATATAGAGCTCGTCGCGCATGTCGCCGACGCGTACGCCTTGGTTCTGGACGCGGCGAATCAAAAATTGTATTGGCGCGTGCAAGGCGTGAATTCCAACGCCTATGCGTTATGGAGCCGAGACCTCGCCGCGAACGAGACGCGCCAAATTATCAAAACATCCAATTTCTGCTGCGGCATCGCGCTCGACCCCTATCGCGGAAAAATTTATTATGGCGACCAGAGCGGCATAAATCGCATCTGGCGCGCGAACGCGGATGGCACGCAGCCCGAAATCGTCATTGACAATATCTATCTCGGTCCCTCTGATGTCGCGATGGATACCGTCAATGAAAAAGTGTATTGGATTGAACAAAAGAACAACACACCGTATCAAGTGCGCCGCGCGAATTTAGATGGCAGCGCGCCCGAAGTGATTGCCGACGCGGCGCCCAACGCGACGGCGTTGACGGTTGATCCCGCCGGCAACCGCGTCTATTGGACTCAAGGCGGCGTCATCCAATTCGCGCCGCTCGCGCCCAATTCTGTCGCGTCCACTCTGGCCGATTTAGGCGCTGTCAATGGCAACGCGCATCTCGCGTTAGTCTACAATCCCGCGCCCACCGCGACGCCCACTTTTACTGCCACGCCCACTGCGACTAATACGCCGACCGCAACCGCGACGCGTTTGCCTGCCACCGCCACGCCCGTCGGTTATACCAAGAGCGTAGATTGGTCGAACGGCTGGGATAAAATCCAAGCATTGAATGTGGATGGCGGCGGACAACGGCAGTTGATTTATCTCGCGCCGCTTCAATTCGCGCCGAACCAGTATCATATGCAAAATCCGTCCGGCGTCGCGTTCGATTCCGTTAATCATAAAATCTATTACGCGTTGTGGAACACCGGGCAAATTCGCCGCATGAATCTTGACGGTTCGGGCGACGAACTCGTGACGTTTTCGCCGTCGCCGTACCCGCGCGAAATCGTCGTGGACGGCGTGAATCAACGCGTCTATTGGCGCACCGAAAATTATCCTGGCTATACCGAAAAGATTTTTCGCTATAACCTTGACAACGGCGCGCCGTTTGAATTGGTGAGCAATGCCGGCGCGGACGGCGGTTTGGCGCTCGATGCGGAACGCAGTCACTTGTATTACGGCAGTCCAACGTTTCTCAAACGCATTGACATCAACGGCGCGAACGGCGTCAATATCTTGGCTGGTTTGAGTGAATTGACGAACGGTTTGGCGCTCGACGCGGCGAATGATCAACTCTATTTCGCCGGTTATTGGTCGGGGCAAATCAAACGCGTCAACACTGACGGGACCAATATCGAGACGATTACAAACGCTGGTTCGAATATCATGGGCATCACGCTCGATGTCGCCGCCGGCAAAATCTATTGGCTCAATTATTACAATCCGACGCGCATCGGGCGCGCCGATTTGGCGCCCAACGCGACAGCAGAAACTTTTTTGACGACGACCATTCCCGGTTATATCGCGGGTATCGCGTTCATGTATGTCCCGCCCACCGCGACACCCACGCCGACGCAGACGCCAACTAATACGCCGACCGCCACTGCGACATTCACGCCGACAAGCACATTTACGCCGACGCAGACATCCACACAAACGTCCACCGCGTCGCCCACGCCCACGTCCACTTTTACGCCGACGTTCACGCCGACACAGACGCCCACGCAGACGCCGACGTTTACGCCGACTAACACGGCGACTAGTACGCCGACCCACACCGCGACCCGCGTCAATGCGACGGCAACACCACCCGCGTCCACGCACACCAAGCTCCTATTCTTTACGCGGCGCACGAACGGCGACATTTTGCGTGTGCCGCCGGGCAGCGCGGACGCGCGACAAATTGTGGACGCGACCGGTTACGTGAATGGCATCACCGCCGACCCCGTAAACGGCTTTTTGTATTGGACCGAAGGCACAAATGGGCGCATTATGCGCTCTGAGCTTGATGGCGCGAATCAGACGCTCATCCAAGACGGTCTAAACGACCCGCGCGCGATTGTCTATGACGTGAGCGGAAACGATTTGTATTTTACCCGCGCGGGCGCGACCGTCGGCAAATACGATTTGGATACCAGCGCGCTGTCCGATTTACCCATCGTCGCCGTGAGCGCGCTCGCCATTGACAGTGAACGCGACAGACTTTATTGGAGCGATCCGCAGGGCATCCAGTGGGCGCATCTGGCAACGCCGTCACAGCAAAATATTCTTGTCAATCTCGCGAACGAAACCGTCAACAGTATTTATCTCGACGCGCCGAACGACCAAATTTATTGGAGCGAAGCCGCCGCGCGGCGCATCCGTCGCGCTGATATGACGGGGATTGACCAAAATATCGTCACCATCGTCAACACGCAAGCGACGCCCTCTCCCGACGATGGGACTCCGTATGGCATCGCCGTTGACGTTCTCGGCGGCAAACTGTATTGGCTCCAAACGTTCCGTTTGTGGCAAGCTGACCTTGCGCCGAATTCTACGCCGAACGGCGTTTTCGGCACGGGCGGTTTTCCGCTGTACGGCGGTTCGCTCGTCATGCTCGAATACGCGCTCAATACGCCCACGCCGACGGCGACTAACACCGCGACGCCGACCCTTACCTTTACGCCGACCTTTACGCCGACACGCACGCAAACGCCTACCGCGACGCCGACGACCATCGTTGGCCCGCTCCTAGTCAATACGTTGGACGATGTGGATGACAATGTATGCGATGGCGCGCATTGCTCGCTGCGCGAAGCGATTAACGCGGCGAACAACGCGGCGAATATGCAGACGATTCAATTCGACGCGGGTTTGAATGGCACGCTGTATTTGCAGAGCGCGCTGCCCGACATCACCGACGATCTCAATCTCGTCGGGTTGGGCGCGAACAATCTCGCCATCAGCGGCGATTCGGACAACGACGGCGCGCCGAATGTCAACGCGTTCAGCATGTCAAACGGCACAGTCTATCTGTCCGCTTTGAGCATCGTGTACAGCACGGCAGGCATCGTCAACAATGGCGCGACGTTGAACGCCAATAATCTAAACATTCATCACAATCGCGGCGATGGCTTCGCAGGCGGCATTCAACAGCAAAGCGGCGCGCTCACGCTCGCCGATTCCCAAGTCCACGATAACGTCGGCGCTTATGGCGGCGACTATGGCGCGAACGGCGGCGGCATTGGCATTTATGACGGCGCGGCGAATTTAACCAATGTCCAAATCTACAACAACACTATTCCATCAAACGGCTATTGGGCGCGCGGCGCGGGTATTTATACCGCCGGGGCGCTTATGCTCGCCGACAGCGCGATTTATAACAACAGCGCGCCCAGCGGCGATGGCGGTGGCATTTTCCAATATCACACCGCGTCGCTCGTCATTGAGCGCAGCGCGCTCCACGACAATACTGTCGGCGGCAATGGCGGCGGCATTTTTCATCGTGAATACGCAGGCAGGTCCTTTGTCGTCAATGCCGGCGTCATCTATAACAATCACGCGCAAAACGGCGGCGGCATCTATGGCGAGTCGTACGAAGCTGGCGTCGCGTCGGATTTAATCAATACGACTATTTCAGGTAACGATGCGACGGAAAGTGGCGGCGGCATCTATTTGAGCGCGGGCAATCTTTCGCTCAACAATGTCACTCTCGCCAATAACGCCGCCGACGCGGACAATGACGACAATGGCACAGGCGGTGGCATCGCCGGCGCATTCGCTCTCACCGCGCGTAATTCGCTCATCGCGACCAATTTGGACAATCACAGCGTCGCCGCGCCCGATTGCGAATTGAGCGGCGCGACGGTCAATTCCCAGGGATACAATCTCATTGGCGTTTCGAGCAACTGCGCGTGGAGCGCGGGAACGGGTGATGTTCTCGACCCTATAGGGTTCACGCTCGGCGCGCTCCAAGACAATGGCGGCAATACTTGGACGCATGCGCTTGTCCAACTTACCACTGCGGTGGATGGAGGCAATCCGGGCGGCTGCGCTGACAATAACGCCAATCTGTTGAGCGCTGACCAGCGCGGCGCGGCGCGTCCGCAAGGTCCCGCGTGCGATATTGGCGCGTATGAAGCGCCATATCTTCCGACCGCGACGCCAACGCAGACGCCGACACAGACGCCGACTGAAACGTTGACGCCGACGAATATTCCGCCGGACACGATTACGCCAACGCCATCGCAGACGCCGACGTTTACGCCGACCAGTACGCCGACCGAAACATTGACGCCGACGCCGACAAATACTTGGACGCCAAGCGTTACGCCAACCGCGAGTGTTACGCCGACCTCATCGTCCACGCCGACGGAAACATTGCCACCGACGGAGACATTGACGCCGACCGAAACCTTTACGCCGACTGAAACCTTTACGCCGACGCAGACGCCGACTGAAACGCCGACGGAGACATTGACGCCGACCGTCACTGCTACGCCGCCAAATACGCCGACGTTCCTGCCATCGCCGACCACCATTCCGAGTTGGACGCCAACATTCACGCCAACTATGACCGCGACGGCAACTCACACGCCAACCGACGCGCTGACCGCGACCTTTGTTCCGACTGATTTACCGCTTTCGACGCCGGCGGATACGGCTACGCCAACCGCGACCTATACGCCTACATACACACTCACGCCATCCGCAACCGCGACGCCGATTCAGCCAACCGATGTGCCGGGACAGCCACCGGACGCGCCCGTGCCGCAACTCGACGCCGCGATTTTAACGCCAAATAATCACCAAGTCTTTACCACGCTCGACCCGATTACAATCTCGGGCGGCGCATTTAGTTCCAGCGCGCTCAAATCATTCGAGCTCGAGGTAAACAATGTGACGCTGTACGGCGCGACGTTCCCCGCTGTGGATAATACACGCGATTATCCGTGGGCGACGACGTGGACGCCGTCCGCCAGCGGCACATACGTATTCAAGGCGTTGGTCGAAAATTGGAACGGCGACGCATCGGACGATACGCAAACGGTCACGATTCAGGTTCTGCCCGCCGACCCGACGATTGACCTGAGAGCGCATTTGAATATTAGTGAGCAGTGGTAAGACGACGGAGCAAACGGCGAATGGACGCGAGATAGACGACCCCTTCACTACTTTTGGTACAC
>JAJTXZ010000057.1 GCA_021463195.1 Anaerolineae bacterium
GGTATGGGCTCACCATCTTTCGGACGAGTTTTGCACTCGGGGTCTGACCGGAGTCACCATACCCACAGTTGAACTGCTTATCTGTAATATATCAGGTCTTGCCCCACATACGAATCAGGAATCCGCTCTAGCAAAGCTATTTGGAATCAGAGCGACACGGTTATTTTTGTTTGATGTTCCAGGCAACGAGGGCAACGATACCCAAGAAAAGTCCCAAAGTCGAGGCGCCAAAAGAGAGAAAATTCCAAAAGAACGTGGATTCCACCAGTTTGATGACCATCAGGAGCGGCATGATTACGCCGAAAAGCATTAGCAGGACGGCGATGAGCATCAAAAGTTTGGGATGTTCAAATAACTGTTCTCTAAACATGGTTTGGGACCTGCGGCTATCTCGCGCGCTTGTGAAACGGACAATTTAAAAATTATTGGTACAACCAACATGACACCAAATGCCCGGGTTCCGGTTCAAATTCCGGCGGATATTTTACTTCGCACAGGCCTTTGATTATTTTTGAACAGCGCGGGTGAAAGCGGCACCCTGTCGGTGGATTCACCAAACTCGGCGGTTCGCCGGGCGGAATCTCTTTAAAGGTCTCTGCATTTTTGGCGTCCGGTTCAGAAGTGCCGGTGAGCAGAGCGACGGTATAAGGATGCAAAGGATTGTCCAACAGTTGTCGCACCTTTGCCTTTTCCACCAGGTTCCCGGCGTACATTACAAAAATGCGTTCAGAGAAATAGCTCACAGTGGAAAGGTCATGCGTAATATAAATGACCGAAAGGTGATGCTCCTCCTGCAAGCCGCGCAACAATTTCAAAATCTCGACGCGCACCGAGGCGTCCAGCATCGAGACCGGCTCATCCGCCACCAAAAATTTTGGCTCCATAATCATGGCGCGCGCAATCACCACGCGCTGCTGTTGTCCGCCGCTCAGCATGTGCGGAAACTTGTGCAGGAAATCTTCCACCGGCGTCAGCTTGACTTCGTTCATGGTCTTGTGGATACGTTGCAGTCGTTTCTCTCTGGATTTGACGCCTCCAACAATCAACGGTTCTTCCAAAATTTGTTGGACATCCATAAAGGGCGGAAGCGCCCCATACGGGTCTTGTTGAACATAGCCGACGTTCGAATGGTACCAATGCTTTTCTTGAGCGCTCAATGCGGCTAGATTTTTGTCTTCAAAAACGATTTTACCGCTAGTCGGTTTGTTCAAAGTAAGAATCGCTTTCATCAAACTCGATTTGCCGCAGCCACTCTCGCCGACAATAGCGATCGTTTCCGCTTGATGCACCTCAAAGGAGACGCCATCCACCGCTTTGACATGGCCCGCATGACCAAAGCCAAAACGGCGCAGTTCAAACCAGATATGCAAATCATCAATCGCCAAGACGATTTTTCTGCCATCGTGATTCACGTCCGCGGTTTGCGTAATTTCCGATTTGGACTGGGTAATCATTGCGCATTCTCCGGCTGGTCATATAACCAACATTTCACTAGTCGTCCATCTCGTTTAAAGACCGGCGGATCATTCACGCATTTCTCAAAGCGCAAGGCGCAGCGGTCCGCGAAACGACACCCCGGGGGAATATTTATCAGACTGGGCGGTCTGCCGGAAATAAATTCGAGTTCTTTGTCGCCGTACAATCTGGGCACACTTGCCATCAATTTTTGCGAATAAGGATGCAGCGGGCTTGTAAAGAAACGATGCGCGTCGCTCATTTCGACAATCTGTCCCGCATACATCACCGCCACATCGTCCGCGAGTTCGCTGGAAGTGGCAATATCGTGAGTGATGAGAATAAAACTGATGCCTAATTCTTTTTTCAAACGTTTCAGGACATTGAAAATATTCGCCTGCGTTAAAACATCCAACGCCGAAGTCGGTTCATCCAAGATGATTAATTTGGGCGAAGTCACAAGCGCCATAGCAATCGCCACCCGCTGCCGCATTCCACCGCTCAATTCAAAAGGATAGCGACTGACGAAATCTTCTGGCACGCCCACATGCTGGAACATCCGCTTTGCCAACGCAATGGATTTGGGCTTGTCTACGCCGAGATGAACCAAGGTGGGTTCTGCCACCTGATCGCCCACGCGTATCACCGGATTGAGCGCGTTCATTGCCGCTTGCGGCACCATCGAGATTGCCGTCCAGCGCACATTGAGACGAAACTCTTCTTCGTTGAGTTTCATCACGTCATTGCCGTCCAAGTAAATACGTCCACCATATTCTGCCACATTGCGCGGCAACAGACGCAAGATCGCTTTGGCAAGCGAACTCTTGCCGCAGCCCGATTCGCCGAGAATCACCACCGCGCGATTCGCATCAAGCGTGAAATTAACTTTATCTACCGCTTGCACCTTTCCTTGCGAGGTTTTAAAGTAGAGGACTAGATCTTCGATTTTTAGCAGTTTGGTATTTTCTGTCATGGGTTACATTTCCCGCAAGCGCGGATTAAAAATTCGATCCAGCGCAAAGCCGAGCATGGCAAAACCAAAACCCGTAATCATTAATAGCGCCGCGGGCTGTAACACCCAATAATAATATCCCTGGTACAAAGCGCCGTCTGAAAAAGCGTCGTTAATGACTTTGCCCCAAGTCGGCAGCACCGGGTCGCCCAACCCAAGCACCGCTAACGAAGCTTCGAGAAACACAAAACCGGCGACCGAAGAAACTAACGTCGGGATGAGTAATGGAATCATGCGCGGTACTAGGTACGTAAAGATAATGCGTAAATTAGATGCGCCATAAGCGCGCGCGGCTTCGATATAACTTGCCTCTTTGGCTTGCAGAAAAACCGCGCGATAGCCCTTGATGGCTCCGCCAAAGATGCTTAATAAGATGGTCACCCCAAGCATCAGCCAAATACTACGCGAATAAAAAGTGCCTACCATGATTAGAATCGCCAAAAATGGCAAGACCAGATTGATTTCCGTGATACGCTGAATCAACTCGTCCACCCAACCGCCATACCATGTGCCAATGGCGGCGATAATCATGGTGAGAAGAGCCGTGCTTAGCGCGGCAAGCAAACCAAACGCCAGCGCAATCGGCGTGCCATACAACAGCGGCAAAAAAAGGTCCCGCCGATATTTATCCGTGCCAGCTAAACCAAACAGGTCGCCGTGAAAAACAAACTCGGCGTCTATATCTGAACCGCTCTCAAAAGCCGTGCCATTGATGACCAACTGATATTTTCCCTTGACCGTCTTGGGCGGCTGGCTGTTTGGCTCTAAAAAGAGCGAGTTCATCACATAATCGGTTTTCAGGCGTTTCTGAAGTTTCGTATCCTGAGAAAAGCGATATGTGGTGCGGCGATCCACTGCCATATTGGCGATTTGTATCTCTCGCCCATCCGGGGTGTGCCACAGGATGGACACAAAAGGAAGTTTCTGGTCAAACTTGGAAGTGAAATACAACGTCATTTCCTGCGGCGGCGTATCGTACGTGTAATCGAACGCGTACGTGATTTCCACTGTGGAAATATCCTGATTGACCGGTTTGACCGTCTTGGTCATGCCGCCATCTAGCGTGCCGACCTTGAACGAGACCGGCTTTTTCACGCTCGAAAAATAGTTGAACCAAGCGGGCGCGGCATACTTTGGATTTTGATACCATACATCTTCGCCGCCGCGCCACAATCGAATCGCCTCGCTATATGGAATGGTCACCAGCGCATAGACGGAGACGGCCAAAAGAAAAAATATGATTGTCAGTCCTAAAATGGCAGAGGGGAAGCGCACAAGTTCCCGAAAGGTATTCTGAATGGCATTCATTGCGCCCCTCCAGCGCCAACCTTGACGCGCGGGTCAACTAGGGCATAAACAAAATCGAGCAAAAAAACCGTCAACGCCAACAGATACGCATAGATGATGGTAGAGCCAACAATGACGGGCGTATCATAGGCGCCAATCGCTCGAAAAATCGTAATGCCTAACCCGGGCCAAAGAAAAACCGTTTCGGTAATCGTCAAGCCGGTCCACAGCGTAATCGCCAGCAAAGCGAAACTGGTAATGATGGTGGGCAAAGTCGGGCGAAGAATGTAACGACGCTCCACATCGCGCGGCGCAAGCCCTTTGGCTTTTGCCACCTCCACATAATCCTCGCTAGAGAAAATCAAGAAAAAAGTTCGCCAATTATAAATGCTCAAAAAGATGGCGCTCACAATGACCGAAGTGGCGGGCAGAATAAGATGCTTTAGCACACTCAAGGCATAATCCACCGGATTTTCCGGCGGCGGCACATCCACCAATCCGCCAAAGGGCAAGACGCGCAGAATCGCCGCGAAAATCAAGATAAAGAAAATACCATAGAACCACGCGGGCACCGCCGAAGTGGGCGAAAGCGCGATGGTCAATTTATCTAGCCAACTGCCATATTTGCGAGACAATGAAAGCGCGATAAAGACGCTCCCAAAAAATAAAATCAACTCTGCCGTGCCGGTCAAAAGCAGCGTGGCAGGGAGCCGTTCCAACAAAATCAGGCGCACCTCTTTGGAACCATGATCGCTAATCATGTAAATCGCGCGCCCTAGATTCAAGGTCAGCGCATTGACCAAATAATTGATTGAGCGAATCGCAAATGGTTCATTCAATCCTTGACGCGCCTCTTCCGAAGCGATCTTTTTCTGAACGAGTTCCGCCTTGGCTTCCGGAGTCAAATTTCGAAACGCGGGATTCGCCAAAATTGATTGCGTCATATTATCGCGAATCTCATTCCGCATCATCGTATCCACATAACCGCCCATATTGGCGATCAAAATAGTCAAGTAAACGCCAATCGCGACCGTAATCGCCATGGTCACCACACGGAGGCCCATGTACTTGGTCATCCGCATAAAGGTAGTGTTCCCAAATGCTTGTTTGGTCTCGACTGTGTTTTCTGTGTTTACGGTTAAAGATTCTGCGGACATGGCATCCTCGTCTCTTGTAACGAAACGGCGCGACGCGCGCGCGTTCGACTAGACCCAAAATTAATTGGCGGACAGATTGTCCGAATCCAATCAATTAAGATTAAAGGGCAAGAACAAAGCAGCTCTTGCCCTTTAGAATAACCTTGCGCATGTTACGCAGCGACGCGACAAAAAGCTCATCGTCTTTGCCGCGCCGCTGCGCTTGACAAGCGTCTAACCCTTACGGCAGAACTACATAATCGTGCGACGCGAATGCCGGAATCGCGACAGGGATTAATATCCCAGCCACTTCGATTCTACCGGAACCGGCGACCAGTTTAGCGGACACATCGGCAGGGATAGTGAGCGTGAAAACGCCATCATCGCCTTTCGCTACGCCCGCGCCAACGTACACCGTCGCGCCTTTTTCATCATAGAGCAGGAACTTGACCGCTCGAATGTCAGAAGTGGCGTACGCTTCACCCGAAGATTTCATGGTAAAGGTGGCGGTGAATTCCGTCGCTTCGCCAATCTTGACTTGGGCAGGTCCATCGAGCGTCACTTCAGCCAGCGGCGCCTCTCCAAATCTTGACCAACGATCGGCAAGATCCGGAAAATCGGGATTCTGTTTGACGGCTGCCGTGCCGGCATTGAGATCCACAGAATACAGATAGTACGGACCGGTGCCATCCCAGAAATGTCCGCGCGCGGCGAACCATTTCTTGAGCGCATCATAACGCGCAGTCGCATCATCCGCAGTGACGTACGTGCCCATCACTTTGGGATACGGAATGAGTTTATCAGCGCTTGCCTGGTCCAAATGTTTGGACAAAATCTCCAAACTCGGACCGCCGATAAAGCTCATCCATTCTTTCTCAAAGAGGTCTGCCTGAGCGGAACCCCAAGCCAGTTCTTTGTCGCCAACGGCTGAATTACCAACCGCGATGGATTGCCATGGCGATTCGCCGAAACCATAGTTGGGCCACCAAGTGGTGACATTCAACTCGGCATCCGCGAACACATTATCGTCATACGTAGCGATGGTGAGAGGGTCGGTGGAAAGAATTTGGATGCCCTTGAAATGGGTCAGATAGGCTTCCAGATTGGGGGCATAATCTTCGTCATAGATGGCGCTGCCCTTTTTGCCATAATCAAACGTCTCGATCATCGCCATCACGAAATCGGCGGGCGAAAGACTGCTGCCGTCGTGCCATTTGACGGTTTTGAACATATCAGCCGGATAGTAAATGACCGATTTGCTCTTGGCGACGCTTATGTCGCGAGCGGCGAGCGCATCGAGCGCGGAATCAAAATCGGCGAGTTTGACATAGGACAAGGCAAACTCGGCGAGTTTTTGCGCTTTTTCTTTGGCGGACAGAGTCGGACTGGTCGCGTTGACCGCTTTGACCAGCTCATCCAATGCCGCAACGCCATCTTCAGAGGCGAGCGCGGTGGCGACATCAACTTCTTCGCCGTTCAAGCTCTTGAGATATGCCGCCAAATTGGCGACAACTGTCGTCGCGGCTTTGGCGTTAAACGCGGTAAAGTTCGCGGCGCCGGCGAGTTCGCCAGCTTTGGCTTCCAACAGCGGCTGATTTTTCGCGGTGGCGGCTTCATAATCCGCTTTTTTCGTTTTAGCTGCCTCAATCATCGGTTTGAGTTCGCCCGCCGTGATGAACTTTTGCGCGACGGGATCCCAATCCACCCATGCATCGTCCGGGACCGCAATCTTGTCTTCAAAAGACAGATTCACCCAATCGAGATTGGCTTGAACCGGGATGCCTTTTTCGACAACAAGATCAACCTTTTCCGCGCGCAGAGGCCACGCGAGACCGGTGTACGGGTCGGGCATAACGCCGCGGCTGCCGGTAGCATTCTGAACGTATGCGCTGGTGACCCAGTTCGAACCGTTGACCGGATTCCACGGGTCAGTGAACAAGGTCGCAGTCGTGCCAACTTTGACTTGGCCGCCTTCTTTGCCTTTAAAGCGCATGGTGTAAGGCGACATGAAGGTGGTTTCCACACCCGCGCCCACATCCGCGCTCACTTCGAGGTCACAGCGGAACGGAGCGTAGGACTGCAAGTCAACGGTCCAAATCTGAAGCGAATCCTCAAGCGCGAGCGGCAGCGCTTTTGCCATCAGCTCACGACGTTCTTCAAGCGTCCGGAATTTGCCATTCGCCAAATCGTCGCCGACTTGCTGAAAGGCTGGGTCAGGCACATTCGCGCCGAACAGCGCAATACCTTGCGCGCTGGTGGGCAGGTACATCTGTTGAAAGATGTCGCGTTCATCGCGGCTCAAACCATTATTCGCCCAACCGCCGGTATAAATATCCCATTGCCCTTCTGCAGGATTAGAACCAATCCAGAGCGGAGAAAGGTCCGAAGATTTTCCTTCACGGCGATCAACCGTAAAGCCCAACGCTTCCAGCTGCGTGGCAAAATAGTTACCTTGCGGCAAGCGGGTCCCGTCGCCATCATTGCGGATCAACAAAATGACGGTCACCGGTTTGCCCTTGTATTCCCATTTGCCGTTAGCGCCTTTTTTGGCGCCCAAGGCAGTCATCTGGGCATCCACCACTTCTTTGGCTTTGTCGAGATTATAAGCGTACTTGGCTTCCAAACTGCGCGCCACATCAATCAGATTGGTATAATCCACCAACTGCGTGGCAAGGGGAAAGAACTTGGGCAACACGCCGCCGGCGAAAATTTCCTGATTGATATAGTTGCGATCAAGCGCCCAGTTCATCGCTTCGCGAATTTTGCGATCCGAGAACGGATTCAACCGCCCGTCGGTAAATTCATTTTTATTGTCGGCGCCGTAGGGGTTAAAGATAAACCCATAGTAAAGACCAAAAGAGCTGGTATAGCATAATTCAGCGCTTTTAATCTCGGCGAGTTTGTCTGCCGCGACGCCATAGCTGAACAGGTCAATCGCGCCAGCTTTGATTTGCGTGATAGCGGATTGCGCGTCAACAACGGAATAATCAATTTCATCCAACCAACCGCCGTGACGAGTTGTTTTAGCTTCAGTCGAAGCTGTCGGCGCTTGGGTCGCCGCAGGCGCTTGAGTCGCTGCCGCAGGCGCTTGAGTCGCCGCCGCAGGCGCTTGGGTCGCCGCCGCAGGCGCTTGGGTCGCCGCCGCAGGCGCTTGAGTTGCTGCCGCAGGCGCTTGGGGCGCCGGGGCGCAAGCGAAAAGCGTCAGTATGGCAATAATCATGACGCCCATCACGAGCATAGAACGAATTTTAGGCATGTGCTTTCTCCTCCTATGAGAAAACTAGCATGTCGTTTGAAACGACAAACGCATATTCTCCGAATTAGTTTATTCGATCAGCGCATCAAATTGCGCTGCGCCGCGAACAAAACGATTCGTGAACCCATTTAGGCGTTTCCCTATTCCCGTGGGCAACGCTGGATTTGGTAGAATATAGAACGATAGCGCGAATCTGTCAAGGAGATTTTATGCCACAACGGGTTGTCCAAGTCAAAATTGTCCGCGCGCAAAAAGACAGGCGAGGCGCAGAACTCGGTTCTGCGCCTCGCTCACACAGAAAAAGCGACGTATTACGCCTCACCTACGCAGTCAGCGCGACGCGCAATGCCCTTAACCACCAAGCGCTTTGGCGCCAGCTGTATGCGGCGCGGACTGCGGCGCGCGCTCGCGCACCAGCTGTATCAACCCCGTCAACCCCAACGTATAACTCCGCCAGCCCAAGCCCACGATTTGTCCCACACACACCGCCGCCAATACGGAGCGATGGCGAAATTCCTCGCGCTTGTGAACGTTCGACAAATGCGCTTCGATGCACGGTTTCTCGATGGCGGCAATCGCGTCGCGTAACGCATACGAATAGTGCGTGAACGCGCCGGGATTGATGAGAACGCCGTCCGCCCACGCGCGCGCCTCGTGCAGCGCGTCAATTAAAACGCCTTCGTGATTCGATTGCGCGATGCGGAGTTCGACATTATGCTCGCGCGCAATCGCTTGCAGCATCGCGTTAATGTCATCGAGCGTTTCCTTGCCATACACTTCCGGCTCGCGCAAACCGAGCAGGTTGAGGTTGGGACCGTGAAGAATGAGGATATTCATTTTGGATTTATGATTTTCGATTTATGATTTCATTCCCAGATTGCGAAAAATCATAAATCAAAAATCCGAAACCATAAATTCAATAGGACTCTTGCAACGCGCGCGCGATTTCCGCGCCCGCCACATCGCTCACCATTTCCACGCGTCCAATTTCGCGCGGCAGAATCAAGCGCAATCTTCCTTTGTGAATTTTCTTGTCCGTTCCCATCGCATCCAAAATTTGTTCGGGTGGAAATTCGCGCGGGAGATGCGTGGACAATTCAAATTTTTCGTACAGCGAAATAATTTCATCGCGTGTTGTCGCGTCACAAAGCGAAACGTTCGCCGCCAACCGCGCCGCTACGGAAACGCCCATCGCCACCGCGTAACCGTGCCGCATTTGATAATTCGCCAAACGTTCTATTGCCTGTCCAAACGTATGTCCCAAATTCAAATGCGCGCGAATGTTTTCTTCAAACGGGTCGCGTTCCACAATTTCAATCTTTACTCGGAGCGCGCGTTCCAACAATTCACTGCTTGTTTCCCGGTTTTCTTGTTTTCCCAATTCTCCAAACAATTCCGCATCGCCAATCACCCCGTGCTTGATGACCTCGGCCATCCCCGCGCGATATTCTTCCGGCGGCAACGTATCGAGCGCGTACATATCCGCGATTACGGCTAACGGAAATTTAAAAGCGCCAATGAGATTTTTGCCGGCGGGATGGTCCACCGCCACTTTGCCGCCGATGCTCGAATCCACCATCGCCAACAGCGTCGTCGGAATTTGCGCGAACGGCACGCCGCGCAAAAAAGTCGCCGCCGCAAAACCCGCCGTATCGCCGACAACGCCGCCGCCCAACGCAATAACGAGCGAACGACGTTCGAGTTTCGCCGCGATGAATTGATCATACAACGCGCGCGCTGTGTCGAGATTTTTATACGCTTCGCCATCGGGAATTTCAATCACAATCGGCTCGAACCCATTGCGTTCCAATGCGTTCACGACGCGTTCGCCGTACCGCGCGCGCACCGTCGGATTCGTCACCAGCGCGCAAGTTTGCGCCAAGCCAAACGGCTGCAAAATAGTTCCGACATGATCCAACAGATCGCGTCCAAGATGAATCGTGTACGCGTCCGTCGGCGTGGCAACGCGAATTTCGCGCGGCGCTAGGCGCGTCACAATCGCTTGGGCGATTTGCTCTGGCGATTGCCCATCCGTCGAAATATGCAGCGCGATTTGAGCGTATGCCGCGCGGCGCGCGGCTAATAAATTTTCGATCTGCGCGCGCGAATCGCCTTGCAGCAAAGGACGCGCCGTATCCTGTTCGAGCCGCCGCGCGATTTCATCCACGCGGGCATCGAGACAAATGAGCTGCGCGTTCTGAAAAGCCAGACGATTTTGCGCGTCCACCATTGCGCCGCCGCCCGTCGCAATCACCAAACTTTCGCCCGCCGCCAGCTCGCGGCACAAAGCGCTTTCGCGCGCGCGAAAATACGCCTCGCCCTTGGACGCAAAGAGCTGCGCGATGGACATCCCTTCGCGCTCTTCGAGCCACGTATCCATATCCACAAACACGCGATCGAGTCTTTGCGCCAACGCGCGTCCGACGGACGTTTTGCCCGTGCCCATAAAACCAGTGAGGACGATGTTACGACGATCCATTTGTATGAACCACGGATAACGCGGATGAATTTTTCCTTATCCGCGCTATCCGTGTTATCCGCGGCTTGTAACGTCAGGCCAAGTCGGATTCCACGCGTCAAAATGCGCGCGCATTTCGCGCAAACTGTCGCCGCCGAATTTTTCGAGCATTGCATCGGCGAGAACGAGACACACCATCGCTTCCGTGATGACGCATGCGCGCGGAATATGCACGAGGTCCGAACGTTGATAAATCATCATTGCCGCGTCGCGCGTCGTCACATCAATCGAACGCGTCGGCGTCAACGTCGTCGCAATCGGCTTGAGCGCCGCGCGCAGCACAAGCGGTTCGCCATTCGTCAAACCGCCTTCAAGTCCGCCCGCGCGATTCGTTTCGCGAAATAATTTACCGTCGCGCGCGAAAATCTCATCCTGCGCTTGCGTGCCCAATTTGCGCGCGTTTTCAAACGCGCGACCGATTTCGACGCCTTTGACCGAATGAATGGACATGAGCGCTTGCGCCAAACGTCCATCCAATTTTCGGTCCCAATGCGTATGCGAGCCGAGACCGATGGGCAAATTTAGCGCGACGGTTTCAATCACGCCGCCGCCCGTTTCTTTTTGCTGCATGATGGCGTAAATGCGTTGGCGAATTTTTTCCGCGCTCGCGTCATCGTACACGCGCACATCGTTCGCCTCCGCGCGCGCAAAGCGTTCGGTGTACGGAATCTCTGCGAGCTCGGCGATTTCGCCGCCGATTTCAGTGACGTAACTGCCGACGATGATGTTGAATTGCGCGAGCAGTTGTCGCGCGAGGGAACCCGCCGCGACGCGCATTGCCGTTTCGCGCGCGCTCGCGCGTTCGCCCACCATCCGCAAATCGGACAAATCGTATTTTGTCGCGCCCGCGAGATCGGCGTGCCCCGGACGCGGAATCGTTTGCGGCGGCGGCGCTTTATCTTTCCAATTTTTCCAATCGAGATTTTCGACGAGCATCCCGACGGGCGCGCCAATCGTCACGCCATTCACGATGCCGCCCGTAATTTGCGCTGTGTCGCGTTCGATTTTCATGCGCGCGCCCGCGCCATAACCCGTTTGGCGGCGCGACAAATCGTGATTGATTTGTTCAAGCGAAATCGGCAAACCCGCAGGCAGTCCCTCGACAATGCAAGAGAGCGCGGGCCCGTGCGATTCACCCGCAGTTAAAAAACGAATTCCCAATCTCCAATCTCCAATCTCTAACGCGGCGCGTCGGATTTCAGCAATTCTTGCAGCGCGGCAGTGGCGGCATTACGCATCACGCGAATCGGCGCGCGCGCGCCCGTCCACAATTCAAACGCGCGCGCGCCTTGATAAATCAACATTTCCAATCCGCCAATCACGCGCGCGCCGTTTTGTTTGGCGTCGCGCAAAAATTTTGTCGCGGGCGGATTGTACACCAGGTCAAACACAATCGCGTGTTTGGGGAAACTAAAATTTTTCGGCGCGGGCGATTCGTCCACGCGCGGCGACATGCCCACCGACGTTGCGTTGATGATGAGCTGCGATTGCGCGAGCGCGTCCCAATCGTTGATGGCGAGCGCGAGCTGCGGAAATTTTTTATTCAAGCGGTCCGCCAACGCGATGCCGCGCGCGAGCGTGCGATTCAACAAAATAATTTCGTCCACGCCCGCCTGCGCCAACGCGTACGCTGCTGCCGCCGCGGCGCCGCCCGCGCCCAATATCGAAACGCACGCGCCTTGCGGATTGATGCGCCGCACGCGCAGCGCTTGCAAAAAACCATACGCGTCCGTATTATCGCCAATCAGTTTGCCGTCTTGTTTCAAAATCGTATTCACCGCGCCAATTTCGCGCGCGAGTTCGGTGAGTTCGTCCAAGTGCGGCAGAATCGTTTGCTTGTGCGGCACGGTGACATTTGCGCCGAGACAGTTTTCTCCGCGCAGAACCTTTACCATTTCGCTTAATTTTTCTGGCGGCGTTGGCGATTTCATGTAGCGCGTCGCGCGAATATCGCGCGCGCGCAGTGCCGCGTTTTGCAGCGCGGGCGAAATCGAGTGACCGAGCGGATAGCCGAGGAGATAGAGATATTTCATTTGCATCTTAACGCGAAACCTGCAACAACATTTCTCCAAAGTTCGGAAACGAATCCGCCACACATTCCCAGCCCTCGATAATCGTCTCGCCTTCGGCAATCACTCCCGCCACCGCGAGCGACATGGCGAGCCGATGGTCATTGTGCGAGTTCACGCGCGCGCCGCGCAATTTTGTCGGACCCGCAATCACAAAGCCGTCTTCTTGTTCCTCAAGCTGCGCGCCCATTTTTCGCAACTCTTGCGCGACAGTGGCGACGCGGTCGCTTTCTTTGATGCGTAATTCTTGCGCGTCGCGCACGCGCGTTTCGCCAACCGCTTGCGTTGCCGCGACGGCGAAAATAGGAAACTCGTCAATCATGCGCGGCACATCACTCCCCCCAACATCGCTTGCGCGCAATTCGCCGGACGAAACAATAATATCGCCAACTGGTTCATCATTTTCCGCGCGTTGATTTTCGATTTTGAATGTCGCTCCCATCCGCGTCAACGCGTCGAATAAACCTATGCGCCCCGGATTCAAGCCAACATTTTCTAGACACAATTCGGAATTTTTCACAAGCAGCGCGGCGACGATAAAAAACGCGGCGGAAGAAAAGTCGGCGGGAATTCCCAAGCTCCAATCTCTAGTCTCTAATCTCTGCGGAGGAACCACGCGCGCGGAATTTTCCGTCAAACGCGAAACGTCAACGCCCAACGCGCGCAGCATTCGTTCGGTGTGATCGCGCGAAGGCGCAGGTTCGTGAACGGTGGTGGGAGAATCGGCGAAAAGCCCCGCGAACAAAATCGCGGATTTTACTTGCGCGCTGGCGACGGGTAACGCGTATTCGATGCCGCGCAAAGCGCCGCCGCGAAAAACGAGTGGGGGAAAACGGTCATTGTCGCGCGCGAGAATCGTCGCGCCCATCTGTTTCAAGGGTTCGACAATGCGCCCCATCGGACGGCGCTTCAGCGCGGGCGTGCCGTCCAACACCGAAAGGAAATGTTGCCCCGCGCAAATGCCCGACAACAAACGAATCGTCGTGCCGCTGCCGAGACAATACAAAACATCGCGCGGTTCTTGGAGCGAGCGCAAGCCGCGCCCATGCACGCGCAATGTGTGCGCGTCAATCTCTTGAATGTCCGCGCCCATTGCGCGCATACAATTCAAGGTCGCGCGCGTGGTTTCGCTGTCGAGAAAATTTTCGATGCGCGTTTTGCCATTCAACAGTGGCGCGAGCATCAACGCGCGATGCGTGATAGATTTATCGGCGGGAACGCGGATGGCGCCGCGCAAAGGATTTGGCGCGGCGCGGCTAAAAAATTCAGACATAACAATTTTGGATTTTAGGGCAAATTCCTATTTGGCTCGAGGCCCAAGACCTTTCAGATTTCCGAAAACCTGAAAGGTCTGTCTCTTGGCGAATCGGAATTCACTTTAGGATTTCGATTTTCGATTGAATCCTTGACGAGATTGAGCCGCGCGCTCCAATATTGCGCGCAGCGTTTTTTCGTCCGCAGCGTAAAGCGCGTCCGCCAATTCGCCAAAACGCCGCGCATAGGCGCGCATCAAGTCCGCGATATTTTCGCGGTTGGTCAACAAAATATCCAACATCATTTGCGCGTCGCTCGCCGCGAGGCGTGTCGTGTCGCGAAATCCATTTGACGCGATTTCCCAAACCATTTCATCGCCGTTGGCGAAATCATCCGCCGTTCTCGCGAGATTCGACGCGACAATGTACGGCAAATGCGAAACGGCGGCGACAATTTCATCGTGGCGTTCGGCGTCGAGTTCAATCACGCGCGAGCCGATGGTGTGCGCGAGCGCGCGAGATGTATTTAGCGCGCATTCGTTTGTGCGTGCGGTTGGCGTGAGAACAAAAATTTTGTCTTGGTACAACGTCGCGTCCGCCGCGTCAAAGCCCGCGCTTTCTTTGCCGCACATCGGATGTCCGCCCACCGCGCGCAAGCGTTCGGGCAGTTGATTCATCGCGCTGACGATTTCGCGTTTCGTCGAACCCATGTCGAGAATCAAAGCGCCATCGCGCGCGATTTCTTTAAGGTTGTGAATGTGCGTCAGGATTGCGCGAACGGGCGCGGCGAGAACGATAATATCCGCGTCGCGCGCCGCGCTCAATTCAGCGCTCGCCGCATCAATCGCGCCGCGCTGTAGTGCCGCATCGAGAGTTGCGCGATTACGCGTGATGCCAATGATTTTTTGCGCGCGGTTTTTTTCTTTGAGCGCAAGCGCAAGCGAGCCGCCCATGAGACCGAGACCGACGATGGCAAGGGACGACGGACGACGGACGACGGACGGCGGCGGATTAAACGCAGGTTCGTCCTCTTCGCGGGTCTGTGGTCTGTCGTCTGCGGTCTGCGGTCTCATACACTCCGCCCCACCGCTTCCGCAATTTTCCGCACCTGCTTTACCATCTCGGCGAATTTTTCCGGTTTCAACGATTGTCCGCCGTCGCTCAATGCTTTGGCGGGATTCGGATGCACTTCGACGATGAGACCATCGGCGCCCGCAGCCACCGCGCCGCGCGCAACGGGCGCGACCAAATCCCATTTGCCCGTGCCGTGACTCGGGTCGGCGATGACGGGGAGATGCGTGAGTTGTTTGAGTACGGGAATCGCGTTAATGTCAAAGGTGTTGCGCGTCGCGGTTTCGTACGTGCGAATGCCGCGCTCGCACAAGAGGACGCGCTGATTGCCGTGCGACAAAATATATTCTGCCGCCATGATGAGTTCTTCAATCGTGGACATCATGCCGCGTTTGAGCAGCACGGTTTTTTGCGTTTCGCCAACCGCGTGCAGCAGCGCGAAATTTTGCATATTGCGCGCGCCGATTTGCAAAACGTCCGCGTATTGCGCGACGAGCGAAACATCGGTGGGGGACACGACTTCGGTGACGGTGGGCAAACCGTATTTTTCTTTTGCCTCGCGCAAAAGTTCGAGCCCTTTCAAGCCGAGCCCTTGAAACGAGTACGGCGACGTGCGCGGTTTGTACGCGCCCGCGCGCAAGAGTTTCGCGCCCGCCTCTTTGACCGCGTGGACTGATTCCATCAGTTGTTCGCGTGATTCAATCGAACAGGGGCCCGCGATGATGGGAATGGTTTGTGTGCCGAACGAAACGCCGTTGATGCGAACGACCGAATCGTCGGGATGAAAATCGCGGCTCGCCAATTTGAACGGATGCAAAATCCGCATACAGCGTTCCACGCCGTCGAGGATGGAAAAATTTTCGGGTTCGAGCCCGCGTTCATCGCCGACGACGCCGATAATGGTGCGTTCTTCGCCGATGATGGGATGCGGTTTGAAGCCGAGTTCCTCGACGCGATTCATTGTGCTGGCAATTTCTTGCGCCGTCGCGTTGTGTTTCATAATAATAACCATTGCCGATTGCTCCTTTTGGGGCGGCAGTTCATCTGCAACAATGAGCTGCGGCAGGATTTTGGGAGTAGGTAATGCGGTGAGCATGATGACCTCCTGGTAGAACAAATTTCAAATTTGTTCTACGTGACGGCACAGCGACGGCGGTGTGCTGGTCAGGGAGATTTATCGCGCACACCTTGCAACCTCGTTGCAACAAAAAGAGCGTGGGGTCGAAACCCCACGCTCCGCGTTGGTGTGCCTACATGAGAATTTATGCTTCGCTCGGCACGCGTGGTAATTCGACCTTTGGGTTGGCAAAGGTAAAGTAATACCACGCAAAATAAAAGCTCAAGCGGTTTTGCATATTGTTCAACTCGCGCTGCGAGTTGCAACGAGTATATCAAAAACAGGTGACGTGTCAAATTGACGAGCCACACTATTAAAAATGTTACCGAACTTGTTTCGGTAACATGTTCTCATGAGGTTGCGCGTGGCTGCGATACCAGAACAAACGAAACAGCGGAACTCGCCGCCGCTGTTCCGCTGTTTGCGCAAATTCCGAAAAGGTTACGGGTCGTCGTCCTCAGATGTATCATCTCCGGGAAAGATAAATGGTACGCTGTTTGTGGAAATGGCTTGCTCGTCGTGGCTGGGGTCTTTGGTCAGTACAATTTGGTCAACATTGAAACCGTCCTCGCGCATCCATAACTCAAACACGCTTGTGCCTGGTTCCGCAATATCAATCGTTGCAGGTTGACCATCAATTGTACTCTTGCACCAGTACCAGTTGGGTGAACCGTTTTGGTTCAAATGATTCCAGTCAGAGCAGAATATTTTGTCTGCAGTTGACGAAACATTACCAAGAAAACCAGCGTGAATCGAGTCATCCGCATTCGTTGCGCCATAACCACGAATCCAGACGTGATAAACGCCTGCTGTTGGGAAAATTACATTGAATCTTATTTTTGGACTATAGGTTTCTATGTTCGTGTTGATATTTGCGCCTGTGTTTTGGCGCGCGCTGATGTAATTGCCGCCATACAGACCATTTGTATATGCAATCCACTCATGCTGGATGCCGCTTTGGTCGGTCTTTTTCACTTTCTTGAATGGCTTTTCTGCCTCGAATCGTCCGATATTGACGCGCACAAATTTTACGGCATCTACGCCAACTTTCCTGTCAAAGCCATTCCCAGTTTCATCCGTGTCATCTCGAATGCGTACAAAAGAACCTGCTCCGGCAGGAAAATCATACACGCCTAACCCAATCCAGCGATTGCAGCCGCGGCGAAAATCCGTTGCATCGTATTGACTCAACGTTAACTGGTCAACTTTGATTGGACCAAATAAGGATTGATTCGGCACCTGAACATAATAGTACGCACTCCATACAGTAAAATTTGCATTTGCAGTATTGCCCGGACCGCAGGGCATCCATGCCAGTACTTCGTAATTGCTTTGGGACGGCAGACTGGGACGCCATTCTGCCCAATAGTCCTCAGTATTATCAGAACTGTCATAGGTCCACAAATAATCTGAATCGTATCCCGCATTTAAAACAGAAAACCAATCAGGACAAGAAGCCAAAGCGCACCCCTTTACGAACGCGGCGGTGTTGGTAGGAGAGTCATCTACAGTCGTAATGTTCCCATAACTTCCCAACGTGACGTACCGTTTTGTTGCTTTGGATTGAGTGGGATTGCTTCCACTCCACTCTCCACCACTCCAGAGAGGAGTGCCACTGCCTCCTGCGTTATCTGGGTTAACTGAACAAGAAGAACTGAGATCAGCACAGACGTGAGTGACCTCAAAATGTAAATGTGGTCCGTGAGGAAATGCCGGGTCACAGTCGTTAGTTCCGGGCAGTAATTTCTCACAACTATTCCCACTATCACCGCTCGTTCCTATCCATTGTCCTCTATTGACTTGACCAACAGGGCGCGCAACGCTAAGGTGTCCGTAGTAGGTATAATTCACCTCTCCATTCACTGGATTGTGGCGTATTCGAACTCGTAGGCCGAGTCCTCCCTTTGTTCCCGTTGGACATTGTGTTTCATCATGACAATTTGGCTTATCCCAGCCTGATTGATCCACTTCACCATCTGCTGCCGCTACGACCGATTGCCATCGTAGGATGAAATCAATTCCATAATGACTTCCTTGACTCCATCCCCGACTTCTTGCCGCCGCACCGTAATAGGGCTGTGTAATAAAGCGCGCGAAATCATGTGCATTGGCATTTTGCAAACTGATACTAATCAGAATAGCAACGCCAAGCATAGCCAACGACGAAATGTGAAGTTTGTGGTTTGTGCGCTTCATTGTGATTTCCCCAGTGGTTTGGCAAGCCATTCTACTTTAGTCCGTTTGAAATGTTCGTCAGTGCTAATTTGTTCAAGGTTTCCATTTTGCAAGTTCACAACCCATAGCTCGGTAGTTCCACTTCGATTGGAAAGAACCATCATGCGTTTGCCGTCTGGTGACCATGCGCCTTGAATGTCTCCCCCTTGTTCATCAGGAATCACCCGGCGTTCTTCCAGAGTTGCCAAATCAACGGTATGCATCTTGTGAGATTGAAATGCCTTCTGAACTCCTTCTTGAAAGCCGGGATAGTGCGGCAGTTCTTCTACCGCTTCAAACGCAATCGCTTGACTGTCCGGTGACCAACGCGGTGAAAAACCCCAGCCCACACTAAATCGCCGAGAAAGAGTGCGGCGATTTTCGCCGTTCCGATCAATCACTTCCAGACCGCGATGAATAAACGCGATTTGTTTGCCATCGGGTGACCAGGCAAATTCAAAGAATGGTCCATTACCTTCCATCACTTTACGCGCGTTGGCGCCATCGCTTGCGGAAATCCATGTTTGGTACAATTCTTTCCCGGGTACGTCAAAGGAAACAATGAATTCTTCACCATCCGGTGAGAAGGCGAGACCATCTATGCTTGGTTGCAAATCAGCGCCAAGCCAGTCATTAACATTTGCTATAGTCTTGCACTCCTGGGTATGGATATTAAAGAGACATACCGTTCCCCCAATCCCCCGAAATAACAAGTGCGTTCCGTCGGGATGCCAGCCATAAAAATAACCTGTTGGCGGCTCAAGCACCTGAATTCTATTATCGGTCAGCGAAAGAATTGCGTAGCCGACCATAGCTTCACAAGCATCGGTACAATCTGCACCTTTCTGTGTAAAGTCCAAAAAGACATTCTGCCCCGTTGGAGAAGTTTGTGCTTCATTAAGCGCCCCGGGAAGACCTGACAAATCAGCGCGCATTGCTTGATCAATCGCGCTCCCGCGTCTGTTGACAGGTTGAGCGTATAGTTCGCCGTCACTAACGTACACAATTGCTTCTTCGTCATCAGTTGGAATTGTTGTCGGTAATTCTTGTGTAGCAGTTTCCTCTGGCGCGAGAGTAGGTTCTAATGTCGGTAATTCGGTCGGCGAATCATCAGTGCTTGTTGGCGTCTCCGCTGCAAGTGTTTCCGATGGTTCTTGCGTAGAGTCGACTGTGGGTTCGCTTGCGGTTTCTGAAGGGGTGGGCAAAAACTCCAGCGTGGCAGTTTCGGTGACAACAACTGTTACAACTACGTCAGAAGTGGGAGCATCCGTTGGCGTTTCAACGGTTTTGCTTGTGGGAGATTCAATTGCTTGCGCTTGTGTGACGGCGGTTGGTTGGACAGAACGATTATTAAACGCGCCAAATGAAAACAAGCCGACGACGAGCGCGACGAGTGCAATGACGATGAGTAGAGCTGCTAGATTGTATGGAGAAGGGGAAGGATTTGACTTGCGGGGTTGACGTTCGGACATTGAAACCTCCGATTGAGGTACAAGTCGCGTTTACAGAGAGGTTGGCGCGGATGAACAAAACTTTGCAAATGGAATTACACCAAGCGAACCTTTGCAAACACGACCTAACATAGACAACTCCAAGCAGCCGAATTACCGCGCGCATTATAGCGTAATTTTTTTCTGTCAAGCCCCCGAGCCACACTATTAAAAATGTTGCCGAACTTATTTCGGTAACATTTTCTCATGAGGTTGCACGTTGAATTCGCGCGTGTGATGCTATTTCTCGGTTTTGAAAAAGGCGCGTCCGCCTTCGACGATGACCAAGTACGCGGCAGTGTAACCAATCACGCGCAAACCGACAAAGGTAAATTCATCGTTCAGCGCGCGTTCGGCGAGATTGTGCGTGACCAAAAACCAATGCGAAATGTTCAATGTCATCAGCACGTAACCGATGGCTAACAGCACGCGGCTTGAGTTCGGAAATAATGGCGATGTGCCATTTACGCGCCAGCGTCCACCCGCCGTCAACACCGCCCACAAAATGCCGAACGCGGTGTACGAAATTCCCGCGAGTCCGAAAAAGAGCGCGAGCGGATTGTCCAAAAAATCGGTAAAGTGAAGCAGCCACGCAAAGAGCGCCAGCGCCAAAAGTTTCAGCGCGCGGTCACTGTTCAATTCGCGGCGCGCGAGCCAATACAGCGTGAGCGCGGTAAAGCCCAACAGCAGCCACAACTCGACAGCGGCAAAACTGTAACGCAGCATTTGCAAGGGGCGGCCATTTTGCATGAACCAGTACAGCAGTTGCGTCCATGCCAAAATCATGCCGAACGCGGCGAGCGAAAAACGCGCGCGTCGAATTCCATAAATCACCATGCCCAAGCCCGCCGCGCTCAAACTCAAATACAACACATCGCGCCACTGCGCGCCCAAGTTCAACACAGGCGCCGCGGCAAGACTGACCGCTTGCAATGTGTTGGGGTTCCACGTTTGCGTGGCGAGCAACGTAAAAATCACTTGCGCCAAAAAAATGATGCCGATGGCGATGACGCTGACAAACACCAACAATGGCGGCAAAACGATGAGCAGCACAATTCCCAATTTCCATTTCAACGTCACCTCATCGCCGAACGTATGCCGCTGCCGCCACCACGCTATCGGAATCAAACAGCTGACCGCTAACGCCGCGCCGCTCCACGCGAGAATTTGCGCGGTCGAAACACCCGGCAAAAATTCTTGCCACAGCACCGTGACCCAGCGATACAACAAAAACGCGCCCAACAACACAACAATCATCCAACGCCGCGCGTATTGCCGCGTCGCTTGCGTACCCCAACCGGTGAATGTGATGCCGAACTCGATAATTTCCGCGCCCGAAAGACAAATCAGCGGCAGAATCAGATTGCGCGGATTGACGATCGCTTCCGCCGCCAGATAACCGGTCGCCAAATCCACTGTGCCAAGCTGCGTCGCTTGCACCGCCGCCAACAGCAGCAACACAAATAAAACTGCCACGCTCCCAAACACAATTCCAAATTCAACCGTAATGGAAAACGCGCGGCGCGGCAGCAAAATAAACGCGAGCAGCAGCGCGAGCCAACACAAACTCGCGCCGCCAACGATGAGCGCGAACGAAAATGTATTTTGGACGGCGAGACTCGCGAGCGCGCCGAGCGCGTTGACCGGAACGCCGACCAACACAAAGCTCAAAAAAATTCCCCACCGCGCCCAACGCTGAATGTGCAGCGCGCTCGTGAGAATCAAACTCCACGCCAAAATCACCGCAAGCAATGCCAGCGGCACCGCCGTAGAGGGCACAAAAATCGCGCGCGCGGAACTTGAAGAAAGCGGCAGCTGCTCCAACGCACCGCTTGTGCGCAAGGGTTCGTTGAACAAAATACTTGCGATAAATCCAAAGACCAACACAAGCCCCATCAACGCGATCACGCGCGGCACGCGCGCCAAATGGCGAATGTCAATGAATCCCGATTTGAGCGAATCCCACGCAAAGATGCGGAGCGCGCCGTACAAAATTTTGCCCAGCGCATTTAATAACGCCGCGAAATTTTCTTGCGATGGCAGCGCGCGATTCATTCCGTCGTTCCTTTCCAACGAAGCAGCGTGCCATCGAAAAAGCCCGCGTACAACGCGCGTCCATCGCTGCTCAAACCCGCGTTCGAGGAGGCATCCCCGATTTCAAGTTCTGCGTTCAGCGTTCCCGTGTCTGCGTTCAAACCAATCACGTCTTCAGAAGTTAATTGCCACAGCTGCGTGCCGAACAAAATCGGCGCGCCGCGCAAATTGCGCGTGGGGTCATAATGCCGCCAAAGGATCGCGCCGTTCGCCGCGTCCAGCGCGAAAATCTCATTTGTCAACGCCACGTAAATTCGTCCGTCCGCCGCAATCGGCTGCCCAACCACCGCGCCGCTCAGATTGGTCTGCCACACCACATCGCCCGTTGCTTTTTCCAACGCCGACACCATGCCGCCATCATCGGCAACAAAAATCATTTCTCCATTTTCGGAAACGCGTGTGAGAATCGCTTTGTCCGCCGCAAATTTCCAACGTTGATTGCCCGTGCGCGCGTCGAGCGCATACAAAACGCCATTCGCGCTGCTCACAAAAACGCTCGAATCGGAAACAACGGGCGGCGCAACGATTGGACTGCTCGTTGGAAACGTCCAACGTAAAATTCCGGTGTCCGCATCCAGCGCGTACAAATGTTTGTCTTCGGAAGCGGCGTACACAACGCCATCCTTGACGGCGGGCGGCGCGGAAACAATATCATTCGTGCGAAACGCCCACACGAACGCGCCGTCGGCGAGACGCAGCGCGTACACTTTTTTATCCGCAGAGCCAAAATAGACCAACCCATTCGCCACACTCGGCGTACTGAAAACGGCATCGCCTGCCTGAAAACGCCATTGTTCCGCTTGCGTTGTGGGATTGAACGCAACCAATGCCCCGCTCGCCGTTCCGTACAGCAACACATCGCCCGCCGGAATAATTTCTGTGGTGATGCCATTGCTGGTGATATGTTCTTGATAGCGCAGCGTTTCCGTCAACGTTGAACTTGGCGTGTCGGGAAAGGCGCGGTTGCTTTCAAAACTGGGACCGCCGACTCCGGGGAACGGCGCGCTGCCTTTGATAAAATCGCCAATGCTCGCGGCAACGATTTCGGCGCGCTCGATGCCGGGCGTTCCCTGTGTTGTCGTTTCATTCAGCGCTTGGCCAATGCCCGCGCAAAACGTGGTGTTCGACGCGCTTTGGATTTCCAAAAAAGCGAGCGTCGTGTGCGTTTGAATGCAATCGCGCAATTCGCCGAGCGCGGTGTTGATTTGCGCGCGCGGCTCTTGTGTCAATGAAAAGGTGTACGGAATTTCTGTATTCAATGTTCCGGTAAAATTTTGCGTCGGCGCGCGCAGGTCGAGCGCCGGAAACGGCGGCTCGATGGCAATATCATTGATTGCGAAAATGTCAATCCGTTCCGCGCCAAGAATCGCTAACGTTTTGGTTTGCGTCAACGGCTTGCCTTGCGCGTCGTATTCCACATCGCGCAGAATGATGGAATCAATCGCCGAAAGCGCGCGCAGCGCCGCTACAGTGTCCGACTGCAAAACATCCGCGTTTGCCGCGCGGAAAAACGCGCTGGTCAACGACAAAGGAAGCGCTTGTCCGAGTTGGTTGGCAGGCAAACGTTGCACGTTGCGCGCGCGATAGGTGACGGTGCCATCCGGTTTCGTGACGCGATAGACGAACGCGGCGCCGTTCGGCAGCGGAAAAAATTTGTCAACGGGCAAAGGAGCGCGCGGCGCGACTTGAAGCCACAACGCCACAATCGCCAACGCGACAACGCCAAGCGCGATGGCGACAGCCGCGACGCTCAACCATGAATTGTCGCGGGGATGCGCGGGTGTTGATACCGAAACAGAAGCGTTTGAACTCATGGGCGGAACATTACGCGTAAATCGCGCGCAGCGCGTTTAGAAATGCTTGGTCATCATTTTCAAACTGTTGTAAATCAAAATGTTCGGTTTCCGTGTCCAGCATTTCAGGAGCGCCACCTTCCCAAATTTTCGCCTCTGGACGCTTTTCGAAAAATGCTTTTCCCAGCACTTCACGCAAGCGCTGGTCATCGTTGTAAAAGTATTCTTGCAATAGCGGCACGACGCGATGGTACCAGGCGAAACGCAAGTCGTCTGCGTTCTCTAAATTCATAAAGTAACTATGACCGAGTTGATGGTCTCGATCTAAAAGGGCGGTGATGCGCGCATTCACGCGTTCCAAGAGCGCGCGCAAATTCACGCCCGCGACATTTTCCCCAACCTTTTCAAGCAGTGGCATCATTTCCACAAACGTAAAACGGCGGCGCAGCGCAATGTCGAGCAGCGCAATCGAACGGTCTGCCGTATTCATCGTGCCGAGAATGTACACGTTGGCTGGCACGCCAAATTCCTGCTGTGAATACGGCAGGCGCGCTTTCATACCTTTCTTTTCTTGTTCATTCCACCGCTTGTCATCCTCAATCAACGTAATCAATTCGCCAAAGACTTTCGAGATATTCGCGCGATTGATTTCGTCAATGATGAGGAGATAGTTGTTGTTTGGGTCGCGCGCCGCGCGTTCGCAAATTTTCTTGAACACACCGGACATGACGCGGTATTGCACAAACGTCGCGTCATCTTCGGGTTCGAGTGGTTTCAATCCTTCGACAAATTCTTCGTAAGCAAAGGATTGGTGAAAGGTAATGAAATCAAAAAACTGATTGATGTCTATTTGTTGTGATGACGGATTTCGCCACGCCTCGAATGTTTGAGCAAGATTATCGTTCGCCCATGCTTTGCCTTCATCCGTCAAGAACCACTCGCTGGCTGTTGATTTGGCAAAGAGGAATGGATCGCGGCGATTGGTAAAACGGACTGTTTCAACATTCGGGCTGGTATGCGTTTGCAGATAGGACCACAACGTATTGGCAACATTCTTTTCTCTTTGCTTGACCTGCATCATCAATCGAATCGGTTCGCTGTCGAGCAATTCTTGAACGCGGAAATGCGTCTTGGGCGCGCCCAAAATCATCGCCAACGCAATGGCTTCATACCAATTAAGTTCAGAGACCAACGCCAGGTGTTGTTCTTGAACGGGAACTGCTTTTCGCAGCTGGGGCGCGAGAAACGCATCTCGAAAACGTTGGACGTTGTAGGTCTTGCCTGTGCCGGGAGGTCCGTAGAGGATGATGTTGCGCGTTTCCTTGCATATCTTTATCAAATTTTGAACTTGGCGCGATTCAGTTTGAATAGGCACATTCGTGTTTGAAAATTCTCCTCGTTCTAATTTTTCGATTTCTGAAAGCAATTCTGGATGTTGTTCTGCGTATGCTTGTTTGATTTTTGCCCACTGCTCTGACTTGACGGGCGCGACGGTCTGCTGCCCAAATTGAAAATCAACGCGCACAGGTTCTGTAATGCGCCATTCAACGCGGCGCGCATGAGGCAACGATGAATCTTGACTCGGATTTTGCGGGTCGTCGCGTGGAATATAGTCGCTGCAAATAATTCCAATCCCAACCACATCGGTCAAGCCCTGATTGGCGACTACAAGTTGATTCAGTTTGATTTCTTGGACAAAGTTCCAAATCGAATCTGCGCCGCCTTTGGGTAGACCAACGTTCGCAAGCGCTTGTTCAATCTCCCGTTTGCTGGCAAATCGTCGGAAATCGGGACTGGTCAATTCACGCCAACCAATTACGATACAGTTATTTGCGCGGCACATCTCCCAGGCGCTCGCGCCACGCCCCGGCGCGACTTTCCAAATCGGAATTTGCAGAGTTTGGACGGCTGCGCTTGGCGCGTTCTCTTCTTCTTCCGTTCTATTTTCCGCGTCGCGCTCACGATTTATCCATAACGCGGAATGCGTGTCCACAAGGTCAAGCGGATGACCGAGCGCCTCGCCAAACGCAGATTGCAGCCCCAACATGTTTTGCATATACGATTCGTATTTTTCACCCGCCGAGTCGCCAGCGATTGGCGCAATGCCCCACTTGCGCGCCGCATTGCCCATGAGAGTCGCGCGATAAAAAGTATACTTGTCCGGAAACGCTGCTGTGAGAAATATAGAAATAAGTGCCAGATAAATTTTCTTGCGCGGGTCATTGAGCGCCACACCTATTTCCGAATCCACTTGCTCCTTGAACCAATTAACGCGCGTGACGAGTGATTCGGAGCCATACAAGAGACGCAGAAACAACTCTTGTAAACGTTCATTCGTTACATCCGCAACATATTTGCGAATATCATCGGCTGTCCTGAAATCCGCGAGATTGCTTATTTCTTTTGAGCACTCCCGCAGCGCCGCTTGCAGCTTTTCTTTGAACTGTGGGTTCTCTATCTCTGCGCGTGCAAGCGCCGCGCCCAAAACGCGAATGAGCCGCTTTTTGTATGCGCGCTCTTCGCTGTCAAGTCTACCATCCCGTTCGAACTCTTGAAAGGCTGCAACCGCCCGCCTAAACTCTTCAGTGTTTCCTATTTTGATGGAACTCGAATCTTGGTGATTCACACTCATTCCTCCTCGAAAATCTTCTTTAACTCTTTTGCCAATTCGTTTCTCGCTTCTCGCCTTCCCAAATCCCCCCGCACATCCACCGTCGCCACACGAATCGTTGCTGCTGTCTGCAGCGCTGAGACCTTTGAGGTTTCCGAAAACCTCAAAGGTCTTGCCACTTGAAATTTTTCATTCAGCGCGTTTTCCATTCCCGCCGTTTGCGGATAGAGCAAGACAATGTGCGGACATTCATATTGCTGCGAGTAAGCGTACATTTGGTAAAAATCGGATTGGCTCACGCCAAAATTATTTTTGCGAACATCGAGCGTTTTGTATTTTGTGTCAACCAAAAGGGGAAACGAATTTTCGACACGCACCGCGAGGTCGGGTTTCAGGTGAAAGACCTTGCCGCGCGTTTCGTGTTCCGCGAGATGCCGCGTCGCGCCGCGCGTTTGCGCGAGCAAATCGGCGTTTGGAAACTGCGGCAGAATTTCGTCGCGGTGGCGGCGAATGAAATTGACGAGGAATCCTTCAAACAACGCGTTCATGTCCAACACAAACGCGAACGTTTCCATGTCGCGTGCCGCGAGTTGCAACGAACGCTGCGCGAGAAACAACCGCGCGAGATTCAACAACGGCGCGAACCGTTCATTCAAACGCGTGATGAGCGTGGGCGGCGCGTCCTCAACGGTCAGCGCTGATGCAAGGGTAACTTCATCGAGCCACTGCCGCAGTTCGCCCAGCCGCTGCCGATTGTGCGCGTCGCGCGTGAGATGCCACAAGCGTTCCACCACAAAACGAAAGACGCGGTTCAGCGCGTTATCGCTCGTAAATTCATCGTACGCGACAAAGAAACGATGCTGCTGCAACGGATGGCGCAGCTGTTCGCCGATGCGCCATTTGCCCTTTAACAGCGGCAACTCTTCCTCGACGCGTTGATAATTGCGCTGCGCGCCGCGCTGCCATTCGGCTTGCAAATGCGTCGCAAACAAACGCGTCAAAATTTCAAACCAGTCCGCGTTTTGATTCAACAAGGGCGCGAGCGCGTGTTCGCGGATCTGTAGTTCGTTCGCATACGAAAGCATGTGAAGCAGATTGCGCGTCGCTTCCTGCGCGGCAATCTCTCGATTCGCGCTGCGAAACATTTTCGGCAAAATCTGGAACGTTTCCGCGCCAAGTCGCGCCACGCCCACATATTCCGCCGCTTGTAATTTCCGTTTGCCTTGATGAATCGTTGGGCGCAAAATTTCCGCGCCGTAGGCGCGATTCACGCGCGCGAGCGCGGCAACCGTGCGGTCGCTCCACGCGTATTCCAAAAATTCGTGTTCGAAAAATGTTTCGCTTCGCCTCATCGTTTTCCATTTCACGCGTTGTGTTTTGCCTTTCGCATTATACCTTTATTGCTCACTGATGTTGCGCCATAATGAGACAAATTTGAAATTTGCCGCGCGTTTGCGCGCTATTTTTCGAGGACAACGCTTGCATGCGTTTACAATAAACGATTTATAAACGTTCGCCCGTTATAGTGTCATTCATATGATGTTCCAGATATATTCGCAAGCAGAGACAAAATGTCGCCCTGCCTACGGGGTTGCCAAAGGAGAAAAAATGAATCTCAAAACATTCGCAGTGAAATGGGGCTTGCAAATTCTCGCGGCAGTCGTGTTATCCGGAATCTTGCTCTATTCTGCGCTCGTCGCGCGTTAATTCGTAACGATTTTCGTAACGAACGCGTTGCGGTCAAATGCTATGTTGCGATTGTCGAGCGGTAATGCGTCATAAAAAAGGAGACAATCAAAAATGTACGAAATCGTAGTTTTCCTGCACGTCGTCGGCGTATTTTTATTTTTGGTCGCGCACGGCGCGTCGAACGCGGTGGCGTTTGCGCTGCGGAAGGAACGCAATATGGAACGCGTGCGCGCGCTGTTGATGCTTTCGCCCAGCACGTTCGGGATGATGTACGGCGGGCTGCTCCTCATTTTGTTGAGCGGCATCACAGGCGGCTTTATGCAGAGCTACTGGGCGCAGGGCTGGATTTGGGCATCGCTCGCGCTATTGATTGTGATTGTCGTCGCGATGTCAGTGTATGTGACGCCTTATTATGGGAATTTACGCAAAGCGGCGGGACTGCCCTTTATGGAAAAAATGAAAATGCAATCGCCGCAACCCTCGGCAAGCGACGCGGAGCTCGCGCAAATGTTGGAATCGCCGCGCGCAATACATGGCGCATTGATTGGCTGGGCGGGGCTGCTCGTCATTTTGTGGTTGATGATGTTCAAACCGTTTTAATGGAAAGCAGAAGGCGGAAAGTGGAAGACGGAAGGTGGAAAGCGGAAGGTGAAAGGATGTTACAGCACACGAAAATTTTTCTTGCAATCAAACGCATAGCGGCGACGGTGGTGATTTTGGCGAGCGCGGCGAGCGTTTTGGGTTGCGGAGCGAACGGCGCGGCGGGCGGCGCTCAAATCGCGATGAAGGATTATCAATTCGCGCCGCAGACGATTCACGCGCGCGTCGGCGAGACGGCGCGGTTCGTCGTCAAGAATAACGACGCGGTGGCGCACACTTTTACCGTCAAAGAACTCGGCGTCAATCAAAACATTCCCGCGCGCGGACAGGCGCTAGTCGAGTTTCAAACGCCAACGCAAGGAATTTTCGCCTATGTCTGTCTGCCGCATCCGAATATGCGCGGGACTATCGAGGTGGAACCTTAAAGGAGGGTGACATCATGTTAGGCAATCTCGTCGTTCTCGTCATTATGATCGCGCTCGTCGCGCTCTTTGGCTGGCTCACCTATCGCGCAATCCGCGCGAAAAAAATGTGGGTCAAAATCGTTGGCGGCATTTTGGGCGCGGTGGCGACCTTGCTTTTCGTCACGCTCACCTTTGCGATAAGCAAGGGCTTTACCACAATGTACATGCCGCCCTCCGCGCTCGACGCGAACTTGAAAGTGGAAGGCACGCCCGAACAAATCGCGCGCGGCAAATATCTCGCCAATATCAGCTGCGTCGGCTGTCATGACCCGGAAAAGACCGGCGCGCTCGTCGGCGGATTCGATATGAGTGCGGAAATTCCTATTCCGTTGGGAACCATTGTTTCGCGCAATTTGACGCCCGCCGGCGCGCTGTCGCAATACACCGACGCCGAATTGTTTCGCGTCTTGCGGCACGGCGTCGGCAAAGACGGCGCGCTGTCCGGGTACATGGGCTTTTTGTCGTACCGCCAGTTGAGCGATGACGACACCAAAGCGTTAATTGCGTATCTGCGTTCGCTGCCGCCAACGCCGAGCAAGTCGAATGCGCCGCAAGGCACGCAATTCAACGCGCTGGCGCTGCTGATGATTGGCGCGGGCATGTTTCCAATACCGGAACCTGTCACGGGCGTTGTCACCGCGCCTGCGGCGGGGCAAAACGCGGCGTATGGAAAATACGTTGCCACGTTCGGCGATTGTCGCGGCTGCCATGGGCCGCAAATGACCGGCGCCGAACCGAGCGCCGCCGACCCGGCAGGCGTTCCCAATGCGCGTCTCTTTGTCGCAGGACTGACACGCGAACAATTTACGCAAATGATGCGCACGGGCAAACGCCCCGACGGTTCCGAGCTCAAGATGCCGTGGGAAAGTGCCGCGCAGATGAACGACGAAGATTTAGGCGCGCTGTACGAATACTTGAAAGCGCCCGCCGAGACGGCGAGTAAATGAGCGCGCGACTCGAAAAAATTCTGACGTAACGCGCGCAATTCCCCACGCGCTTGCGTTAGAATCTCGACCATTCAATTCGCCTTGCGTCACGCCCATCGTCACTCAACATGGGCGCGGCGCGGGGCGATTGCGGTGAACGCAGTCTTTCGCGTTACAAATTCCACGAGGGGAGGAATCTCATGTTTGCGAATTTCATCGTTCTCATCGTGCTGGTCGCGCTGGCAATTCTGTTCGGCTGGCTCACCTATCGCGCGATTCGTTCGCAAAAAATGTGGGTCAAAATCGTCGGCGGGATTTTGGGAGTCGTCGCAACGCTCATTTTCGCGGGCGCGGCTTTTACTTTTGGCAAAGGGCTTTTAGAATTCACGCGTCCGCATCCCGTTGCGGCGGTGAATGTGGTGTTTGAACACACGCCCGAACAAGCGGCGCGCGGCGAACATCTCGCGGGCTTGTTGTGCGCGTCGTGCCATTCGATGAATGGCGAACTACCGTTGACGGGCGGAAAAAATTTGAGCGAAGATTCGGGATTGCCGCTCGGCGACTTGTATCCGCCAAACATTACAACGGGTGGACGCTTGAAAGAGTTGACCGACGCGGATGTGCTTCGCATTTTGCGTTCGGGCGTCAGACCGAACGGGCAATTAACGGCGATGGGATTTTTCCCGCTGCGCGCGTTGAGTGATGACGACGCGAAATCAGTGATTGCGTACTTGCGTCAAGCGCCCGCAGTTGAAAAAACATCGCCGCCGTTGAGCGCGTCGCCGTTACTCGTCGCTTTTACCGGATTGGGCTTTATCAACGCACCCGGCGCAGACCAACCTATCACGCCCGTCACCGCGCCGCCGAAAGCGGCGAATATCGAATACGGAAAATATGTTGCGGATTTTGCCGATTGTCGCGGCTGTCACGGTGAAAAATTGGACGGCAACGCTCCGCCGCCCGCGCCGCCCGGCGCGCCGAATTTGACAATGGTTGTGCCGCAATGGAGCAAGGACGATTTCTTCAAGGCGATGCGAACCGGCGTTGATCCGACCGGTCATCAAATTCAACCGCCGATGCCATGGCAGACGATTGGCAAATTGGATGATGTGGAATTGGAAGCGCTGTATCTCTATCTCCACAGCTTGCCGCCGATTCTGCCGAATCAATAAACAGAGTAGATATGCAAAAATCAAACCCGCTTTCGTCGAGCCAGCTGGCGATGAAAGCGGGTTTATTTTTTCCAGAGTTGTCGCCGTAACATACGCGATAAAAACTTTTGCGATGCATGCTTGCAAAGAATGAACGCGAATTAAATTTTTACGAAAAAATTATTGACACGCCGATTGTTTTCTGATATAAAAGATTCTGCGTCCCCAATGGGAGCGCGAAAAATCAAATACAATTTGTCCGCGCTTTTTCATCCAGAGAGGTGGAGGGATAACGGCCCTTGGAAGCCCGGCAACCAGTTGTGGCAAAGATGCCGCAAGTCTCGGTGCCAACTCCGGCGGAATCAACTCGATTGCGAGCGATTCCGCAAGATGAAACAAGCGTTGTGAAGTTGCGTTGCAAGCGCGCAAGGCAATTCGTCACTAAACACATCCACCTCTCCAATTCGTTGTTGGAGAGGTTTTTTTGTTTCAAATTTTT
>JAJTXZ010000058.1 GCA_021463195.1 Anaerolineae bacterium
ATTTCGAATGCAATGAGAAATCTCGTTTGACGCGCAAGGTCGAGATTTCTCGCCTCCGCTCGAAATGACAGTTTGCGCGACTTTGTGCCAGCCCTAGCGATTTCTCATATCTCGAAAACGTAGCAGACTTTCAGACTCCACGGGTTTTAGAAAACCCTTGGGGTCTGAAAATCCGAGTAATCACCAGAATCACGCGTCGCGCGCGCATTCCTAGCGCGATCTTACGCGAGATTTATGCCTCGGTCAAAACATTTTTCCGGGATTGAGAATGCCGTGCGGATCCAGCAAATTCTTGAGCGCGCGCATCACGTCCAAACTGGCGCCATGCTCTTGCCGCATGAATGGAATCTTGCCGAGACCGACGCCATGTTCGCCGGTCGCCGTTCCGTCCAACGCGAGCGCGACGCGCACCATCTTGCCCAGCGCGGTCAGCGCGCGCGCATGACTTGCTTCATCCTCCGGCAAATACGGCACAAGCGGATGCGCGTTGCCGTCCGCCGCATGACCGACAATCGAAGCGCCGGGCAAATTCAACGCCGCAATTTCCGCCTCGCACGCCGCAACGAGTTCCGAATATTTTGACACCGGCGCGGCGACATCGCAAATCAAAAACGAAACGCCCGGATGATTGCGCACAATCACGGCATACGTCGAATGCCGCATTTTCCATAACCGATCGCGTTCCGCGCGCCCCACGCCCGCTTCAAAAGAAAGGCAGGCATAGTCTTGGCATAATTCCCGCGCGAGCGCGAGTTCATGCTCAATCGCTTGCGCGGTCGCGCTGTGAAATTCAATAACGAGCGTCGGATTTTCGCGCAAATGAAATTCGTTGGTGGTGTTGAGTTCGCGCACGGTGGCGACATCGAGAAATTCTAACGCGACGGGATTCAAACCCGCGCCCATGATAGCGGAAACGGCGCGCGTCGCGTCGGCGACAGTTTCAAACGATGCGACTGCCGCGCTAAAATGTTCGGGAATCGGATGCAGTCGAATTGTCGCCTGTGTCACCACGCCGAGCGTGCCTTCGGAACCGATGAACAGATGCGTAAGGTCGTACCCGCTGGATGTTTTTTTGGAACGTGTGCCCGTATGAATCACATCGCCGTTCGCCAATACAATTTCCAAACGCATGACGTTATCGCGCGTCGCGCCGTAACCGGGCGTGCGCGTGCCCGCCGCGTTGTTGCCAATCATGCCGCCGATGCTGGCGTTCGCGCCGGGGTCGGGCGCGAAAAATAGACCTTGCGCGGCAAGTTTCGCGTTCATGTCTTTGTATTTGATGCCCGGCTGCACATCCGCTTGAAAATCTTCGGGATACACGCGCAAAATTTTATCCATACGCAGGAAATCCATCACAAGACCGCCCGCGATAGGAATCGAATTGCCTTCGATGCTCGTGCCTGCGCCCCACGCGGTGACGGGAATTTTTTCCGCGTGCGCGTGCTTGAGAATCGCGCTGACCTGCGCGACGTTTTCAGGAAAGACAATCGCCGCGGGCAAATGCGCGTGATGAAACGATTGGTCGCGCGCATGATATTCACGGTCGGCATTGGTGACCGAAAGATTTTCCGCGCCGAGCGTCTGTTCAAGAAAATGCAGTGTCGCCGCGGCAAGAGTTGGAACGGGCGAAATCATTTTTGTTACCTCGTGTTGGGTTGGCTAAAATTATACATGAAAAAAACGAGCAAAGATAACAATCGCCAAACATTCAAACATTGTTCAATTTGCATTCGCAAAGAACGCGCGCGCATGTTTTCGCGCTGTCCGATGGCGGCAAGCTCAGCGGCGCGTTGATGGGCGATATTGTTTGTTGGCATATTCAAAAACGCGCTCTAATAATTTCGCCTGCGCGATGGCATCCTCGCGTGCATTGTGCGTCAAAGCTTGCGCGTCGTAAAAATGCTGCGGCACGGACGCGTCGCCCCAACGTTTGCCGGACGCGCCCATAAAAAACGATTTTACATCGAGGCCGCTATAACCGAACGGATTGCGTCCGAGAAAGCGATGAAAATAGTACGCCACAAACATCCAATCAAACGCGAGCGGATAAGCGCAAAAAATAGGCGTGTGGTCAAACGGCGCATTGCGCGCGAGCCAGGCGTCAAATTGTCGCAGCGCCTGCGCGGGTTCGACGCCCGTGCGCGCGAGTTTTTTCAAATTCAAGCCCGCGATGGCCAACGCTTGCGCGTCGAATTTTTTATTGAGCGGTTTTAATTCCACATAAAAATTTTCGTGCGTCGCGCCGACCACGCACGCGCCGAGCGACAACATGCTGTATTCGCCCGGAATCGGGCCCGACGCTTCAATATCCACGGAAATAAATAATTCGTTCATTTTTTTATATGACCTTTGGCTAAAACGCCAAATCGTCCGCGCGAATTTCCGCCCGCGCGGCGGGCTTGAATTCGCAACCGATTTTATCCCTCCCAAACAGGTTCTTGCAACACACTCGGAAAACGAGAAATTGTTTTTATTCGCGCAAGGATGAAACGACGTTAGAGTATAATCGTTTATGCCGAGCGAACAAACCGCGCGCCGTTTTTGTCTAACGCCAAGTTCCGCTGCCGCATTGCGGTTCGAATAAAAACGCGACGCATTGCGGAACTGTCGCCAAAGGATAAAAAATAATCGAGCCGCGCCGCGTGACGCGGCGCCGAAAAAATGAGAATTCGCGCGCACGTAATAATCGTTCATCTCTTTATACCAAGCCAATAGAGTATGGAACTTTTTGACCGAATCGAAATCCACGATTTACTGCTGCGCTGTATCATCGGCATCAATGACGCGGAGCGCAAAAACAAGCAAGACGTTTTAATCAATATCGTCATGTGGGCGGATACGCGCGCCGCCGCGCGCAGCGACGACATTGCCGACGCGGTGAATTATCGCAGTGTGACGAAACAAATTATTGAACACGTGGAGCAATCCAAATATTTTTTGGTGGAACGGCTAGTGGAACAAATCGCCGAAATTTGTCTGCGCGATGCGCGCGTGCGGCAGGTAGAGGTGCGTTTGGAAAAGCCGGGCGCGCTGCGTTTTGCGCGTTCAGTGGGGGTGACGATTACGCGCACGCGCAAAGATTTGGCTACGGACGCGGCAACGTAACTGTAGCCCATTGAAAAGAGCGCTGAATGATGAATGATGCGTATGTGTTTATCGGCTCTAATATCGGGCGCGGCAAAAATTACTTGGAGGCGCTCAAGCGGCTGCGCGCGTTGGGAAAATTGGTCGCCGCTTCGCCAGTCTATGATACGCCCGCGCTCGGCGATACCGACGCGCCGCGTTTTTATAATGGCGCGGTCTGGTTGAAAACGGAATTCGCGCCGCACGCGCTGCGCAACGCGCTGCGCGAAATTGAACACGCGATGGGACGGACGCGCACGGCGGATAAAAACGCGCCGCGCGTGATTGATCTCGATCTCGTATTGTATGACGAAGTCATCCTTGACGATGGAGAATTGCGCTTGCCGGATCCGCACATTTATGAACGTCCGTTTATGGCGCGGGCGTTGGCGCATGTCAATCCCGATTACGTGATTCCGCCTGATGGCCCCACACTGGCGGAACTCGCGTGCCGACTGCGCGGCAATACGGCGGATATGCCTGAAGTGGCGCAAATAAGCGAGCAAGCGCAAGCGTTGATTCATACCCTTTTTCAGGAGCGAACATTCATGCCCGAGCAAGCTGCCTTTACGTCCAATTATGCGGAGAACGAATGGCATCAAACGATTACGACGGCGGACGCGACCGCGCATCAAGCGATTGCGGACGCGGTGCGGACGATTTTATTGAACGTCGGCGAAGACCCCACGCGCGAGGGCTTGCTCAAAACGCCGGACCGCGTCGCGCGCGCGTATGATGAATTGCTTTCCGGTTATCGCATGGATCCGGTGGCGTTGATTAACGGAGCATTTTTTGATACGGACTATCGCGATATGGTCGTGGTCAAGGACATTGAATTTTTTAGTTTGTGCGAACATCATATCTTGCCTTTTTTCGGCAAAGCGCACGTCGCGTATTTGCCGAATGGCCAAGTCTTGGGATTGTCCAAAATTCCGCGCATCGTGAATATGTACGCGCGCCGTTTGCAGTTGCAAGAAAAGATGACGCAAGAGATCGCGGATTTTATCCAAGAGTTGTTGAACCCGCGCGGCGTCGCCGTCATCGTGACGGGACAACACATGTGTTCGATGATGCGCGGCGTGAATAAACCCGAAGCGAAAATGATAACGCAAGTGATGTATGGTGAATTTCAACGGCGTGAGGTGCGCGCGATATTGAATGAACGACTGCAGGCGGAGGATTGAAAAGATGTCATATTTGAATTTTCATGACGCGACAATGTATTATGAGACGGCAGGCCGGGGGCAAGCGTTCGCGATGCTGCACGCGGGCATCGCGCACAGCGCGATGTGGGACCCACAATTCGCGTATTTTCAAGAAAAATATCGCGTCGTTCGTTTCGACCAGCGCGGTTTCGGCAAGACGACAACGGCGACAAAAAATTTCAATCGCCGCGCGGATTTGCTCGCGCTGCTGGATGAATTGAAAATCGAACGCGCGATTTTGCTCGGCTGTTCGATGGGCGGCTCGCTCGCGCTCGATTTTACGCTCGAACATCCCGAACGCGTGTCCGCGTTAATTCTGATCGCGGCAGGGTTCAGCGGTTTTAAAGCGCCCGCCGACATGATGAAACAATGGGAAGAACAAGACGCCGCGTTCGCGACCGGTGATTTGGAACGCGTGATTGATTTGGAATTGAAAATGTGGGTGGACGGTCCGAACCGCGCGCCCGACCAAGTTCCCGCGCACGTCCGCGAAAAAATTCGCGCGATGGAACTAGACAATTTGAAAATTGACACCAAAGGGTACAACCCCGTTGAACTCGAACCGCCCGCGATTGGACGTCTGGGCGAAATCAAAATTCCCACCCTCGTCATTTACGGGACGGGCGACCAACCAACTGTAGTCGAGAACGGCGAAACGCTCGCGCGCGAAATTCCGAACGCGCAGCTGTTGATTTTGGAAAACGTCGGGCATGTGCCGAGTATGGAAGAAGCGGAGAAAGTGAACGCGGCGATTAAAGAATTTTTGATGCAAGCGTTTTCCAATTCATAACCAAAGAACCTTTATTTGTGACTCTGCCTGCTTGAATTCATTATTCCCCGTCATCAAATCCGCTTTTAGTTCCTTTGCCAATGCGGCAGCAAAACAGTCACCCAACGACATCTTGCCTTTCGCTTTGAAACGCGCCGCTTCCTTTGCCGTATCCCAATCTGTTTCTTGAAACTGAATCCCTAACCGCTGCAAATCATTCACACTCGAATCCGCTTCGGCTTCAGAGATTTCGCGCGCGAGAATGTACCACACCTCACAGACATTGACCACGCTCATGTAAAGCGGAATTTCTTGCTCGTGCGCATCGGCAATCACTTCAACAATTTTTTCCGCCGCTGGTTCGTCTTGGAGATACGCGATAATTGTCCATGTATCGAGTACGTATGCTTTTGGTTTACGCGACATTACAATTCACGCTCCCGCTTCTTTTCCGCCATAAGCGCTTTCATCAACGGCTTGCCCTTGTACTTGCCGCGCAAGCTATTCACATACTCGCGCGTAATCGGCGTCAAAATGATGCGTTGATTCTCCTCATCCACCTGAATTTGAATGCGCGTTCCTTCTTTAATACCAAATTTGCGGCGAACCGACGCGGGGATGACAATTTGTCCTTTGATTGTCGCGATTGTCTCCATTGTTCCTCCATTTCTAATTTACGAAAGTATAACAAATTTCTATTTGTAAGCCAAATAAGTCATTGACTTACATTTCTTGATATTCCAACATCTATACAGTTGTAACCTTGACATGCCTTCTTAAAGCTGCTATATTATTGCCAATAAAAGACATTGACGCAGACGAGTACGCGTTTTACGAATTTCAGAAAATCCGTGTGGTGATGCGAGACGGATAATTACGAGAACGCCGAATGGACTGCCGAGTTTTGACGCCAAACGTAGCGGACGTTCACCGTAACGTTCAAAACCATTAGGCATCAACGGAAATCGCCCCCGTTATCGCGGCTGAAGGGATAAAGAGTAGAGACTGGAGATTAAACCCCGTCTCGTCGAGTCCCTGCAAGAGTGAGACTGGCTCAACCATTTCCGTCGCACCGCGACGGAATTTTTTATTTGGGAGAACGGAGACCTTTGCGGTTTTCGGAAACCTCAAAGGTCTTGCGGTCTCAATTAGGGTGGTACCACGGGCACGTTGTAATCAACGAAACGCTCGTCCCTTTCGGGATGAGCGTTTTTTTATTTTCTGGAGGCACGCATGTTTCAACCGTCACGCGATGAATTTCTCGAATACGCCAAACGCGGCAATCTCGTTCCCGTTTTTCGCGAATTGCCCGCCGATTTAGAGACACCTGTTTCCGTGTATCTCAAATTGCGCGGACAGGGAAATTCCTTTCTACTCGAATCGGTGGAGGGCGGCGAACAAATCGCGCGTTACTCGTTCATCGGCGTCAATCCGGCGCGCGTTATCACATTGAACGCGAATGATTCACTCGACGCGGCGCGCGACGCGTTGAAAAATTATCGCGCGGTTTCTGTGCCCGGACTCCCGCGTTTCACCGGCGGCGCGGTCGGTTTTCTCACGTACGATATTGTGAATCAATTCGAGCGCATTCGCACGCATCGCAACGGGAATTATCAAGCATATCCCCTGCGCGATTTGCCCGAAGCGATGTTCATGCTCGCCGATACGCTCATCGCGTTCGACCATGTGAAACATCGCATGTTGGTGATTGCGAACGCGCACATAAACGGCGACGCGCTGAAAGCGTATGACAAAGCCACCGCGCGCATCAATCAACTCATTGCGCGTTTGCGTCAACCGCTTTATCCACCAGCGCGCGGTTCTGTCGCAAATGGTTTTCAGCTGCAATCGAACATGTCGCCCGAACGCTATTGCGACATGGCGCGCGCGGCGCAGGAACACATCGCGGCAGGTGATATTTTTCAAGTCGTATTGTCGCAGCGCTTTGAACGCGAGACGCACGCCGAAGCATTTGAAATTTATCGCGCGCTGCGAAGATTGAATCCGTCGCCATACATGTTCTTTTTGGATTTCGGCGCAATCCAATTCGTCGGCGCGTCGCCCGAAATGTTGGTGCGTTTGGAAGATGGCGTCGCGCAGTTGAATCCCATCGCGGGCACGCGGCGACGCGGCGCGACGGAAGCAGAAGATGCCGAATTGGCAAACGAATTGCGCTCGGACCCCAAAGAACGCGCGGAGCATGTGATGCTCGTGGACTTGGGACGCAATGATTTGGGGCGCGTGTGCGAATTTGGTTCGGTCAATGTTCAAGCTTACGCCGTCGTGGAACGGTATTCGCACGTAATGCATCTCGTCTCGCGCGTCGTCGGCAAATTGCGCGGCGAGTACGACGCGTTCGATTTAGTGCGCGCGACGTTTCCTGCTGGCACGCTTTCGGGCGCGCCAAAAGCGCGCGCGATGGAAATTATTGACGAATTGGAAAACGCGCAGCGCGGTCCTTACGCGGGCGCGGTGGGCTATTTCGGATTTCCGAACGAATCAAATCAAAGCAACATGGATTTGTGCATCACGATTCGCACCATCATCATGCGCGGCAGTCACGCCTACATTCAAGCGGGCGCGGGCATCGTCGCCGATTCCGTTCCCGAACAAGAACATCAGGAATGTGTGAACAAAGCGCAAGCGTTGGCGGAAGCGATACGAATGGCGGAGGAGGAAAGTTAAAAGCTAAAAGTTAAAAGCTAAAAGTCAGCGCCATCGTATTCACTTTTAGCTTTGAGCTTTTAACTTTTGACTTGTAAAGACATGATTCTCGTAATTGACAACTATGATTCATTCACCTACAACCTCGTGCAATATCTCGGCGAACTCGGCGCAGAGCTGCGCGTGTTTCGCAATGACCAAATCACGCTCGACGAAATTCGCGCGCTGAATCCGTCGCGCATTGTGATTTCACCCGGACCCGGCGTGCCGACCGAAGCGGGAATATCAAACGACGTGATTCGCGAATTGCATCAAACGATTCCGATTCTCGGCGTTTGTCTTGGACATCAATGTATGGGCTACGTATTCGGCGGAAATGTCACGCGCGCGTCGCGTTTGATGCACGGTAAAACTTCGCGCGTCTTTCATCGCGGGAGCGGACTGTATGAGGGAATGCCGAATCCGTTTGAAGCGGGACGCTATCACTCGCTCATCGTGCAAGAACCATTGCCCGAACCGCTCATTGTCACCGCGTTCACGGATCAAGGCGAAGTGATGGGTTTGCAGCACAAGACCGCGCCCATGTTCGGCGCGCAATTTCATCCCGAATCGGTTCTCACACCGCACGGAAAAACATTGTTGAAAAATTTTTTGGAGATTGCGAGTAGCACGTATCAGGTAGCAAGAAGCACGTCACCAAAGAATGTTGCGTCTGTCCCTGCCACGTCCTACCTACTACCTGCTACCCCAGCCAAGGAGCCAATCATGATCCGCGAAGCCATTGCAAAATTAATGGAAGGCAAAAATTTGTCGCAGCTCGAAGCGGAAAGCGTGATGCAAGAAATTATGGACGGCGTCGCCACGCCCGCGCAAATGTCCGCGTTTCTTGTCGCGTTGCGTTTGAAAGGCGAAACGATGGAGGAAATCGCGGGCTGCGCGCGCGCGATGCGCGGCAAAGCTGTGCGCGTTTCGCCGCAGCGAACCGATTTAGTGGACACCGCCGGAACCGGCGGCGACAAATCGGGAACGTTCAATATCTCCACCACCGCCGCGTTCGTCATTGCAGGCGCAGGGCTTGGTGTGGCGAAACACGGCAACCGCGCGATTTCGGGACAATCGGGCAGCGCGGATGTGTTGGAAGCGCTCGGCGTGAATTTTGATTTGACGCCCGAACAAAGCGCGCGCTGCATTGACGAAGTGGGCATCGGCTTTTTGTTTGCGCCGAAACTGCACCCCGCGATGAAAAATGTCGCGCCCGTCCGCAAAGAACTCGGCGTGCGAACGGTGTTTAACATTTTGGGTCCGCTCACGAATCCCGCGTATGCGCCCGCGCAAATCATCGGCGTCTTTGACGGCGCGTATGCCGGCACGATGGCGCAAGCGCTAAAAACGCTCGGCAGCCGCGCGGCGTTTGTGTTTCACAGCGCGGATGGTCTCGACGAACTCACTACCACTTCGGAAAATCACGTCACCTTTTTCACGAACGGCATCGTGCATACCGAAACGCTCGACGCCCGCGAACTCGGTTTGGAACGCGCGGCGCGCGAGGAATTGCGCGGCGGCAATCCTCAAGAAAACGCGAACATTGCGCGTCAAATTTTGCGCGGCGACGAACGCGGCGCCAAACGCGATGTGGTCATGTTGAACGCCGCCGCCGCGCTCGTCGCGGGTGGCAAAGCAAACGATTTGCGTCAAGGGCTGGAACTCGCGAACGACGCGCTTGATTCGGGACGCGCGTTTTCCGCGATGGAAAATCTGGTTGCGTTGAGTAATTCGTTCAAACAGCGACAAGAGATGTGAAACGTCACTTGTTACAGTAAATCACAATTTCAATCTTTGGAACACAGATTTCGCGGATTGACACAGAAAAAACAAATCTGTGACATCTGTGTTATCTGTGTCCAAAGTGAGATGTAGTGTGTCGCCTCTCCCATGATTCTCGATGAAATCATCGCCGTGAAACGGCAAGAGATTGAAAAACGCCGCGCGCGGATTTCACTGGATGAATTTCGCGCGCGCGCGGAAAATTCGCCGCCCGTAAAAAATTTTACTGCCGCGCTGCAAAAGAGTGAATGTGTGGCGCTCATCGCGGAAATCAAACTCGCGTCGCCGTCGCGCGGCGATTTGAACGCGAACGCGGACCCGGTAAAAATCGCGCGCGTGTACGATGAAAATGGCGCGTCCGCGATTTCGGTTCTCACCGACCGCCAATTTTTCAAGGGCGATTTGAATAATTTGAAAGCGGCGCGCGTGAGCGCGGACACTCCATTACTGCGTAAAGATTTCATCATTGACGAATATCAGGTGTACGAATCACGCGCGCTCCAAGCCGATGCGATTTTGTTGATTGCGCGAATTCTCGACGACACGCAACTGCGCGCGTATCGTGAATTGGCAGAGTCGCTCGGCATGTCCGCGCTGGTGGAAATTCACGATGAACGCGAAGTGAAACGCGCGCTAAAATCGGATGCAAAAATCATCGGCATCAACAATCGCAATCTCGCCAATTTCACGATAGATTTGCAAACAACAGAAGACCTCGCGCCGAAAATCCCGCGCGAAAAGATTATTGTGAGCGAAAGCGGGATTTTTTCGCGTGCCGATGTCGAACGCGCGCGAAACGCGGGCGGGGACGCGGTGTTGGTGGGCGAAGCGTTGATGCGCGCGGGGGACGTGGGAGAAAAAGTGCGCGAGTTGGCAAGCGTGAAAAAAGACAAAGGACGAACGACGAATAACGAATAACGAGCGACTAATGACGATTGTCAAAATCTGCGGCATTACAAACATTGACGACGTGTGCGCGGCGATGGACGCGGGCGCGGATATGCTCGGCTTTATTTTTTATCCGCCGAGCCCGCGTTACGTCACGCCTGAACAAGCGCGCGAAATTATTTTCGCCGTCCGCCGTCAGTCGTCCGTCGTCCGCGTTGTAGGTGTTTTTGTCAGCGAGTCGCTTGAGCATGTGCGAACTGTGATGGAAACGGCAGCGCTCGATTTGGCGCAACTGCACGGCAAAGAATCGCCAGAGATGGTGCGCGAGTTGGGAACGCGCGCGTACAAATCTATTCAAGCGACAGACCTTGACACGGCGCGCGTTTTGATGGCAAACTATCGCGCGGCGGTGGACGGAAATATTCCAGCGTTCATCGCCGACGCGCCGCCCGCGAAATTGCCGGGGGGAAATGGGATGGTCGCGGATTGGAGCGCCGCGCGCGAAATTGCCAAGGCGTTTCCGATTTTGCTCGCGGGCGGATTGAATGTCGAAAACGCGCGCGCGGCGATTGAAATGGTGAACCCGTACGGAGTAGATGTTTCGAGCGGCGTCGAACGCGCGCCGGGTTTAAAAGACCATGCCAAGGTGCGCGAATTTATAAAGAGAGCAAAACAATGAGCAAAGGTCGCTTTGGAAGATTTGGCGGTCAGTACGTTCCCGAGACATTGATGCCCGCGCTCGTGGAGTTGGAAGACGCGTATGAGGACGCGAAACGCGATGAAAATTTCGCGCGCGAATTCCAAGAATTGTTGAAAAAATTTGTGGGACGCCCGACGCCGTTGTATTTTGCGAAACGGCTGACCGAATTGTGCGGCGGCGCGAAAATTTATTTAAAGCGCGAAGATTTGGCGCACACGGGCGCGCACAAAATCAATAACGCGTTGGGACAAGGTTTGCTGGCGAAACGGATGAATAAAACGCGCATCGTCGCCGAAACGGGCGCCGGGCAGCACGGCGTCGCGACGGCCGCAACATGCGCGATGTTGGGACTCGAATGTGTGGTGTACATGGGGACGGATGACATTGCGCGTCAACAGCCGAATGTTTTTCGGATGAAATTGTTGGGCGCGAAAGTGCGCGAAGTGAACGCGGGCAGCCGCACGTTAAAAGATGCGATCAATGAGGCGTTGCGCGATTGGGTAACGAATGTTGGCACGACGCATTATCTTTTAGGTTCCGCGCTTGGTCCGCATCCGTATCCGACGATGGTGCGCGAATTTCAAAGCGTCATCGGACGCGAAGCAAAACAGCAGTTACACGAGATGGAAGGAAAATTGCCGACGACGTTGATTGCGTGCGTGGGCGGCGGAAGCAATTCGATTGGATTGTTTGACGCGTTTCGTGACGATGAGGTTGAAATGATTGGCGTCGAAGCGGGCGGACGCGGCATTGAGTCGGGCAAACACGCGGCGCGTTTTGCCGAACACGGTGTTGGGGTCTTGCACGGCACATACACGTATCTTTTGCAAACGGATGACGGACAGGTGCGCGAGACCCATTCCATCAGCGCGGGTTTGGACTATCCTGCCGTCGGACCCGAACACGCGGAATTTTTTGAAAGCGAACGCGCGGGCTATACGTCCGCGACGGATGAGGAAGCGTTGGACGCGTTCCAAAAAATTTCGCAATACGAAGGCATTATTCCCGCGCTCGAATCGGCGCACGCGGTTGCCAAAGTATTGAAACGCGCGCCAAAGATGAAACGCGATGAAATTGTGATTGTGAACTTGTCGGGACGCGGCGACAAGGATTTGCAGACCGTAATGAGCGCGCTGGCGGAATCGGCGCAATGAAACAAGAAAGGTTCTCCCCTGGCATGAACGATAACCAAGTCAATCCAGACAGCGCGCGTCGAACGCAGCCGTCACCGGTTCAATATCAATCGCTAACGGTCATCCATCCGACGGCTTTGCTGCAAGCGCTCGTCGCCAGCGCGCCCGAGGACACCAGCTTGTCACTCGAAGGCGAATTTGATTTGAGCGCGAGCGGGCTTGCGAATGTTACGACGGATGAAACGGCAGAATTGCGCCGCAGCACATTTTTTGCAATGGACTCGGCGGGAAATGAAATTCAATCGCAGTTTGTCGTGATTCCTTTGACGACATACAATCGTGAACGCTTGACGGCGGCGCTCGAGCATCTCGATTTCAAGTGGGACGTGTGGCACGCGCAGATGGCGCACGCTAACAAACTGGTCTTTGCCGCGTATGACTGTTTTATGCAAGGCAGCGTGATTCTCGACGCGGGTTTTGCAGACGCGGAACAATTTGTCCGGGCAAATCTAATTCAAGGGTACGAGTTGAAATCGGCGAAAGCAAAATGAATCGAATTGACGAAACTTTTCGCGCGCTGCGCCAAGAAAAACGCGCGGCGTTGATGCCGTTCCTGCCGTTGGGGTATCCAAACATTCAAACTTCGCGCGAGATGATTCGCGTCGCGCAAGACGCGGGCGCGGATATGTTAGAGTTGGGCATTCCGTTCAGCGACCCGCTCGCGGATGGGCCCGTGATTCAACATGCGACTCAAGTCGCGTTGGAAAACGGCATGACATTGAAAAGATGTTTAGAGATGGCGCAGGACGCGCGGGCAAATGGCGTTACAATTCCGCTGACGCTGATGGGCTATTACAATTCCATCTTGAAATATGATGTAAAAAAATTCGCGCGCGATGCGGTTAAAGCGGGCGTGGATGGAGTCATCGTCGCCGATTTGCCGATAGAAGAGGCGGGCGACTTGCAGGACGCGGCGCGTGAGCATGATTTACATATAGTGTTTCTCGCCGCGCCAACGAGCCGCGCGGAACGTTTGAAAAAAATCGGCGCCGCGACGCGCGGCTTTTTATACCTCGTTTCACTCACGGGGGTAACGGGGGCGCGCGCGGGTTTGCCCGACGGATTGGAAGAATTCGCGCAGCGCGCGCGCAAGGCGACGGACAAACCGCTGTGCGTCGGCTTTGGCATCGCGGACGCGGAAAACGCGCGGCGTGTGGCGCAATTCGCGGATGGCGTCATTGTCGGCAGCGCGCTCGTCGCAAAAATTGGCGACAGCGGCAACGCGATAGACAACGCGCGCGCGTTCATTGGCGAATTGGCGAACGCTGTGGTTTAATTCTGGAGGTGCGCAATGAAGACTCGAACGCGCGCAATGTTTTACGCGAGTCTAATTTCGTTTGGACTTGCGCTCGTCGCTTATCTCGCCTTTGTCAATTTCTTTTTTGACTATATCGAAAGCAAAGCGGCGTTACTCTTTATCCAAAACCATCGCGCGCTTGGCGAGAGCGACAAGTTTATTCTCGATATTGCAGGACAAGGACTCGCGCAGCCATGGGAAATCGTTGTGACATGGCAGCCATTTCAAATTGGCACGTTGATTGCATTGGTCTTGATAGCGTTGTTGGGTTGGATGGTAATTCAGACGTGGCGCGCGCAATTTAGCCGATGAGCGTTTGAATCAACGCATTGTTCTGCCTTTTTGAATTCAATCCGTTCTACAGGGAGATTTTTCATGACAGCAAGAAAAATTGTTTTTTCGGGCATTCAGCCCACCGGCGATTTTCATCTCGGCAATTATATCGGCGCGGTGAAACGCTGGGTCGCCGATCAAGCGTTGCACGACAATATCTTTTGCATCGTTGATCTGCACGCGATCACATTGTATCAAGATCCGAACGTGCTGCGCGCGAAAATTCGACAGGCGGCAGGCGTGCTGTTGGCGTGCGGCATTGATCCGCAAAAAAGTTTATTGTTTGTCCAATCGCAAGTGTCCGCGCATCCCGAACTCACCTGGCTTTTGAATTGCGTTACGCCCATCGGCTGGCTCGAACGCATGACGCAATACAAAGATAAAGCGGCGAAACAGGAAAGCGTTAGCACGGGATTGTTGGATTATCCGGTGTTGATGGCGTCCGATATTTTGTTGTATCAAACCGATTACGTTCCGGTCGGCGAAGATCAAAAGCAGCATATCGAATTGACGCGCGATATCGCGCAGCGTTTTAATAATTTGTACGGCGAAACGTTCGCGCTCCCCGAAGGCATCTTTCCCAAAGTCGGCGCGCGCATTATGGGTTTGGACGACCCAACCGTGAAAATGTCCAAGAGCATTGCGACCGACCAAAAACATCACGCAGTCGGGCTGCTCGATTCGCCCGACCAAGTGTGGAGCGTGTTGAAACGCGCGACGACCGATTCGGGCAAAGAGATTGTATTCAGCGATGCCCCGAGCAAGGCGGGCGTGAATAATTTGCTCACAATTTATCAGGCGTTGACGGACCAAACGCAAATCGAAATCGAAAAACATTTTGAAGGTAAATTGTACGGCGCGTTGAAACGCGAGGTCGCGGACGTGATTATCGAAACGCTCGCGCCGATTCAAACGCGTTATAATGAATTGATGCAAGACGCGCGCGCGCTCGACGCGATTTTGCAGAGCTCTGCCGAACAAGCCGCCGCGCGCGCGGCGCCAACCTTGCGCAAGGCAAAAGAGCATATGGGCTTTGTCTAAACTTGGGCGCGACGGCGCTCTCCCATTCAGCTTGCGCGCCCAGCGCGCCGCTTGGGAGGGCTGAGACAAAAGATGCTAAACGAACTGCATGAAAAAATTTACGCGCTCGTCCGCGCGATTCCGCGCGGCAACGTGACGACGTACGGACAGCTCGGCGCGATGGCGGGCTTGAGCGACATGCGAACAGTCGGCGACGCGATGAACGCGTGTCCTGACGATATGCCGTGGCAGCGCGTCATCAATGCGCGCGGAACGATTTCGCTCGGCGGCGCGATCGGTTCAAAACAACGCGCGTTGTTGGAACAAGAAGGTGTTGTGTTTGATGAAAATGGGCGCGTAGATTTTGCGACGGTCGGTTGGAAGCCGGACGCGGCATGGTTGACTGCGAACGGCTATCGCCTGCCGCCGCCGTTATTCCAAAAGCGCGCGTCCGCGCAAAATTCACAGTTGAATTTATTCTGAGTCAGACGCGCAAGGCGCAGCGCGCGCATCGCAAGCGCTTTTTGCTGGCGCTTGCCCGGATTTCCAGATATGGATAATCATCCGCTAGACTTTTTGGCTTTCCAACCGCGTACTTGTACTGTTATAATCAAGCCATGCAAGCCAATGATGTGAATCTGACGATTGTCGCTTTACGCGATGTGATTTTGCACGAAGAAATCGAAGCGCAACGCGTCGAAATGCTTCAAGCGCGGTTAGGCGGCGACCGCGTGCTAAAAAATCCGCCGATTGTCGCGCCGGTGCTTGACGGCGCCGCGACGCGCTATATCGTCCTCGACGGCGCGTCGCGCACGAGCGCGTTGCGCGCGCTGCGCGTGCCGGATGTGTTGGCGCAAATTGTGGATTATCATTCGCCCGCTTTGAAACTCGAAGCGTGGCATCATCTACTGTTGGATATCGCGCCTGCGCGCGTGCGCCAAATCTTGGCGGCGGCATCTGACATCGAGATAATCAAAATGGATGAGGCGCGCGCGCAGCGCGCGTTGGACGCGCGCGACATTTTGGCGTACGTCAAATTCAGCGACGGAGAGCTAGTGGGCTTGCGCGGTCAGCGCAGTTTGGCGGAACAGATGCGCGCGTTGAACGAGGTGACGCGCGCGTACGAAGCGCAAGCGGAATTGTATCGCGTGCCGACGACGGCTTTTGAGACGCATGTTCAAGACCCGCGCCGCTTTGCCGCGCTGGTGGCATTCCCCAAATATCAACCGGATGAAATCGTAAATCTCGCGCTGAACGGCGCGCGGCTGCCAATGGGCATCACGCGACACATTATCCCCGGGCGCGCGCTGCGCGTGAATTTGCCGCTCGATATTTTAGAGCAAACCAAAACGCTCGCGGAAAAAAACGCGTGGCTCGACGCGTGGCTCGTTCAGAAAATGCGCGACCATCGCGTGCGCTTTTATCAGGAACCCGTATTCTTGTTTGACGAATGAGTTGCCGCTGTCCAACGGATGAAACTTGGCGCCAAGTGTGACGTAGAGCTGTTAATCGAATGCGCGCGACAATCTTTATCCAATCCGCGCGCGTCGGGAGAAAAGCCCCATGACATTGCCCGATTTCGGCTTGCTCAACTGTTTTTACTTTTTTCTCTTGATGGCAGGCGTGTTGTACGCGCTGCTCTTGCTCATCACGGGCGGCATACACGCGCTGCACCTTCCTTCGATTGATGTTGATTTGAGCGGCGCGCATCTGCCCGGCGGCGCCGAATTGCCCGCCACCGCGCACGTTGACGTGGGAGCGCCAGGCGGTCACGAGCTCTCCTTGACCTCGCTCAGTCCGATTACGATTGCGATGTTCGTCACCTCTTTTGGCGGCATCGGGCTGATTGCGGCGCTCGGCTTTGGCATCGGCGGCGCGGCGAGCGTAGTGATTGCCGTCATCGGCTCGCTCATCATCGCCGTGATTTCGCATTTCTTGTTTTTCTATCTCTTTATCGCGCCGCAAGCGTCTTCGGCGCTCAAAACATCCGACATTTTGGAACACATCGGCGAAGTCACCGCGCCCATTCCCGGCGACAGCGTAGGCGAGATTGCGTACGTCTCACTGGGCGAACGCCATACCGCCATCGCACGCTCCGCCGATGGCGTCGCGATTCCGCGCGGCGCGACGGTTAAAATCGAAAAAATTTCAGGCGCCACCGTCATTGTACGAATTTACAAGGAGGCATAACATGAACCCGCTGATTATTGGCATTGTCGGTTTTGGCATTCTGTTCGTCCTGTTCGCCCTCATCATGTTTTATACCGGGCGCTATCAAAAGGTGCCGCCGAATATCGCGCTCATTGTTTCGGGACGCGCGCACTATCGCGTCAATCCAACCACCGGTCAAAAAGAGCGCGTCGGTTATCGGATCGTGCGCGGCGGCGCGACCTTTATTTGGCCCGTGCTAGAGCGCGCCGATAAATTATCGCTCGAAGTCATGACGCTCGATATTGCGACGCCGCGCGTCTATACTTCGCAAGGCGTTCCCGTGACAGTGGACGGCATCGCGCAGGTCAAAGTCAAAAGCGATGAAATTTCCATCGCGACGGCGGCGGAACAATTTTTGTCCAAGAATGTGACCGAAATCAAACAAGTCGCGCTGCAAACTTTGGAAGGGCATTTGCGCGGCATCGTCGGCACGTTGAGCGTCGAAGAAATTTATAAAGACCGCGACCGCTTTGCGCAGCGCGTCCAAGAAGTATCGGCGGGCGATATGGCGAACATGGGTCTCGGCATCGTTTCGTTCACCATCAAAGATATCAAAGACGACCAGCAATATCTCGATTCGCTCGGCGTCGCGCGCACCGCCGAAGTCAAACGCGACGCGGCGATTGGGCAAGCGTTAGCGACACGCGATGCCAAGATTCAGGCGGCGGGCGCGGAGCAGCAGGGCGAGCAAGCGCGCTATGCGGCGCAAACCAAAATCGCCGAAGCCGACAAAGATTTCCAAGTGCAAAAAGCCGCGTACGATGCGCAAGTGAATCAGCAAAAAGCGGCGGCGGAACTCGCGTACGATTTGCAAAAAAATATTTCGAGCCAACAGGTCAAAGAGCAAGCGGTGCAAATTGATGTGGTGGCAAAACGCAAAGAGATCGAAGTGCAACAGCAAGAGGTCGCGCGGCGCGAAAAAGAATTGGAAGCTACTGTCCGCAAACCCGCCGAAGCGGAACAGTATCGCATTCAAACCATCGCCGACGCGAACAAGTACCAAGCGATTACGGGCGCGACGGGCCAAGCGGAAAGCAATCGCCAAATCGGTCAGGGCGAAGCGGACGCGAACAAAGCGCGCGGTTTGGCGCAAGCCGATGTGATTCGCGCGCAAGGGTTCGCCGAAGCCGAAGCGAACAAAGCGCGCGGGCTCGCCGAGGCGGACGTCATTCAAGCGCAAGGGTTCGCCGAAGCCGAAGCGATGAAGAAAAAAGCGGAAGCGTGGCGCGAATATACGCAAGCCGCGATTATTCAACAGCTCATCGAAGCGATGCCCAAAATCGCGACCGCCATCGCCGAACCGTTGTCCAAGACCGATCGCATCGTCGTCATCAGCAGCGGCGATGGTAGCGGCGCGGGCGCGTCCAAAATTTCGCAGGATGTCGCGAACATTGTCGCCCAAGTGCCGGCGACGGTCGAAGCGCTGACAGGCGTTGACATTATCAAAACGCTAAAAGATTTGCCGCAAGTGAAAAACACCGTCGCGGCGGATTCGAACGCGTCGCCGAATGCGCTCGACGAGCTGCCATCCTAACTCGAACGGTTCAGCGTCCGCTTGAAAACCGCGCCGCTTGCAAGCGGCGCGGTTTTTTAATCGCGTGCCGAAAATCGCATCCCGACACAGCTTTACTCTAAACTGACATTAACCTCTCGGTCTCTTATTTGTGCTACAATCGTTTTCGCTCCCACCGCGCCGTCTTGATTTTTTAATATAAAGGGGTCCGCCGCCGCGTTACAATCCATGCGTTTTTTTCATCTCATTGCGCTCGCGCTTTTTTCCGCGCTCGTTGTCTATTCCGCCGCGTTCGCCGCGCAAAAGCAATCATTCAAAATTTACGCCGCGCGCGACGGCCTCGCGGGCGATTACATCACCGCCATCGCGTTCGAGCCGAACGGCAGCGCATGGATTGGCACGACGGAAGGCGTAACGCACATTTCCGATGCGGGCTGGGTCAGTTACACACGCGCGCACGGCTTGGGCGATAGTTGGATTACTGCCATTGCGATTGCGCCCGATGGAAAAATTTGGTTCGGCACACAAAGCGGCGGCGTTTCGGTTCTTGAACCCGTTTCAAAAACGCTCACGACGTACAATTTGGATAATTCCGAGATTCCCTCGAATTTTGTCACCGCGCTAGCGATTGATTCTGAAAATCGCGTGTGGCTTGGCACGCTCAATCAGGGTATCGCGCGTTATAATGTCGCGCAAAATGAATGGACGCATTTTAATTTTCCCGAACGCGAAATTACAACGATCGCGTTGGATTTTGACAGCGCGCCGTGGGTGGGCACAACGAACGGCGTTTTTCATTTCGACGGCGCGAATTGGATTCAAGAAAAAAATGTTGGGGACGCAAACGTCAGGCGGATTGACGCGTTCGATGGCGAATGGTATTTGACGACAGACGACGCGCGTTATATTTTGCAAAATGACAGTTGGGTGGCGAACGATGGAACGGACGAAATCGCGGACGCGTTGAACGCGGCGAATTTAGCGGAAGGACAAATCACCGCGTTCGGCAAAGATTATCAAAGTCGTTATTGGTTCGGGACGCCGCGCGGAATTTTCATGGTTCATCGCGGCAACGCGCCGAATCCGCCAACCCCGATTCCAGTTGTGCTAGTTCACGGCTGGACCGTCGCGGGCGATGACACGCTCACAACGAGCGAATTTAAATTTCTCAAAAGTTATGCCGACCGCGATGGCATTCCGATGTATTATGCGCGCGGCGTCTCGCCCAAAAATACGTTGTTTCAAAACGCGGCGATAATTCGAGATGAGATTGCGCGCGTAAAAAAAGAGACGGGCGCGGACAAGGTGAATCTCATCGGTTTTTCGATGGGCGGCATGAATACGCGCGCGTATTTGGAATCGTCGCTCTACGCGAATGATGTGAACCGCGCGATTATTTTGGGAACGCCGCAAGCGGGCGTCGAAATTTGGAAACCGATTTTGTTTCAACAGATTTTGCAAAAATCCGATGAACCCTCGGCGATAGAACTTTCGCCTGAATACGCGCAGCAGATTGTGAATCAAACGCGTTCGCCCAATTCAAACGTGATGTATGATTTATTGATTGGCGATGCGCGCCAGCAAGTCGGTTTGGATTTTCTCGACGACATGCCCGCAAGCGACGCGTTGATTTCTGTGGACAGCGCGCTGTCATTGAACGCGCCGAACGTGAACAAACACGTCAACGCCGATTTGCACGATTGGGGTCCCGAAGCAGTGCCGCTCGATTTGACGAGTTACTTGTATCCGCGCGCAACGTGGGAACGCTATTTGCGCAATGCGTTACGCAACAATGACAACGCGCCCATCGGTTCGGAAATTGCGCCCGCGCCGCTGCCCGAAACGCAAACGCCAACCTCGAATCATACGCCTGTCGTCACGGAAAAAATTCGCGCGGGCGAAACGGTAACGCGCACGGTGTTGCTCGACGAAAACAAATCCGCGCGATTCCTCGCGTATTATCCGAGCGGCAAAATTGATTTTTCACTCGTTGCGCCTGACGGAAAAAAATACGAGCCGAATGATTTGCCGCGCGATGAGGATGGCGTGTTGTCGTTGTCAACCGACATTGCCAGTTTCAGCGGTTACGTCGTGAAAAACGCGCCCGTCGGCGAATGGAAAATGATTTTGACGCGGACGGACGCGGACGATAAAGCGATTGATGCTTCGACGTATGTGGAATTGGATGCGCCGCTGCACCTTCAAGTTTTTCCCAATCTCGCCGAGAGGTGGGTGGGAGAACCCAAAACAATTCGCGCCAATGTCAACCTCAATGCGCTTGCTCCGTCTGAACCACCGCGCGATGTCCAAGTCCGGGCGCGCATTGCGCAACCTTCCGCCGAACCGGGCGGCGCGTACACATTCAGCGAGATCGAATTGTACGATGATGGAAAACATGACGACAACGCGGCGGGAGATGGAAACTTTGCCAACACGTTTGTCCTAGCCCGCGCGGGCTGGCATCTTGCATTTGTACAAGCTCAAGGAAAAACTTTTGCGCGCGAACAAGAAGTTGCCTTTGCCATCGCTGCGCGCGACGCCAAATTGGCTACCCAGGCGACGGTTGAAACGCGCGGTGATGAAATCTTGATTCAAGCTAGCGCGGAAACGAATCGCGCGGGCGAATTTGCGGTGAGAGCCGAAATCAAGCGCGAGAATTCCGACGAGGTAGTTGCGCGCGCGTTTGTCCCACTGAAACTCGACGCCGGCGATCAGGAAATTTCTCTGACCATTGATGTCGCTCAAGTTCCGCCGGGTGACTATGAAGCGCATTTGCGCTTGTATAATCTCGACTGGGCGGCTTATGGTTTGGATGCTGCCGCGCGCGTCGCAACCTTTACACGCTGACCATGAAAAATTCTCGTCTCTCTTTGCTCCGTCGCCCTCTCTTTTGGATTGGGCTCATAGCGCTTGTTGCTCTTGTCGCGGGCGGCGCGTATTTTTATTTCAATCAACCGAACGCGCGCGCGCAACAAACAATCACCGTGACGCGCGGCGACATTAAAGCGACGGTGAACGCGAACGGACGCGTGCGCGCCGTCCAAAGTTTGGACCTCGCTTTTCCCGCGTCGGGTTTGATTACGGCGGTAAATGTTCAAGAAGGCGCTGCGGTGAAACAGGGCGATGTCTTGGCGACACTCGACCAGCGCGCCGGCGCAAGCCGCGTGAAACAAGCGGAAATGAGTTTGGACGCGCGCCAGCAGGATTTGCGCGCCGCGCAACAGCCGCCGCCCGCCGCCGAATTGGAAATCGCGCAGCAAAGTTTGAACAAAGCCGCGTTCGCGCTCGCCGCCGCGCAAGACCATTACAAACAAAATCCGACCGATGATAACCAAACCGCGCAAGCTTTGGCGCAAAGCGATTACGACATCGCGCGCGCGAATTTTGAACGCGTCACGCGCGGCCCAACGCAAAAACAGTTGGACGATTTGCGGCGCGCCATTGAGAATGCCGAGCTCGATTTGCAAAACGCGCGCGCGGCATTGGCGGAGACGGAATTAAAAGCGCCGTTCGACGGCATAGTGACCCAAGTCAATGTCAAAGCGGGCGCGTTATTCGGCGGCTTTAATGCAATCATCAGTTTGGCGGACCTGACGAAATTGGAAATTCTCGCGGACATTGACGAGATTGATGTGGCGAACGCCCAAGAGGGCCAAACGGTGGAATTGCGTTTCGACGCGTTCCCCGGCGCAAGCGCGACGGGAACGTTGACGCGCCTATTTCCCGCCGCCAACAATGACCGCGGCGCCACCGTTTATCGCGCGGTGATTGCGCTCGACCCAACGACTTTGAAACTGCGTCCGGGCATGGGCGTAACCGCCAGCATCGCCACACTCGAAAAGAAAAATATTTTAAAGGTTCCGACGCGCGCCATCCAAAGCGCGGGCGCGCAAAAAATCGTCGTCGTGCGCGACGCGACGGGCGCGACGCGCAACGTGGTGGTCGAAACGGGCGTCTCTAACGGCAGCGAAACGGAAATCGTCAACGGCCTAGAACCGGGGATGACGATTGTTATCGAGTAACGCCCGCGCCGCTTTGCCATTTGTCATGCGCCTTCAAATTGATACAATAGCTCCATTCTAAATTTATGCTGCGACAATTCTTGGGTCTGGCGTTGAGCGCGTTAATCGTGACGAGCTGCGCCATTGCGCCAACCCCCACGCGCGACGCGAACGCGCCGCCGACACGTACGCCGCGCCCCTTTTTGGCGTTTGGCGATTCCGCCACCGCGACGCCGACAGCCGAACCGACCGAAACGCCCGAACCGACGCCGACGCAGGGACCGTTATACATAGAATATAAAATACGTTACGGCGATACGTTGGGCGCGCTGGCAGCGAAATTCAATTTGACCGTCGAAGAGCTAATGCAGCTGAATGGCTTGACGAATCCCAATGCGCTTCAAATCGGTCAGACGCTAAAAATTCCGACGACTGTTGATAAAAGCGGTCCCGACGCGCGCATCGTGCCGGACAGCGAAGTGGTGTACGGACCCGCGTACAAGGATTTCAAGCTTGACGCGCTGATGCAAAAATATCCCAACAGCTATCTGGCAAGCTATCACGAGCTGGTCGAAGGCAAGACGCGCACGGGCGCGGAAATCATTCAGCTGGTCGCGGAACGCTTTAGCGTGGGACCGCGCGTTTTGCTCGCGTTGATGGATTTGCAAGGCGGCTGGCTCACCGCGCCCACATTGAATGCCAATCAAATCGCGTATCCGATGGGTTTGTATGACCCGAGCCGTCCAAATTTGTACCGTCAAGCGGCGTGGGCGGCGAATCAGTTGAACGCGGGCTATTATGGCAAACTTTCGGGGCGGCTCTCGATTTTGAATTTCACCGACCGACAGCGCGCGCGTTTGGCGTACAATCTAAATCCCGGCACGGCGGCGCTTCATAATGTCTTGGCTGATACCGCGACGTGGGACGAATGGCAAACGCTCGTCGCGCCGCAAGGATTCCGCGCCGCGTACGAAAAACTTTTCGGCGACCCGTATCAGTACGAAGTGAAACCTTTGCTCCCAAAAGATTTGAAACAACCGGAAATGATTTTGCCGTTCGAAGCGGGCAAACTGTGGTATTTTACCGGCGGACCGCACGCGGGTTGGGTAGATGGCAGCCCGTGGGCGGCGGTGGATTTTGCGCCCGCCGATCAAGCCGGTTCGTGTTGGCCCTCGCAATATTGGGCAATCGCCGCCGCGCCGGGCATCATTATCTCGGCGGACAACGGGCGCGTCATTCAAGATTTGGACGACGACGGTTTTCAAGGCACGGGCTGGGCATTGCTTTATATGCACCTGGCGGACGACGAACGCGTGAACACCGGCGCCAAGCTCCAGACCGGCGAGCGCGTTGGACATCCGGCGTGTCAAGGCGGCGCGGCGGAAACGAGTCACGTGCATTTTGCGCGCTTGTATAACGGGCAATGGATTCCCGCGGGCGACGCGAAAATTCCGTTATTGCTTTCGGGCTGGACATTCTCTTCGGATGGACAGGAATATAACGGCAGCATGACGCGCGGCGACGAGAAACGCACCGCCGAAAATCAACGCGTGCAAGAGCTAAACGGGATCATCCCTGACAACGCGCCGTAATGACATGGCTTTGCCCAGTTCGTCTTGCGCACTGTACGCGGCGCGGCGCTTGCTAATTTTCGCGCCGTTCTTGATTGTCGGCGTCGCCACGGCGTTGGCATTCGCGCCGCAGTGGTTTCCCCCCCCCCTCGCGTTGACCTTGGGCATCGGATTTTTATTTTTATATCCCGGCTATTTGCTCGAACAAATTTTATTTTCCACGCGCGAAATTTCGCTCACGCGCTTGCCCGTTTTTTTCGCGTTCAGTCTGGCGCTATGGGCGCTGCCCGCGACGGCGCTCCAAGTATTGGGCGCGCGCTGGTTCGCCGTTCGCGTTGTCTTTGTCGGCGCGTTGTGGTTATTGACGTGCGGCATCGTCTTGATGCGGCGGCGACGCTCCCCGCCTATCCGCGCGCGCGCGGAATGGCGCGTCGAAGGCGCGCTCTTGTTATTGTGCGCGCTCGCCGCGTTCCTGGTCGCGCGCGGTCCGCGCGACGGCGACGATTGGATGTACCTCCAAGTTGTTCAGCAACTGATAGCGAGCGATCCGTTTCAGATTCGCGCGGCGTCCGAAATGCGTTACAGCGTTCGCTTTGCCGCGCACGTGTGGTTATTCGCGCAAGCGTATCTCGGACAATGGCTGCATGCGGATGTGGTGTGGCTCGCACGCGAACTTTTGCCGACCCTGCTCGCGCCTTTGGCGTTAATCAGTTTTTTCGCGTGGGGCAAAACTTTTTTCGACAGCGCGCGCGCGGCGCTGGGCGCGGTCATTATCCAATTTTTGATTTACGCGACGTTCGCGCGCGGCGACGCGTGGGGTCTCGGTTTTTTCGAGCGCGCCGCCCAAGATAAATTTTTGGTGTGGCTCACGCTGCTGCCCCTCGCGCTCACGTTCGCCTGGCGTTATTTGCGCGCCGAAAAATTCGCGGATTGGTTCGCGTACGGCGCGATTCTGCTCGCCGCGCTGTGGACGCATCCCATTAGTTTGTTCGCGTTGGTGTTGGCGCTCGGCGGCTTTGCGTTATTCAATCTCATTTCACGCGCCCCCTTGCCGCGACGACGATGGGCGCGGCTATGGGGCTTGACCCTTCCCGTTTTACTTGTGCCACTGCTCATACGCGTCACCACCGCGCCTGTGATTTTCCAAATCAATCTCCCCCAAGTCGCGTCCTATATGCGGCTCAGTCAGGGACGCTTGTTATTTCAGCCGCCCAATTACATCGCCGACCCCATGCTGTTGGGGCATCCCGCGATTTTGTTTGCGCTCGCGTTATTGATCGGGTTCGCGCCGCGCGTGCGCGCGTCCGCGCGCGCGCAATTTTTATGGGGCAGCGCGCTGCTTCCGCTCGCGCTATTGTTCAATCCGTTCACCGCGCGCGGCTTGGGCGAATTGCTGACGCCATGGCAGTTGTGGCGTCTGACGTGGAATTTGCCTGCCGCGTTTATTTTAACCAAAGGGCTCTGCGTCATCGCGAGCAAGCCGCAACGTTTTAGTTGGAAATGGGCTATCGCCGCGCTGCTCATGCTCGGCGCGTTTGGCGGCTCGATTTGGCTAGCGGATTTGAATTTGGCGCGCTCGTGGAAAAATCTCAATACTCCGCACGCGTTGGAAGCGCCGACGCAAGAGCTGTTGGAATATTTGCGCGACAATTTGCGCGCGCCCGCGCTCGTGCTATTGCCGCGCGATATAACGCGCTATGCGCCCGCGTACACGTATAACGCGCTCACGCTGACCGATAACGCGCATTTACGCGAAGGCGCAGGCGGTCAAGAGATTGACCGTTTTTATGACGTCACAGGGGACGCCGCGTTCTGGGAAAATTATTTGCGCGTGTGGAAAATTGATTATGTCGCCACGCCGAACGATTCGCCGCAAACGCGTTATTTGCAAACGCGTCCGCGAACGCGCGCGTTATATCGCAATGCCGCGCTGACATTATTCAAGTTGGAGCGCTAGGCGCGCCGCAATTTGACACGCTTGCTGATTGCATTATACTTTCGGCTTGGTCGGCGACGTGGCCAAGTGGCTAAGGCAAGGCTCTGCAAAAGCCTGATCGTGGGTTCAATTCCCACCGTCGCCTCTGAAAAAATCGAGACTGGAGAAAAGTCATTCCGAATGGAATGAGCGCTCTCCAGTCTCTTTTTTAGGGGACGGATTTCGATTTGATGGGGCAACCAAATAGCGACAGCTATTTCGCGCAATTTGCGCGGCGAACCGCTAGTACGCGCTGCGATCTCGAAAGAGCTTTAATAGGGTCAAAATCAATATTTTGAAATCAAACCACAACGACCAGTTTTCAATGTAATACAAATCGTATTTCGTGCGCTCGCTGATTGAGGTATCGCCGCGCAAACCATTCACCTGCGCCCAGCCGGTGATGCCCGCCTTTTCACGATGGCGCTCCATATAACGCGGCACCAATTCGCGGAATTGTTCCACAAACGCGGGCTGCTCGGGCCGCGGGCCAACGAGCGACATGTGACCGAGAAAGACATTAATGAGTTGTGGAAATTCGTCAAGCGAGGTGCGGCGCATAAATTTGCCCAGCCGCGTCACGCGCGGGTCGTCTTTGGTCGTCCAACCAGGGCCGTCTTTTTCCGCATCCAATCGCATCGAGCGAAATTTGAAAATCGGAAACGGTTTCGCGTCCAAGCCCATCCGCAGCTGCATAAAGAGCGCGGGCCCCGGCGAATCTAATTTCACCAACAGCGCGAGCAGCAGCATAAACGGCGATACCAGCACGAGAAAAATTCCGCTCAACGCCAGATCCACCGTGCGTTTCAACGTGAGCCGCCAACCCCGCAGCGCCACATCGCGCATCGCCAAAAGCGGCAAACCCGACAGGTCGCCGATGTTCACTTCGCTCGCCATGATTTGAAATACGTCGGGAAAAACTTTGATGCTCACGCTGCTATCTTCGCATTTGCTGACGATAGATAAAATTTGTTGATGCGGCGCGTCGGGCAAGGCGATAATCACTTCGTCAATTCGCAGCGTACGCACCGCTTGGCCCAACTCGTCGGGGCTGCCGACAACGGGCAAGCCCAACACCTGACGCCCCACCAATTCATCGTCCAAAAAGGCGACAGGACGATAACCCAAGCGCGGCGAGGAACGAATTTTTTCCAAAATCATGATGCCCGATTCGCCCGCGCCCACAATCAAAACGCGCAGCGCGCCCCAGCCGCGCGCGTACGCCAGCGAACGCAGCGCGCCAAACAACAAACGTTCTAGCGCCACAAACAACAGGGTGAATAACCAAATAAAAACGAGCAGCAAGCGCGGATATTCCAAATCACGATAGAGGACGGTCACGATGGCGGTTGCCACAATCACGCCAATCGAAGTCGCGGGAATCAACTTGTACAATTCGTCAATCCGCGATTCGCCGCGCCGCTGATGGTACAGTTTGTAAAAGAAATAGACGCTGATGAGCGACACCAGCATCGCCAAAATCATCGGCGCGAACGCGAGCAAATCGGGCGTCGGGCCCGTCCCCACGTTCAACGCAAACGTCACGCGATACGCCGCGTAAAATGCCAGCGCAATCACGGCGGCATCCAACAGCAGCAGCGTAAAGGTGAGCAAAACTTGCGCGCGTCGTCGCATCTAGCTCACCGTCCTCGGCGCGGTTCCGCGCTTGCGAAAAATTTCCGGCGCCAACGCCAATCCGCCCTTGAGCGCAATGCCCGCTCGCACGAGCCAATCCAAATAAAACGGCGTCGTCGCGCGATAATGTTTCTCGTAAAAAATATACATCGCGCGATAAAATTCGATTTGCGCTTGCCGCGAACGTTTCGACGATTCGCGTTTGTAATGCAAAATCGTCGCGCCCGGATAATAATACACGTTCCAACCTTTTTGTTTGATACGCAGAGCCAAATCCAAATCTTCGCCGTACATGAAAAAAGTTTCGTCCAAGATACCCGCCTGCCGCAGCGCGTCAGTGCGCATCAGCATCGCCGCGCCGACGACAGAATCCACTTGCGCGGTTTCGTTCTCGTCGAGAAACGTGAGATTATATTGTCCAAAACGTTTGGACTTGGGAAATAATTTTGACAGACCAATCATGCGATACAACGACACGCGCGGCGTGGGAAAACTGCGGCGGCACGCGAGGTCGAGCGAACCATCACGCAGCACAAGTTTTGGTCCCACCACGCCCGCGTCCGCGTGCGCGTCGAGAAAATCCATCAACTGGCGCAGCGCGTCGGGCGGCACGCGCGTATCACTGTTGAGCAACATCAACGCGCGCGGCGGCTGCGGCTGCGTCAAAAATTCGCGCAGCGCCAAATTATTGCCGTACGCGTAACCGCCATTAACGGCGCTCGCGATGAGGCGAACGTTGGGCGCGGTTTTGCCGACAAATTCCGCGCGCACCATCTCGGCGCTGCCGTCGGACGACGCATTGTCTACGACCACGATTTCGACCGCGCAGTTCCGCGTTTCCGCGAGCGAACGCAAACATTCGCGCAAAACCTCGCGCGTGTTGTAATTGAGAATGATGAGACCCAAGTCCATTGAACTGCGCGCTGCGTTTAACCTTCGACCCGCATTTCCAAAATTCGATCCAACCGAAAATTGCGCTCGGCGGCGCGCAAGTGACAATACGCGCGCAAATGAATAACGCCATTGCGCCATTGCGTCTCGACCGGACTCACCCATCGTTCCGATTCGATTCCCGCTTCATCCACATAGCGCAAAAATATTTTGCGATGCCCGCGCAACGCCCGCTCCAATTCCGTCGGCAGCGCAAGCTCGGCGCGCGCTACCGTATCCGTCCATTCAATCGCGCCGCCTTGCAGCCGCAATAAATCGCCCAGCGTGCGCGGTTTCAATGCGCCGACAATATGTTCAAAGACGGCGCGCGTCGTCAACACATCCGCCAGCGCGCGATGCGATATTTCGCGTTGGACGCCCAATGCGTCCGCCACGCGCGCCAGCGCGTTGGAACGAAAATGAAAATGACGCCGCAGCAAGGTCAGCGTGTCCAGCGCCAAATTATCGGGCGCATTCACGCGCGCCCAACGGAATTCGTGCGCGACAAAAGCGAGATCAAATGGCGCATTGTGCGCCACAATCACCGCGTCGCCCAATTCCGCGCGCACCGCCTCCACGATTTCTCGAAAACAGGGCGCATCGCGCACTGCGACGTCCGTGATCCCATGCACGCGCGCGGCGCCCGGCGAAATCGCGCATTCGGGGTTCACCAACGAGGTATAAAAATTTTCCATTGCGCCGCCGCGAAAACGCGCTAACGCGATTTCCACAATGCGGTCGCCAAAACGCGGCGTCAGCCCCGTCGTTTCGGTATCGAGGAACACCAATGGAATTTCAGCCAACGGCAAATCGAGCATATAACGGAGGAAAGTATACGCCCAAATAGCGAGGAAACGAAAATTAAAAAAACAGCGGCGGCGGGTCCGCAGACTGTTCACTTGCGCGCCCTTGGGATTCGTAAAAATATAATTCCCCGATTGTCCTTGCGAACTGCCCTTGCGCCCGCGGCAGTTCATCGGCGCAATCTTGTACGCGCGGATTCAGTGAGCGCCTTATAAATCACTGCGGAGATTGCTTGGCAACAACAGCTCGCAAGGACAGTTCAAGACCGTCTCTCAAAAAGTCGTAAATTCGCGAGCGTTTATGAAACGGACGCAAGATACAATTCGAGCAGCGTCTCCGCCGCAGGTTCGAGCGCGTCAAATTCCAGTCCGGCGTCATATTCCCAGTTGGCATTGCGTTTTGCCCAAATGATGCGCGCGCCGATATCCGCAGCGGCGCCATCCTCCGCGAATAAGGTCAACGTACAGCGGTTGCCTTGTCGCAAAGTTTCTTGCGCGTGCAGCATCGCGCCACCGTAATTCAGATTGGTGATTCTGCACGGAATAGGCAAAGTCAACAATCCGCCATTGTCGGGATGCATCGCCACGCGAATTGAAACCAATTTGCGTGGACTCTGTCGTCGGTCGGCTTGGGTCATATTATCCTCGCTATTCTGCGCTTGCAATCCGTTCCGCGCAGAATTCAAATGAAACTGTCTTTAATTATTGTACGCGCGCTTGTCAAGCGTGAAAATCCGGTGAATTAGGGCTGGCACAAAGTCAGGGAGCAGCCATTGTCATTTCGAATGCAATGAGAAATCTCGTTTGACGCGCAAGGTCGAGATTTCTCGCCTCCGCTCG
>JAJTXZ010000059.1 GCA_021463195.1 Anaerolineae bacterium
CATCTCGGCGGTTACTTCGCCGCCAATATCGCTGTAATCGTAATCGTCGCCCGTGAGTTTCATTTCGCTCAACTGCGGTTTTGCAGGCGGCGCGTTCGATGCGGTAATCGGCGGATTTGCGTCCAACTGTTTTAGCCAATCATCGGACGTGGGCGCGGTTTCCGCGGTTGGCGCGGACGCGATTTCGGCGATGTCCGCGCTTGGTGTTTCAATGGGCGGAGCCGATGGCGGCGTTGTTTCGGCAGACGGTGTTTTGCCGAGGCGGCGCAGGCGTTGCGAATTGGATTGCGAAAATGCCGCGCGTGTGGCGCTGGACGACGATTTGGATGCAAGTTCGTCGGTTTCTTGGGTTAATTCGGGCGGATTGAACGGCGCGATATTTTCGGGTGAATGCGCCAGAGTAGTTTGGTCGGAGGAGCTTGCGCCCGCCGCCGACGTTTTGAGACGCGCGCCGCAGCTTTTGCACGCTTCGGCGTCTTGTGGATTCATCGTGCCGCAAATGGGACAGCGAATGTCAGTCGAAGGTTGCAGCAACGCCGCGCAGTTTTTGCAAAATTTGCTATTGGGTTTGTTGGGCGTGCCACATTGCGGACAATAAATCATAAAACCAGGCAACAGACGACAGACCGTAGCGCAAATTCGTCAACGGTCAATAGTCTGTGGTCATTCTGAATACGGACGGTCAATGCCAGTGAGCAAGCGCAGTCCGGTGGCGATTACTCCCAGCGCTACGCCAAGCAAAATACCGCGTCCGCCCGCGAGCGCCGGAACATTTATCACCCAATCGCGCAGCGCGGGAAAAAATGGCGACACAACGGACATGAACGGCGCGGAACCAATCAAGACGATGACGGCGGAAAGCGCAAAGAGCGCCATTTCCCAAGTCCGCACGCGGAGCGCGCGATATACCGCCGTGCCGATGAAAAAGACGAGTAGCGCTAAAAAGGATGCTTCAAGCGGTTGATAGATATAGCGCATCACCCATTGACTTGGCGCGTCTGTGCCGCCAGAGGGCAGCGCGAGCAAAAACACGACGAGCGCCGAAACGAGAATCAAAATCGAAAAAGGCATTTCGCGGTCGCGTTTGAGAATGCGTTGGGTATGAAACAGAATCAGATTCGCCAAGCCGAGCAGCAGCGCGAACGCCGCCACCAGCGCGCCCCAGCTGACGAGCAAACCGACGATATCGTCAAGGGTGGCGTTAGAAATAAATTGTCCTAGCAATACAATAATGCCAACGCCGATGGCGATGGCGACAGGAATCAGTTGACGGCGCAAAAGCACGCCGACGTTGACACGCGGCTGTTCCATTAGAAAAGGCCCAACGTTCGCAAAAGGACGACCAACAGTATGAGGAGCGCCAGCGCGATGCGGAAAATATCTTGGGCGATGAGACTGGTATAGTGTCCGGCGCGATTCAATAGATATGCGCCCGCCGCGAAAATTTCTTCGCCGAGCAGCGGTTCGGTCGCGGTCAGCTGCGCCAAGGGCAAGATATTTGGGTCGCTCGTTCCGCCGATTTGGCGCAGTTGACGCTGCGCGCCCGGCTCTGCCATGAGTAAAAATTCATCGCCGAACGCGCCGACCATCACATTCGCGGCGATTGGTTCATGTTGCAAAATGTCCATGACGCCTGCCGCATAAGGCACCGCGCTGCCATTCACCGGCGGCGCGACAAAACGCGTATAGGTGAGTTGAAACTCATCGGGATATCCTTGACGGTCATACGCGCGGCGCAGTTGGTCGGACGCGGCGGGCAATGCCGTAGGGTCGGTGACGGTGATGAGCGGCGGAATATCGCTGTTGGCGGCGCGGTCGGCGAGAAATTCGAGTGTGTACAGGCCCGCCATCGTGTCCGCTGTTTTGGCGCCCGCGATGCCGGCGACGCCAACTGAAACATGCACTTGTTGACCCGTTTCAGCGGCGCGCGACATTAATTTTTTCAAGGCATCGTATGCGGGGATGGGCCGCAAGCGCGGGCGCGATGTCGCGCGCGGCGCGCGATAGAGCAAATAAAAAAAGGGAATGAGGAATGGCAAAAACAACGCCCACATGAACGCTTGCGTCGGACTGATGCCGGATTGCCCCAATAAATCGAGAATCACATTCATAGCGCAGATCGCATTCTCATGTTCGTGTCAACTCTCGGCAGGTTGTTCAAGCTGTAATGCCAGCTGTTCGATGTTGCGCGGGTCCTGAAACAACCAAACTAGCTCGCGCGCGGCGCGCTCGCCGGTAAAGATGCCGAGAAACGGTTCTGCCACAAGCAAAAATTGACTGCCCACTAACGCGAGCGGCAGATGCATGTTTAACAAGACCAACGCTGGCTCGCGCAGATTCCATGCGCGCAGCTGCGCGCAGACGCGTTCCATTAATTCTTGGCGCCGCGCCGCCGGTAATTCGTCCATCGCGGCAAGTATAACATATTCATTTTTTTATTTCCACTGCCCCGATTGTCCCATAGCTAAACGCGCGTCAGAAAGAAATTCGCGGGCAAGCGGTGAACTTTTTTACTTGCGCGCCGCGTCGTCTTGACGCGTCAAAATTTCTTGCGCCACTTGCTGCATCGTCACGCGCCGCGAGCGACTTGCGCGATGAATCTTGTTGAACGCCTGCTGTTCGCTCAAATTTTGTTGTTTCATTAACACGCGCTTTGCCTGCTCCACCACCTCACGCGCCTGCAAACTCTTGTTCAAATCGTGTATTTGCCTTTGCAATTTTTGCCACTCTTGAAAACGCGTGACGGCGAGCTCGAGCGTCGCATCGAGCAAATCTTCTTTGACCGGTTTCACCAGATAACCGAACACGGACGCTTCGCGCGCTTCGTTTATCAAATCGCGTTGACTGTACGCGGTCAAGATGACGACGGGCGTCGGACGCTCTTGCATAATTTTGCGCGCGGCGGCGATGCCATCCATGCCGGGCATTTTAATATCCAGCAAAATCACTTCGGGCTTTTCTGTCCGCGCCATCTCCACCGCCGCCGCGCCATCGGTAGCTGTTGCCACCACCCGATGCCCTTTGTCTTCCAGCATCGTCCGCAAACCCATTCGAATCACCGCTTCGTCATCGGCAATGAGTACTCGCATAGTTCGCTCCGTCGTTCGTTGTTCATTGTTCGCGCTTGGAGCGAATTCCACTTTGATTGGTGGTCAGACCTTTTGGGTTTTCGGAAACCCGAAAGGTCTTTTGCCCACATACGAATCAGGAATCCGCTCTAGTCGAAAGTCGAGAGTCGAGAGTATTGCGCGTTAGCCGTTCCCTACTACCTGCTACCTTGCTACCCTCTATTTGTGCATTGACCATTTTGCATTCTGCATTCATCCCTCGTTCGTCGTCTTCATTTTTGGAATTTTCAACGTCGCCAGCGTGCCACGTTTCCCGCGCCGATTCGCGATTGTGAATTCGCCGCGCAAATCTTGCGCCAATTCATCCACAATTCGGAGTCCCAACGAATCCTGCTTGCTGAAACGTTTTGGCAAGCCCGCGCCGTCATCTTGGACCTGAATCATGTAATGCGATTTGTTCGTTCTAAGGGTAACGGTCACGGCGCCGCGCGCGATATTTTCAAAACCGTGTTCCAACGCGTTTTGAATCAATTCATTGACCGCCATTGTAATCGTCGTCGCGGGCTGAGAAGGCAAACGAATGTCCGCGCCTTGAACCTGAATTGAAATTTCTTTTTCCGGATGCGCCATCGTTTGATGCGCCATGAACGCGGCTTGTTGAATCAACTCGCGCACGCCAATGACGCGGAATCCATCTTGCGACAGCGCTTCATGCACCGCCGCGATGGACAAGATGCGGTTGATGGTTTGTTGCAACAACACGCCCGCGTTCAATTTGTCCGCGTCGCGCAGCTGCATTCGCAGCAGCATCGCCACCGTTTGCAAATTGTTTTTAATGCGATGATGCATCTCGCGCACCAGCATCGAGTTCATCATCAAGTTCGCGTTTTCGAGCGCGAGGGCGGTTTGATTCGCCAGCGTTGAAAACAATTCGATTTCCTGCGGCGTAAATTCATGGACGCGCTTGAGATAGCAGTTGAACGCGCCGATCACTTTGCCGCGCACACTCACCGGCATCGAAAGAAAGGAATGTAATCCTTCGCGTTCCGCCAGCGCGCGATTTTTGTATGACGGTTCGTTTTGCAAATCGCGCACCGTGACGGGTTCGCCGCTCTGAATCGCGCGCCCCGTCAAGCTCGTCGCCACGTCAATCGGCGAGATCGCGGCGTGTTCGCGTTCCAAACCGTGTGCGGCGCGCAGCGTCAGTTCTTCGTTCTCTTCGTCAAAGAGCAGCAGCGCGGCGCCCTTGGCGTTCATAATTTGCGCCGCCATTTCACAAATCACCGCGAGCATCTCGTCCAAAAAAATCGGCTCGGTGATTGTTTTACTCACTTGCGCGAGGGTCGAGAGTTCGTTCACTTGGCGCTGCAAGCCATCGAGCAATTCCGCGCGTTCGAGCGCGCCCGCCGCGAGTTCGCCAATCAATTCAAGCAAATCAATTTCGGGACGCGTCCAGTGATGCAAACGTTTCGTCTGCGCGTTCATCGCGCCGATTTTGTTGCCCTGACTAATCAACGGCGCTGCCGCGAGCGATTTGTAATTTTCTTCGTCCGTGTCGGGAATGTATTTGAAACGCGGGTCATTCGCCGCGTCGCGCACCGCAACCGCGCGCCCCGATTGCAATGCCGCGCCCGTGATGCCTTCCCCCAACGCGAGTTTGCCCACGTTGAACGCTTTGGGCGACAAACCCGTACTCGCTTTCAACACCAACGCGTTTTGTTTTTTGTCCCAAAGATAAATGGAACACGAATCGAGCCGCATCACATCCGCCGTCGTCTCGGTGATTTTGTGCAGCGTCGTATGCAAATCAAATGCCGAGCTTAACGCTTTGCCGATGTCGTGCAGCGCGCGCAGCTCGGCGCGCGGGTCGGCGATGCGCGTAATTTTTCTTTGAACCATACTCGATTATTTTAATGTCAAGCGGCGAAATAGAAAAAAGAAGCTTTGTAATGAGAGCGCTCTGTGTGAAAAATTTAAGGTTCTAACTATTAGACTTTATGCGAAATAAGAAATTTGAAAGCGGGCATTCTTGGAATGACGCGACGCATCATGGAATTAAATTCCACGCCTGAACAAAGGTCAAGAAAAAACAATGCCCGTTGAACATTGTTCAGCATTTACGTTGTTTTTTTGAACGCTTTGTTTTGCCGTCGAATTCAATTCGATGGGCTAGCCTATTTAGCATAAAGTCTATTGTCTTTTCTATTTTTTTTGATGAAATTCCAACGCTTGCATATTCTACAATATGGAGTGAAACATGCCGCACCTTGACTTTGTTCGCGCCAAGCGCTGAGGGGAAAATGCTTGGGCTGGTTCAGCCCAACCAACAGATTGTCACAGCAATACGTTTGAATCCGATCTTGCATTGCTGTTATGCATCAAAAAATCCGCCGCTTATCGGCAGTTGCACCCAATGTTCGCTGGCAGCAAGCCCCCTCAACCCAGCGAAAGTTGGAGCGAAGGAGAGATTGCCTATTTCGTCTTTGATCTTGTATCAGAGTACGGTGTAACACTGATTGAACCAATTGCACTCTTTGCTGTTGAAAAAAAACTTGAGCAATTGGAATTTGTCCGTGTTGTTGCGCCCAACGCTGCATGCACTGAAGCCCAAATCACAGATCTATACACAAGAAAGGAGTAACGCAAAATGGCAACACAGAACAGTATATCAAGGCGGAAATTTCTTGAACTGCTTGGAGTAACGACGGTTGGAGCGATAGCCGCAAACGTTACCATTCCATCCTCAATCACATCTGCTTCTTCTGGCGATCGAGCAGATTTTGCTAAATCTCTGGCGATTGTGGTAGAATCACCGTTGTATCGTCAAGCCATTGATGAACTTGAAGCCAAGGGCTTTTTGTTTGACTTGAAAAAAAGTACGTTTCAGAGAGCCCCAAAAGAGCCTGGTCTCGTCGGGATCGTTCTAGCGCAAACAAAAACGCCAAGCCGCAAGACAGGCGCTGACATTGCCCTAACAGTCAGCTTACGAGAAGAAGCCCTTCATGCTGTCAACTATGTTGTTGGACAGAGCAACGAAGATAGCCTAGAGATAGCGCGTGTAAACCTGACATTCGGAAAAAGCCGCACTGCATCAAGCGAAAGTTTTGCGCGTGGACAGGCAACTCTTCAACGCGGCGCACCGGTATTGCCAATCGGCGAAGTGATCGAGACGATCTCAGGGCAAGTTTCAAATAAGCCCGCGCCTGAATCCGTATGTACGCCCTCAAGTTATACAGAGTGTACTGATTGGTATTATAGCAGTTGCTGTCAGGCATCTTGGTGCTGTTGTCCAGCTGGGATTTTCTGCTCGACGACGCTCGTTTGCATATGCAATCGAGAATATCGCAATTGTCGAAAGTGCAGGAGAAATTCCAACTGTTCAATTTCCTGCGGTTCATGGTTTAGTCAATGGCGCAACGTATCTTTCACCTGTCGTGGAGTTGGATGCCAATAAAAGAATGGAGACATCAATGCATCTCAAAACACAAAATATTGATCGAACAGCTTCCGGGTGGAGAATCTATTGGATCATCTTGGTATCCGCTGTATTCTTTTTGGCGCTTCTCGGGTTTTCAAGCAAATTTCTGACAACCGCGATATTTGCCCAAAGTGGCAATTTGCCCCAAGCGCTAAGCCAAGTCATCATAGCCAATCAGCGCATAGGTCCCAATACTGCGGCGGAGCCTGCATCGGAGGTCAAATACACTACCACTTCTCTCTCTGCTCTTCAACCAGAATTGGATTTTGGTATCTTGCAGCCAAAAGAATTGCCTCAAGGTACCGAACTTGTGACTACCCGCAAGGTAGAGAGCATAGTGGACGGTATAGCCATAGAACTCCAGTATAGACTCCCCAATGGCAGCGAAATCTGGATTACCGAAAGTAATCCTCCAGAGCCCATACACCTCTATATCGAGAAAGATAAGATTATTGAACAAGTGAGTATTCACGGTAACAAGGGTGTACTGTACAAGATAGGAGCACCGTCAGAAAGTCTTCTCGCGACACAGATTTTAACGTGGACAGATGGCGAACGTTGGTTTGAGTTGCGAGGCACTGTCGGATTCGACGAATTGATTAAAGTCGCTCAATCCATTGCCCCTTGAGCCTTTCACCCATTCGATCTCAGGTAGAGCACAAGCTTTTCAGCTTGTGCTTTTTTCTTTCGCATCTTGCTGTTTATCTCTCACTCTAACTCTCGAGCCAGTTTCACGTTGGAGTGGCTGTCTCATTGTGACGAAAGCGCCAACAACAACTGAATCAACATCCACAACACGACCGACACAATCAAATAATCAATGCTGTGACGAATGCGCGCGAATTTTTCATTGGCGATGCGCGCGGTGTTGTACACTTCGGTCAAGAGCGCGGCATGAAACTGTGACGGGGATTGTTTGGAAAAAACGTCGAGAAACTCTTGATGCGAATACTGCGCGATTTTGTTAAAGAAAAAAATCGTTTCGCCGCCGCCCTTGACTGTCAACGCGGGGCGCGCCGCGCGCAGCGCGTACATCATCGAGGCGAGCAGCGCGGCAAAAAAAAGAATCAGCAAGACGCTGACGCCGCGTTCCAAAAGCGGCGCGTTGGAATTGAACACATGCAAGATAAAACCGTGCCGCGCTTGAAACAACGCGCCGGTGATGAAAACGGAATCCGCCGCGATCACCAAGCCCGCTTTGGTGTCCGCGCGCGTAATTTGCGCCTCGATGAGATTGAACAAGAACGCGGCGAGCGTTCGCAATTCTTGTTCAGTGACGGTTTCATTCGGTTGCGGAATTTCGAGTTCGGTCATACTGTTGATGTCACACGTTCAATAACTACTTGACATTTTTATTTTTTTTTTCGCATAATGCAGTTGCCGCGCCGAGTTATGTATTCGCCTGCCGACATAATAGCCACAGGGAGATATTGCATGTTTCGTCAACACCAACCGCAATTTTTGGTCGCCGTATTGTTAGTCTTGCTCCTCGTAACATTCTCGTTCGCAGACACCGCGTATGCAATTTGCAAGTCTTGACTGCCCCTCATTGGGCTTATAACCCTGGTATAGGACAACGACTGAACATCACTTACAAATGGGGAGTCAATCTACCTTCTAATTCTCCTTGGCGGAATGCATTTTCCTCAAGCGTTAGCGACTGGAATAATGTCGGAACAGCGATCTTTTTCAACTATAAAGCCGACTCGAAGAATTCATTTGACCTCTATTATCGCTGTGACAATACTGCAGGTGAAACTCCTTTTTGGACAAAAGCAAACGGCACCCTAAAACGATTCATTGCGAGAGCAAACACCTGTTATTCGCATACTACAAATGTGAATAAAAGTATCACAGGTCATGAATTGGGGCACGGTGGTGGCTTGGGACATCTCTGCTCCTCGGAAGGCATGGCGCTAATGGGATGGAACCCGAATCCTGAATCTATGTACCGTCCGCAAGCGACTGATGAACGTTATGCACATGACATATATCATATGGGTCAGTAGCGACTTTGAAAGGAGTGGGATTCATAATGTCAGCCCAATTGTATTTCTCCCAACGCGCAATTCGTCAGATATTCTTTATAGCTCTTGGCATTTTGCTGCTTGCTACAGCATGTTCTCAACAAGCGCCTGATGCGACGAGAGAGGAGCACGAATCGAATCCCCAGTATTCTAGTAGTTATATATCCGCTTACACGCTCAAGGATCTTGTGGACCGATCAGAAATTATCGTGATTGGGAAAGCCGCTAAAAGCGACGAAACTATAAATATGTCACGTAATCCACTGGATCCTTCACAACCAGATTCGCAAACGCAGAGTCTAGGTCAAGTATATACAATTCACCCGCAACAGTATCTTAAAGGAAAGGGCCCAAAACGGTTAAAACTCATCCAAGTCGAGGCAGTAATTGAAATTGGACTTGGTACACCCGTTTCTCCAAAAACAATAGAGCGGGCTAAAGCAAACTATCATTACGCTGCGATTGACCAAAATAAGGAATACATGTTCTTTCTTCAGATTGTTCCTGGATACCCTGGAGCGCCCTACTTTATTGGGACAGCTGAACCATCCATCTTTGATCTGTCGGATCCAAATGCTGTCAAGGCGGTGAGTCCATGGGAGGGCGCACAAGAGGCTTTTCCTAACATCCAGATGGACAGCTTTCTGAAAAATGTCCAAACGAGTGTTCGACCCTAGAGATTTGGGACAAGGACAAATAAAAAAGCGCAAGCAAACACCTTACCCTTTTTTATTTTCACTCACAATACCTTCTCCATGTACACGACATCGAGCCACTGCCCGAATTTGTATATGGTTTCTTGAAAATGCGCAACCTTTTCAAAACCGAACTGCGCGTGCAATTTGATGCTCGCTTCGTTATCTGCGGAAATCCCTGCGAGAATCGCGTGCAATTTCATTTCACGCGCCGCATCAAGCAGCGGCGGCAGCAATAATTTGCCCACGCCGCGTCCGCGCCATTGCGGATGGATGTAAATCGAACTCTCGACGCTGAAACGATACCCGTAGCGTTCCTTGTGCTGGCTCAATGAACTCCAGCCGACAACCGTGCCATCATCGTTTGTGGCGACAAAAATCGGATACCCATCGCGCGCGTGTTCATCAAATCACGCGTATTCCATCTCCAACGCGCGCGGCTCATATTCCGCCGACGCAGTTGTATTCAAAACCGCGTCGTTATAAATTTCCAAAATCGCGGAAACATCTGCGCGCGTCGCGCGGCGAATCACAATTGCACTATCGCACTATCGCACTATCGCACTATCGCACGATTGCGCTATCGCACGATTGCGCTATCGCACGATTGCGCTATTTTGGAACAACTCGCCAAAAAAATTTCGCCGTATCGCCCCAGCGCCAATCCAACGTCCACGCGTAACGACTCTCGGTTGCCGCCGCGTGTCCTTGCACACATTCGCGCAGCCACGCGTCATCCTCTTCGCCGTCGAGGCGTTCGAGTTTTACCATGTCGGGATTTACGCGCGCGGGCAATTTATTTTCAGGGTCATAGACAAACGCGATGCCGCCGCTCATCCCCGCGCCAAAATTTCTGCCGAACGCGCCCAACACCACAACCGTGCCGCCCGTCATGTATTCGCACGCGTGGTCGCCCACGCCCTCGACAACCGCCACCGCGCCGCTGTTGCGCACGCAAAACCGCTGCCCCGCCATTCCCGCCGCGTACAACATGCCGCCCGTCGCGCCGTACAAAACGGTGTTGCCCAGAATCGCGTTTTCATTCGTCGCGTATTTCGCCGCGCGCGGCGGACGAATCACAATTTCACCCCCCCCCATACTTTTACCAACATAATCGTTCGCTTCGCCATACACGACGAGCGACATTCCATTGATGCAGAACGCGCCAAAACTCTGTCCCGCGCTGCCCTCAAAATTGGCAACGATTGTTTTTTCTTTCAAGCCCGCGTCGCCATAGTTGCGCGCAATATAACCCGCGAGCCGCGCTCCAACAGTTCTATCGGTATTGCGAATCGCGGCTTTGAATTCGACTGGTTTCTTTTCGTCCACCGCGCGTTTGCACGCGAGAAAAAATACGTCATCCAATGTTTGTTCGTCGGGGCGGTCATTGCGCGGCTGTTCATTTTTGCGCGCTTTTTTGCCCGATGGGTCAGGGTCAGCGAGAACACGGGAGAGGTCGAGGTTATCGTGTGTGGTCATGGTCGTTTGGGAGACTAGCGATTAGAGACTGGAGACTGGAGATTAGAGATTAGAGATTGGAGTAACGAATTCATGCGGTATAAATTTTACGCCGCAGTAACGAATTGATTCGCCATAAATTCGCCAAAGTCTCCAGTCTCTAGTCTCCGTTCTCTACCACCATAGTCTCCAGTCTCTGTTTTCTGTAACAAATCCACGCGCCCCACAATTTCATCCAACGCGCGCGCGCCGATGGACGCTAACCATTCGCGCGTTTCTTGCGCGACGAATAAATAGTACGCCATCACCCATTCCGCCACTTGCGGAAATTTTTTGCGTAATTCTTGTTTCTGCGTCGCAATGCCGACAGGACAGGTGTTGAGATGACACGCGCGCGCCATGATGCAGCCGCTCGCAATCAACGCCGCCGTGCCGAATGAAAATTCTTCCGCGCCCAACAACGCGCCGACGATGACATGCCGTCCTGTTTTAAAGCCGCCATCCACGCGCAAACGGACGCGTCCCCGCAGCTCGTTGGCAACAAGGACCTGCTGGGTCTCTGCCAGCCCCAATTCCCACGCCAGCCCCGCGTGTTTGATCGAGCTCAACGGAGACGCGCCCGTGCCGCCACTGTGTCCGGAAATGTGAATCACATCCGCGTACGCCTTGGCGATGCCCGCCGCAATCGTGCCGATGCCGTGCTGCGCGACCAACTTGACCGAAATTTTCGCGCGCGGATTGACGCGCTTTAAATCATAAATCAATTGCGCCAAGTCTTCGATGCTGTAAATGTCGTGATGCGGCGGAGGAGAAATGAGCGTCATGCCCGGCTGCGCGTGCCGCACCGTCGCGATTTCCAAACTCACCTTTGCGCCCGGCAATTGTCCGCCTTCGCCCGGTTTGGAACCTTGCGCCATTTTGATTTGCAATTCGTCCGCGCTCATCAAATACGCGGGCGTCACGCCAAAACGCGCGGACGCGATTTGTTTGATCGCGCTGTTGCGAAGCGTGCCATAACGCGACGGATGTTCGCCGCCTTCGCCGCTGTTCGCCAACGCGCCCAAACGATTCATCGCTTCGCTCAACGTTTGATGCGCTTCGAGCGACAACGCGCCGTGCGACATTGCCGCGACGGAAAAACGTTTCACCAATGCTTCCGCCGATTCAACCTGTGCAAGCGGAATCGGTTCGCGCGGGACAAATTGCAAAAAATCGGCGAGGTCAGTGGCGGGACGTTCGTGTACGAGCGACGCGAACTTTAAATATTTTTCGTACGCCTCTTGAAAATTCCCATTCAACGCGCCGAGCGTGCGAACCGCGTCATGCAGCGCGTCAACGATGTTTGGATTGTACGCGTGATATTCGCCGCCTTTTTTGAATTTGAAATATCCGAAATTGTAAAGGCGATTTGACAAATCGCCCGCACCAAACGCGCGCGCATGATGCCGCAAAACTGTTTCCGCGATTTCGCGCAAACCGATGCCGCCGACGGGCGACGACGTTCCCGTGAAATATTGCGCGATAACATCGTCCGCGATGCCAATGCACTCGAACAACTGCGCGCCGTGATAGGCATCGAGCGTGGCGATGCCCATCTTGGACATGATTTTCAAAATGCCCTTGTTCGCCGCGGCGATAAAATTTTCTTGCGCGTGTTCGGCGTCGAGCGTCGCGTTACGACGAGCGTGACCCACATCGTACAGCGCGCGAATTGTCGTCAACGCGAGATACGGATTGATCGCGTTCGCGCCATACCCAATCAAACACGCGAATTGATGCACATCGCGCGCGTCGCCCGTTTCCGCGATGATGCTCGTCTGCCAACGCAAACCGACGCGCAATAAATGCTGATGCACCGCGCTCACCGCGAGCAGCATCGGAATCGGCGCGCGGGAGGAACGGGTAGGCACGGAACCAGGTTCCGTGCCTACCCGTTCCGTCTCTACCCATGACCGTTCCGTTGCCATCCTCTCCTCACCACAAACATTGCGGTCGCTGATAATCAAAATCGTTTTGCCGTTGCGCGTGTGTTGTTCCGCGTCCGCGCATAATTTTTCCAACGCGCGTTCCACTTGGGGAACAACGAGTTGGGGAACAACGGGTTGGGGAACAACGAGTTGGGTAGCAACGGCACGGGTAGACACGGGACCAGGTTCCGTGTCTACCCGTGCCCACGCCCACGTCGCGTCTAACGTCGCGTGTGGAAATTCATCGTCGAGCGCGCGAATGTGCGCGAGCTGCGCGTCATTCAAAAACGGCGAGACGAGTTCGAACAAACGCGCGTGTGTGGGAGTTTCCTCCAAAATGTTCCCGCGTCCGCCGAGAAAAACGCGCGTGGACATGACCATTTCTTCGCGCAACGAATCAATCGGCGGATTCGTCACTTGAGCGAAACGCTGGCGGAAAAAGTGATACAGCGGACGGTCAAATTCCGAAAGGAACGCGTGCGGCGTATCATCGCCCATCGCGCCAATCGCTTCCGTTTTATTTTCCGCCATCGGTTTGAGAATGACGACGAGCTCTTCATCGGTGTAGCCGAAAAGGGATTGGAGGACGGAGACTGGAGACTCTGAAATTAGGTGATTGGGTGATTGGGTGATTAGCGTGTCAAGTGGACGAATATACTCGCCGACCCAATGCGCGTAGGGGCGACGATTCGCGTAATGGGATTTGATTTCGTCGTTCTGCCAAAGTTTGTTGTATTGCAAATCGGCGACAAGCATTTGCCCGGGACCGAGGCGTCCTTTTTGTTTTACGCGTTCGGGTTCGATTTCCAGCGCGCCTGCTTCTGATGACGCGACGACGAAGCAGTCGTGCGTGACGAGCCACGTCGCGGGACGCAAACCATTTCGGTCGAGCGCCATGCCCGCGGCGCGTCCATCCGAAAAACAAACCGCGGCGGGTCCGTCCCACGGTTCCATCAGCGTCGCGTGATAATGATAGAACGCTTTGATTTCGGGATTCAGGTCGCGCACATTTTCCCACGCTTCGGGCATCAGCATCATTACCGCGTGCGGCAATTCGCGTCCGCCGAGCGAAACGAGTTCGAGGGCATTGTCCAAAATGCCAGAATCGGACGAGGACAAATCGAGTAGCGGTTGAAAAAAAGAATTGCTCGCGCCGAATTCATCGCGAAACAGTGACGAATCAAAAAACGGCGCGCGCGCGTTCATCCACGCGATATTGCCCGACAGCGTATTGATTTCGCCATTGTGACACAAGCGCCGAAATGGCTGCGCGAGTTCCCACGCGGGAACGGTGTTGGTGCTGTAACGCTGATGCGCGAGCGCGAGCGCGGTTTCGTACAACGGGTCTTGCAAATCAAAATAAAATTTGCCGAGCAGCGGCGAGACGAACAATCCTTTATAGACGATGGTGCGCGACGAAAGCGACGCGGCATACACGCGAATTTTTTCTTGCAACGCAACGCGTTCGATTTCTTTGCGCGCGAAATATAACGCGCGTTCAAACGCGTCGCCGCTGCCGACGCGCTTGCCGCGCGCGACGATGGCTTGCGTAATGTACGGGCGCGTTTTAAAGGCGTGTTCGCCCAACGCTTCGAGATTGACTGGAACCTCGCGCCACAGCAGCAGTGACAAATTGCGCGCCGCGAAAATATTTTCGATGATTTGTTTTGCGCGCGCGCGCGCCTCTTTGGCGCGCGGGATAAAAAACATTCCTACCGCGAGGTCGCCGTCGTGGGGGGGGGTGATTTTATTTTGTTCCAATTCGCGCGCGAAAAATTTGCGCGGCAGCTGCGTGAGGATGCCCGAGCCGTCGCCCGTTTTGCCGTCCGCCGCCACCGCGCCGCGATGCGCGAGCCGCGCAATCATGGTCAGCGCGTCGTGCAATAATTTGCGCGACGCGCGCGCGTGCAGGTCGGCGAGAAAACCGGTGCCGCACGCATCGCGTTCCCAGTACGGGTCAGTTAAGAATGTCGGGTGGTATCCTCGCTGGGGAGGGCAATCGTCCGAGTTTGACATTATATTCGCTCCAAGCGCGGGAATCTACTGTGCAGAGACACAGTACATCGCAGATTGGGACGTGAATAAACACGGCTGAACGCGGAAAAAGAAATAAACAGATTAGAAATCCGCGCAAGTCCGCGAACATCCGCGTCCAAAATGCGAAATTGTGATGCGCTGTGTCACGTCTACATGACACGTCAACGGAGGTCAGCGAGAGGACGGCGTTGTCAATTCTCTTCAGAGGGACCGAAAACTTTTTGGCAACGCTGCCAAAGGGGAATTTCATGCGAGCGCGTTCACCGCGCGCGGCGTTACCTGTTGCGATGGATGAACGCGTTCGGCAAAGGCAAGATTTCAGCGTTTTCGTTTTGCGCCATGCCATTGTGAATATAACGGCGCGCGCCTTCGATGAAAATCACTTTGTCGCAAATCACGCAGGCGGCGTCATTCAATTCATACGCGAGCGCCGTTTCCTTGTCAAAGAGATTCGATACTTTGCGGAAATGTTTTTTGCACAAACAGGGTTGCATCTTAATTCCATCCTTGAGCGCCTCGCCGGTTCTCGCGCCGCGAGAACCGGTTACGCCCATGAGACAAAAAAAGCCCTTGGGCATTCATCTGTCGCTCGAATGTCCAAAGGCATCAGGGCACAATTGCGCCGCAGCCGCAACGCTGCGAAATTGTGAAACAATATTTATTTGGCGAGCATTATACGCGATTAAAGCGGCTTGTCAAAAAAATGACGCGCTGCGTCAAACGCGCCAAACTTTAGAGCGCTTGCGTTTCACAGTTGACGAACGCGCCTTCCAAATGATGACAATCGTTCAAGGTCGCCAGCCGAAAAGCTCCATCCGCCAAACGTTCTACCACGCTCACCGAACCATTGTCAAAACGCCATCGCCAAAAATATTCCAAATTCATGCGCAGCATCTCTAAAAGCATCACGCGCAAAACCGCGTCGTGCGTCGCAATCAACAGATTGCCGCGCGCATGTTTTATCAAAGTCTCTTGCAAAAAGGAACGGACGCGTCGCGCGACATCTTGCAGCGATTCGCCATCGGGCATTTGCGCTTGCTGCGGATGAGTTTGCCACAAAAAATAATCCGGCGCGTATTGTTGCCGAATGAGCGCGGTCGGATGTCCTTCCCAAGAGCCGTGATGAATCTCCGCCAACCGCGCGTCGGCGGTCAGCGCCAGCTGCTGCGCGCGCGCCATCGGCTGCGCGGTCGCCAGCGCGCGCTGCAAGGGGCTAACATAAATTTCCGCGAATGGAATAGGCGCTAACGCGTTCGCGACGCGTTCCGCTTGCGCCTGTCCCAACGCGCTCAACGGCACATCGCGTTGCCCCGTATAGAGCTGCAACTGATTCCACGCGCTTTCGCCGTGGCGCACGAGATAAAATTTCAACATATCAAATGAACGTCAAGTCGCAACCTGTTTTATTGCGGCTTGTCCATTATCCATTACAGCTCGAGAACCTGACTCCACTGTATATCCAATTCGCGGCGCAGCGTTTCGGTCACCGCCGGCGGCACCGGGTCATCCAGCTTAAGGACCATGATCGCTTCGCCGCGCGGGCCCTCGCGCGCCACTTGCATCGAAGCGATATTCACATCCGCCGCGCCGAGCAGTGCCCCCACTTTGCCAATCATGCCGGGGCGATCGCGATGACGCGTCAACATCACATAACCGCGCGGCGTAAAATCCACCCAGTTGCCGTCGAGTTGCACGATGTGCGGTTCATCCAATAGCAGCGTCCCCGCGACCACGCGTTCTCCGCGCAGCGTAATCATATTTTCAAAACGCGTCGGTTCGTAAAGTTTGCGTTCCGCCAAACCAAGCCCGTGCATTTGCGCGACCAAGCGCGCGTTCACCAAATTGACGCGCAAGTCTACAATGTGTTCGAGCAGTCCTTTGATAACGGATGCCGTCAACACGTCCGTTTCTTCTGCCGCGAGCGCGCCCGCGTATTCCACTTCCAAAGCGCCGAGCGGACCGCCGACCCATTTGGCGTAAAATCGTCCGAGCAGTTGCGCCAATCCGATGTACGGTTGCAGCGTCTGCGTAAACGCGGCGGACACCATTGGCGCGTTCACAGCAAACCGCGCGGGCCGCCCTTCTAAAACCGCCAACACTTCGCCCGCGATTTCGAGCGAAACGCGTGTCGCCGCTTCCGCCGTGCTGCCGCCAATGTGCGGCGTCAAGACCACCGCCGGATGCCGCAGCAAACGCTCGTTTCTCGTCGGTTCGCTTTCAAACACATCGAGCGCGGCGCCTGCGAGTTGTCCCGTATCCAACGCATCGAGCAGCGCGTCTTCGTCGAGCAGCGCGCCGCGCGCCGCATTTACCAAATACGCGCCGCGTTTGAATTTCGCGAATTCCGCCGCGCCAATCAGTTTTTTGGTTTCTGTGGTCACGGGCGTATGCAGCGAAATAAAATCGCTCGTCGCCAACACCTCGTCGAATGAAAGCATTTTTACTTGCATCTGCGCGGCGCGTTCGGCGGTCACGTATGGGTCAAACGCGACGACTTGCATGTCCAACCCGTTCGCGCGTCGCGCCACTTCACTGCCGACGCGTCCCAAACCAATCAAGCCCAAACGTTTGCCTACCAATTCCGCGCCGCTGAATTGTTCGCGCTGCCATTCGCCGCGCCGCAGACTCGCGTCCGCTTGCGGAATTTTGCGCGCGAGCGCCCAGAGAATCGCCATCGCATGTTCCGCCGCGGCGACGATATTGGTCGTCGGCGCGTTCACCACCGTGATGCCGCGCTGCGTCGCCGCAGCCACGTCAATATTGTCCACGCCCACGCCGGCGCGGCCGACCACGCTCAAATTTTTTCCGGCGTCGAGCAGCGCGGCGTTGACCGCTGTCGCGCTGCGCACAATCAACGCGTGATAGTCCGGCAAATCGGCGCGCAATTCCGCCGCCGATAATTTGAGCCGTACGTCCACTTGCGCGCGCTGACGCAAAAGTTCGAGCCCTTCTTTGCCTAACGGTTCGGCGACCAGGATTTTGAAAAAGACGTTATCGCATTGTTGCATAAAAAAATTTCGCTTTCGCGCCAAAATAAAAAAACCCTTGACACATTGTTGTGTCAAGGGCTTCAATGCCCGTTTCGCCGCGCGAGGGCGTTTGCAAACTGCGGCGAGTATAGCATGTAAAAAACGAATGTCAAAAACCCGCTTGACTCAAATCCGGGCGCAAACATTTTGCCTCGCGCAAGTAGATATGTTTTATTTCGCGCGTGCTGCGTTCCGTCTCGCAATGAATTAAAACTCGCAAACAACGGGGCAAATCGCCACGCACGCGCGGCTGCTGCGCGTCGAGTAGCGGAATCTCGGCCCAGCCCAATTCGCGCGCGGCGCGTGTCGGATATGCCGCGTCGAGGTCGGGCGTGAGCGTGAACAGAACCGAAATGAGCTGATCGGGCGCGAGCGCGTTGGCAGCCAAAATCGCGCGTAAAAGTTCGCGGGATGCGTCGAGAATGGCATCGGCAGTGTTTGCAGTCGCGGTGGTCGCGCCGCGAATGGCACGGGTGGGCATGCGTGAATTCAAGATTTCAGATTTTGATTTTGGATCGCAAAGCGAGTCTATTTTACACAGAGCGGCAAATTGTGTCGAACCGACGCGTCACGCCGCAAGCCATGCGATTTCGTACGGCGCCAATTCGATTGCCTCTGCGCGCTGCGCCGCGCCCGAAAACAAATTTTGCCACTCGCGCGCGTGCGGCAGAACAAAGCGTATGTGAGCGTCCGTCACATTGTGCAAACACAATACGCGTTCGTTTTCATTCGAACGCAATACCGCGAACACACGCGCGTCTTGTAACAAAATTTCTTGCGCCGCGTGCGGATGAAACGCGCGGCGTTGTCCGCGCACGCGCAATAATTCCGCGAACCGCGCGAAAATTTTCGCGCGCCGCGAACTTGGATCCGCCAGCGCGCGTTCCAATTCCGCGCGCGTCAATTTTTGACGATTGATGCGCCGCGCGATGCCGCTCACGTCCGCGCCCACGCGGTCGCCGCGCGAGCCGAACAACGAATGAAAATAAATGCCCGGTACGCCCGCGAGCGACAACTGAATCGCATGCGCGCACAAAAAGCGCGCGTTGGAAATTTCCTCTGCTTCATTCAGAGCCGTCAGCGCGTCGAGATAATTGATATTCATTTCATACGGACTGGCGGTTCCATCGGGATTATTTTTATACGAAATCAGTCCGCCGCGTTCGAGCGTGCGCGCGACGAGCGCGTCAATTTCCGCGTCGCTCAAAATGCCGCGCGCGGGATTGAGCCCAATGCCGTCGTGCGACGCGAGAAAATTGAAAAAAGATGTTTCGTTAGAGGGCGTTTGCAATGTTTTCGCCCAGCGCGCGAGTTTGGTCGCGTCGCCCGTTTGCAAAGTGTGCAGCGTCAACGGCGGCAGCGCAAAGTTGTACACCCACTGCGCCTCGTTCGTCCCATCGCCGAAATACGAAAGATTGTCCACGTGCGGCACATTCGTTTCGGTGACGAGAATTACGTCGGGCGCGCTTGCCTTGAGCGCCGCGCGGAAAAATTGAATGACCGCGTGCGTCTGCGGCAAATGCAAGCATGTCGTGCCGCTCGCTTTCCACAAAAACGCGATTGCGTCGAGCCGCAAAAAACGCGCGCCGCGTGCGACATAAAATAACAACACCTCGAGAATTTGCAACAGCAGTTCGGGATTTTGATAATTCAAATCCGCTTGGTCGGCGCTGAACGTCGTCCACACCCATTTTTTTTCCGCCGCCGTTTCAAATGCGGTGAGCAGCGGCAGCGCGCGCGGACGAACCACCTTGGAGGTGTCGAATTCGTTCGTCACGGTAAAAAAGAAATCGTTGTGCGGCGATTCATCCCGCAAAAATTTTTGAAACCACTCGCCCTTGACGCTGGCGTGATTGATGACCGCATCAAACATCAAATCGAAATGTTCGCCCATACGCGTCACGTCCGCCCATGTTCCCATTTTTTCATCCACCGCGTAATAATCCATTACCGAAAATCCATCATCGGATGAATACGGATAAAATGGTAAAAGGTGTACACCCGAAATGATTTCGCGCGTGTGCGCGTTTAGAAATTCGGCGAGAGTTTCGAGTGGGGTAGGCACGGAACCGGGTTCCGTGCCTACCCCACGTTCCGTTCCCACCCGAGTACGTACTTGGTCGCCGTATGTAATCAACAATGCCGTGCGTTCATCAATCGGCGCGCGCGTTCGCGCGGCCAAACGCGTCGCATATTTTGCCATGAGCGCTTGCGCCCGCGGCGCGATTTCGTTTGCTTTATTTTCGTCATACACGAACGCCAATAATGTTTTGATGCGCGTCATATTTCAATCTCTATTCTCGAATCGCTTGGTTTATTTCGTTTCCCATTTCGCATTTTCTCTTTATAATGCTTTATGTGATTAAAACCAATTCCGTTTATTTGGAGCGTTTGCGCGGGCGTATTCATTTGGAACAAATTCCGTTCAGCGAACGCGGCTCGCGGTTGCTGGTGTTTCGTCGCGAGCAATGTTTGTACATTCGGCTGGCGGAACGTTGGGCGAAATGGGAAGCCGAAGTGGGACATTATCGGCGGCGGCGTCCGGTGTTGGATGATTTTCAACTCTTGGACGAGAACAATCTGCCGCTCGAATTGAATATTATCGCGTATCCGCACGCCGTTTTTATCGAAACGCGTCTTGGCGAATTTTGGTTGACCTTTCTCGACGAAGAGACATTGTATTTGAAATTGCCTGCCGCGCGCGGCGGCATTTCTTTTCGCGTCATGGCGTTGCACGCGCGCGCGGATCGTCGCGGCGGCGAATTCAAAGGCGACCCCGAACATCGCAGCACCCATCGCAACGTCGCGTACACGACGAACGCGCGACTCGTTGAAAATGAAATCGCCAACAACGCGCTCGAGAACGATGGCTATGCGCGCGTGAAATTAAAATATGCGGCGCGCGATGACGACGCGTTTGTTTTGAATATCACGCCGCGCCTCGGCTTGGAACGCGCCGTGCCGCGCGCGGAAGCGGTTTTGCAAAACGCGGAAAAGCGTTGGCATAATTGGTTCGCCGCGGCGCCGGCGGTGGATGAAAAATACGCCGCGCAATATTATTACGCGTGGTGGATTTTGCGCGCGGGCTTGTTATCGTCGCGTTTTTTTCTCACGCGCGAAGCGATGATGCCTTCGATGCTCCATTATGTGGGCGTGTGGGCGTGGGATGCGTTCTTTCACGCGCTGGCGTATCAATATATTGAACCAAAACTCGCGGAAAATCAGATTCGCATTTTGCTCGACCATCAGCGCGAAGACGGCATGTTGCCCGATGCGGTGCATGACGAAGGCGTGATTGTGCGCTGGGAATTTCGCGACAAGCAGGGCAATCCGTACGAAGCCGAAGTTACCAAGCCGCCGCTCGTCGCGTGGACGGCGCTCAAGTTGTATCAAACGAACGGCAACCGCGATTTTCTCGATGAAATTTATGAACCGGTCGTGCGGTGGAACCATTGGTGGCTTGAGCGAAATGATGATGACCGCGATGGCATCATGCAATACAATCATCCCAATTCGTCGGGGCTGGACGACAGTCCGTTGTGGGATTTTGGCATGCCCGTCGAAGCGCCGGATTTGAATACCTATCTCGTTTTGCAAATGGACGCGCTTGCGCGCATTGCGGAAATTCTTGAATTGCCAGATGACGCGCGCGCGTGGCGCCGCAAAGCGGATGAATTGACGACGCGCATTGTGGAGCATTTCTGGGACAAAGACGCGGGCGTCTTTTGGGCAACCTACAATAACGAACCGCTTCATGTGCTCACGCCGTTCAATTTATATCCGCTGCTCACGGGACGGCTCGACCAAACAAAACAGCAGCGCCTCCTTGAACATCTTTTCAATCCCGATGAATTTTGGCTCGCGCATCCCATTCCGACTGTCGCCAAAAATGACGCGTTGTACGATCCGCAGCAAATGTGGCGTGGTCCAACGTGGGTCAATATCAATTATTTATTCATCGAGGGCCTCGTGCGCTGCGGCGAAATCGAACGCGCGAAATTATTGCGCGACAAAACGCTCGAACTCTTGATGACCCAAAACGACATTTACGAATACTATAATCCCGAAACGGGCATCGCGCCGCCGCGCGCGGCATCGGTATTCGGTTGGTCGAGCGCGGTGTTTATTGATTTGGCGATCAAAGCATCGCGGGGCGAAATCATTTAGGGACTGGAGCTTGGAGACTGGAGATTAGAAATTGACTCAAGTTCCAGTCTCTAATCGCTAGTCTCCAGTCTCTTTTATGCAAATCGCGATTCTCCATTATGCTGTTCCGCCCATCATCGGCGGCGTCGAAGTGACGATTGCGGCGCACGCGCGTTTATTGCGCGCGCGCGGTTACGCGGTGAAACTTATCGCGGGGCGCGGCGATGACGCGACGATCCTGCCCGAAATTGATTCGCGCCATCCGCGCGTCGAACGCGTACAACGCGAATTAAATCGCGGCGTCGTATCAGCCGAATTTCATGCGCTCGTCCAAGAAATTTTTGGCGCATTGGAAAATGAATTGCGCGGCGTGGATGTCCTCATCGCGCACAATGTCGTCACGCTGCACAAAAATCTCGCGCTCACCGTCGCGCTGCATCAACTCGTCGCCACGCGCGCGCTAAAATTAATCGCATGGTGTCACGATTTCGCGTGGGATGATCCCGTGTACGCGGACGATGTGCATGCGGGCGCGCCGTGGGATGTAATGAAACAGGTGTGGCGGAATACAAAGTACGTCGTCGTTTCGGAAGCGCGGCGGCAAGACCTCGCGCGTTTGCTGCAACTCGACGCGGCGGAAATTGCGGTCGTGCCGCCGGGGCTGGACGCGGCGGAATTTTTCCAAGTGAGCGCGACGACGGCGCGCTGGCTGCGTGAATTGAAGTTGTTCGATCGCGCGCCGCTGTTTCTTTTGCCCGCGCGCGTCACGCGGCGCAAAAATATCGAGCTCGCGATTGACATTGTGAACGCGCTGCGCGACCAAGGATATGCGCCAAGGTTGGTCGTGATGGGCCCGCTCGGTCCGCATAATCCGTCGAATCGCGCGTATTTGGAGGAATTGAAAACGCGCGCCAAACGAAATGATAATGCCGAGACCGACATTCTCTTTCTCCAAGAACACGGCGATGTGGATGACGCGACGCGACGCGACTTGTACGCGTTGGCGGACGCGTTGTTATTCCCGTCCGCGCGCGAAGGTTTCGGCATCCCGATTTTGGAAGCAGGACTGGCGCGTCTGCCGATTTTTTGCGCCGATATTCCGCCGTTTCGCGAATCGGCGCAAGCCGACGCAAACTATTTCGCGTTGGATGAATCGCCGCATGAAATCGCAAGACGCATCGCGGATTTCTTTGACGAGGATGCGCGTTATCAACTGAAACAACGCGTGCGTCAAACTTTTGCGTGGGAACAGATCTTTGACGCGCGCCTCAAACCATTATTGGATACGTATGCCTAATTTCAATCACGCTAGCTTGCGTTTATTAGCTATCGCCACCAACGTTCAAGAGCTCGAATCGGTTTTGAGTTTTGCGCGCGCGCTAGCCAACGCGCGCGCGCTGGAGCTGCGCGTCGTCGGTTTGGTCGTAACCGCGCCGGACGCGGTGAGCGCGGGGGCGCGCGCGGCGCAAACGCTGCGCCAACAACTTGGCGCGCGCTTGGCGACTGAATTCGCGTTTCAGGTGCGCGTCACTGCCGACGCGGCGCGCGAAATCCGCCAGCTGGCGAAACAGGAACGCGCGGAATTGATTCTAGCGAATGCGGCGAGCGCGCTGGCGCCAATTTTGTTGGATACCGCGCCATGCGATGTGATTTTGACCAAAGGCGCGCTGCCCGCGCGCGTCGAACATATTCTCTTGCCGATTCGCGGCGGGCCCTATGCGGCGCTGGCGCTCGAAACCGCATTGACTTTTGCCAAAGCGCAAGCCGCCGGAATCACGCTGCTGCATGCGACGCCTAGCGCGCGCTTTCGCAATCAAACCGTGCGCGCCTTGTTTCAACAACTGCGCGCGCTGCCTGAAATCACGCGTTGGATTCGTTCGCAAGACGATGCCGCGCGCGCGATTTTGGCGCAGGCGAAACCGCGCACGCATCAACTTTTGGTCATTGGCGCGAGTCCGCGCCCAAGTCGTTCCAAAATTGGCGCGGCGGTGACGCCCAATGTTTTGGAACAATCCAAAATCCCGACGCTGGTCGTCAAAACCGCGCCCGCGCTATTGGCTGACGCGGCCTCCGAGACTGAACTCGCGCCGGTGGATTACACGATCTCGGTCATTGTGGATAAATGGTTCGCGGAGAACACCTTTCACGCGCACGAATTTGAAGACATCGCGCAGTTGGTCAAACTCAAGGCGCGGCAAGGTTTGACGATTTCGCTCGGCTTGCCGACGTTGAACGAAGAGAAAACGATTGGCAATGTCATCAAAACGATGCGGCGGCGTTTTGTGGAGGATTATCCGCTGTTGGATGAAATCGTGGTGATTGATTCCGCGTCTACCGACCGCACGGTTGAAATCGCGACCGAGCTCGGCGTGCCGGTGGTCAAACATCCTGAAGTTCTGACGCAATACGGCGCGCGGGTGGGCAAAGGCGAGGCGTTGTGGAATTCGCTGTATATTTTACAAGGCGATTTGATCGCGTGGATTGATACGGATATTGTGAATATTCATCCGCGTTTTGTGTACGGCATTTTGGGGCCATTGATTCGCGAACCGCGCTTGATGTATGTCAAAGGTTTTTATCAACGTCCGCTGCGTCTCGGCAAGAAATTGCAGGCGCGCGGCGGCGGACGCGTCACCGAACTCGTCGCGCGTCCTTTGCTGAATTTGTTTTATCCCGAATTATCGGGTTTTGTTCAACCGCTCGCGGGCGAGTACGCGGGGCGGCGCGTCGCGTTGGAGCAGACGCCGTTCTTTGTCGGCTATGGCGTCGAAATCGGTTTGTTGATTGATTTGCTCGCGCGCTTTGGCTTGCAGGCGTTGGGACAGGTGGACTTGGAAGAACGCGTGCATCGCAATCAATCGCTGCACGCGTTGAGCAAGATGGCGTTTGAAATTATTCAGGTTGTGATGGAGCGCATCGGTCAAGCGCGCGATGTCGAGTTGGTGGAACAGTTCAACCGCAGCATGAAATTGATTCGTTACGAAAACGCGGATTTTGATTTACAGGTCGCGGACATTCAAATTCGCGAACGTCCGCCGATGATTACGATTCCCGAGTATCGCGCGCTGCGTCGCAGCTTGGACGAAACGCCGCGCGTAGGTTGACGCGCGAAATTTTTACGCGTCCACGCGCGCGCCCAAAAGGCGCCGCAGCGTTTCTTGTTGCGCGGGCGCGCTCAGGACGATCAAATTGTCGCCCGCCGCAATGAGGGAATTGCCGCGCGGCGCCAGCGTTCGCGAACCGCGCCGTATCGCCACAATGACGCACTCTTCGGGCAGCTTTAAATCTTTGAGGCGCTTGCCCGCCGCATTGTCCGCTTCGCCGATTTGAAACTCGAACATTTCCGCGCCGGCTGCCGCTTGCAGCCGCAAACGTTCGTGATGTGTTTCGCGCGCGTGCGTCCGCAGCAGCGCTCTGGAATACGCGTTGATAATGTCGCCGCGTCGCAGTAACCCCACCACCTGACGCGGATTGCGCCGCGTCACCACCGGCACGCGTCCCACATCCATCGCGCCGAAATGACGCAGCGCGTCATCCAGCGTCTCGTCGGGAAAAACGGTGACGACATTCGTCGTGCAAATTTCGGCGATTGTTTGGGCGGACGCGCGTTTCGCCAAAGCTGTTTCCAAATCCGTCAATGTCACCACGCCAAATAATTCATTCGTTTTATTCAAAACGACAAAGCCGTGATGCGTTGTTTGTTCAAACGCGTTGACGAGCGTGGTCAAGGAATCGTCCGCGCGCGCGACGCGCAATTCGGCGACGGGCGTCATGGCGTCTTGCACGCGGAGCGAACTCATCAAATTGATATCGCGCTGTCCGCGCAAATCCACGCCGCGCTGTTTGAGCTTTTGTGTATAAACGCTTTCGCGCGCTAGCAAGCGCGACATTACCGAACTTACGACCACCGCGAACATGAGCGGCAAAATGATGCGATAATCTTGCGTCATTTCAAACGGAAGCATCAAACCCGTAATCGGCGCGTGAATGGCGCCCGCCAACACTGCGCCCATTCCGACCAAACCGTACGCGGGCGGCGGCGCGATTGTCTGTCCCCAAATTATTTGCGCGAGACTGCCCAAGCCCGCGCCCAACATTGCGCCCAAAAAAAGCGACGGCGCAAACAAGCCGCCTTGTCCGCCCGAGCCGATGGTCAATGGCGTCGCAACCAATTTTAACGCGACCAGCAGGAGCAAAAAGCCCGCGTTGTGAATTCCGCCGCGCAAGACCACGCCGATGGCTTGATAGCCGGGGCCCATGATTTCGGTCGCGCCCCAAAAGGCGAGCGCGCCTACCGCCAAGCCGCCGAGCGCCGGTTTTAACGCGTTCGGCGCGCGCAATCGTTTGAACAGCGCTTCGATGCGTTCCAACAGAAAAATGTATAATACCGCAGTGAACGCGGCAGCTAAACCGAGCAGCAAATACAAGCCCAACTCGGCGGGGCTACGTAATTCATATGCGGGAATCACAAACGCGGGCGCGCTGCCTAAAAAACTTTGACTCACCACCGCGCCCGCGACCGCCGCCAGAACGACCCAACCAATCGCCGCGCCGGAAAATTCGCCGAGAATTATTTCGATGGCGAAAAAGATGCCCGCGATCGGAGCATTGAACGCCGCGCCAATGCCCGCCGCCGCGCCGCAGCCCACGAGCGTTTTTACGCGCGGCGGCGATAATTTCAAATGCTGCGCGACTTGCGAGCCCAAGGTCGCGCCGATTTGAACGCTGGGGTCTTCGGGCCCCGCCGACCCGCCCAAACCAACGGTGAAAATCGCGCCGACGACGCGAGCAATGCTGCCGCGCAAAGCGATTCGCCCGCTGTGCAGCGCGACGGCTTCCATGATGCCCGCGACGCCCAAACCGATTTCTCCTTCGCGTGAAGCGAAATGCATCCATAACGCGGTTAAAATGCCGCCGAGCGCCGGCAAAAGCAGAATCATCAGCGGCTGTGTCTCGCCAATGCCATAAACGGTTTGCGCCAAGATAAAATCGAGAACTTGGCGAAACACTACGACGCCAAAACCTGTGCCGGCGCCGACACAAATCGCCAACAAAGTCATCACCGCTGTTTCTGAACCCCACAACCCGTTCGCGTATGCGGCGAGACGCGCGAAATACGGTTGCTTAAATTTTGATTTCATGATAAATCACTCGCAGGCGTTGCAACGTCTGTTATTATAACTCGAGTATATTCTGGCTCAGGAATGATTTTTGTATGCGAGCGATTCAATTTAACGCTTCGATTCCGCGTTACGCGGTTGGTCTGGCGGCGCAAAAAATTTCATCGTCAATTTTGTGGAATGGCATGTCATGCACGCAAATACGCGACGTTCCCGAACCGCAGCTGCCGAATGCTGAATGGGTGAAAATCAAAACGCGCTATGGCGGCATTTGCGGAAGCGATCTTGGGACCATTCATTTGCACACCAGTCCGTATCTTTCACCGTGGAGTTCGTTCCCGTTCACGTTCGGGCATGAAAATGTGGGAACGATTGTAGAGATGGGCGCGCGCGCGGGCGATTTCAAAATTGGCGAACGCGTGGTGGTGGAAGCGTTGCTGTGGTGCAAGCCGCGCGGATTTTCCGAGCTGTGCCGTTTTTGCGCGCGCGGCGAAATCAATTTGTGCGAACGTTTTTGCAAAGGCATTCTCGCGCCCGGTGTCACCACCGGCTTTTGTCGTGACACGGGCGGCAGTTGGAGCGAAGCATATCTCGCGCACCACGCGCAAGTGTATCACGTACCCGCAAACGTCAGCGATGAAAACGCGGCGCTGGTGGAGCCGTTCTCTTGCGGTTTGCATGCCGCGCTGCAGTTTCCGCCGCGCGCGGATGACACGGTTTTGATTATGGGCGCGGGCGTTATCGGCTTGTTGACGCTCGCGGCTTTGCGCGCAACGGGTTCCAAAACGAAAATCTGGGTCGTTGCGCGGTATGCGTTTCAAGCGGACGCCGCGCGCAAACTGGGCGCGACGGAAATCATTGACGGCAAAAGCGATTATCTCGCCGAAATCGCGAAACGCACGGGCGGCGAATTATTGAAACCAATTATCGGCAAACGCGTGATGAACGGCGGCGGCGTGGATTTGACATATGAATGTGTCGGCAGCGATGCTTCGATTGACGATTCCTTGCGCCTCACGCGCAATCGGGGACGCGTTGTGTTGGTGGGAGTGCCCGGGATTACAAAGAACGTTGATTGGACGCCCATCTTTGTCAAAGAGTTGGATGTGACTGCATCGTACATTTACAATCGCGTCGAACCGTATCGCGGCGAAAAACGCGCGGCGTTTGATATTGCGTTAGAGTTGATGTCACGCGGCAGTGTGACAACGGAACAGGAACAGGTAGACACGGAACCTGGTTCCGTGTCTACCCGCGCTGCTCAACCATTGGATTTGGCGTGGCTGGTGACGCACAAATTTAAATTGGAAGAGTACGCGCAGGCATTCGCGTTATTGGAAAAACGCGGCGCGAGCAAGGCGATTAAAGCGGTGTTTGAATTCAAGTAAAAAACACAAAGCTAAAAGCTGAAAGTTAAAACAAAAAACGGCAATAAACAAAAAAAAGTGGAAACGGCTTGGGGCCTTTCCACTTTTTGCTTTTAACTTTTTACTTTTAACTTGTCACGGCTGGTCAATGTGGTCGTGCGTATATTCAATGGCGCCGACACGCTGTGGGTCGTACATGTCGAGCAAACCTTGTAACGGCTGGTCGCTCGCGCCGGCTTTCCACAACTCGACAACGGTTTCGCCGTGATACAACATTTGCCAGCGCACATATAAACGCGGGTCCGCCGGGTTGTGAATCGCGACGGAACGCTGCGCGGCGTCTTGCGCGAGTTGTTTCATCAAATCAGTGCCGCAGCCGAAACCGTACGGATAATCGCGGCGATTGAGTCCCATATCTTCGACCCATTCTTGGTCAATACGCGTTACGCCGACATGCGTATGCACGCCGCCGCGAATCATTGGGACCTCTTTTTCGCCGTTGGGGTCGGCGACCCAGACGCCGTTCTTTTTCGAGACGCGTGTTTTGGGCACGCTCATGAGCAGCGTGTACATTTCTACCGCTTCGACCGACGGCCCTTTGGGATTAATGCCTTCGGGCGCATAGACCAAAATTTTGTGTCCTTCCATGCCGCCGATTGGCACCACCTCTTCGCGTTTTAGCGCGCGCTTGTCCACGTTCCAACTGCCGGACGCCGTGACCATTAGCGTATCGGTGTCTGCGTCGAACGCGAACAACATGCCTTCGCTGAAACCCTTCATGTTGAGATAGCGATTGTAGATATTGGCGAGGTCGGACGAAACATATTCGCTTACATTTTTTGGCGCGGGCAAAAGATTTAATTTGTCCATGCGATGCCCCGCGTCAATCAGGGCTTCGGGCGTGCGCGTCGCTTCCCACTGCGCGCGCGTAATCTGGTTGTCTCGCACAATGTAATCGGCGCCGACATCGCGCGCGCACGCCATCGCAATGAGACGGTCGCGCAACATGGCGACAATATCGCGTTCGGATGCGCGATCGCTCGGATGGCCGCCTTCGAGCGTAGTGTAGGTGGTTTCCCATAATTCGCCGGTCGCGCGGTCGCCGCTCAAAAAGACCACTTTGGGCGAACCGGAGCGCGCCATTGCCGTGCGCGATAATTCGACGACTTGCATGTGTTTCATTTCGCTCGGTCGTTCGCGGATGGTCAAAAACAAGACAAGATTATCGGGGCGCCGCGCGAGTTTGTATTCACGCATGATGGTGAGCGCGACCGGCATTTCGCGTTCGGGAATGCGTTCGAGCAGTGGCGCAGCGGTATCGGGCACTTCATAAAAACCAATCATCAAATTGACATTGCCATCGGGTTGTTCTTTGACCGTATGCCCTTGCGCGCGAAACGCGTCCAAGAGTTTTGGCAAAAGTCGCGCTTGAACTTGGTCTCCCGGATTAGGCGAATTCATAATCGAAATCGTGCGCGGCGCGAACCACGGCGTTTCGCGCAAATCCGCGCGGGGCGTTTGTAATGTAGTCAATTCGGTTACAGTTGTAATCAAGGCAGGACTCCTCAGTGAATAAAAATATTGGGGCGCAGGCAAACGAGGATACAGCGGCAAAAAATTTTTGAACCTGACGGCATCGCCCGCAGCCGTAATTATATCCTACCAAGTAAAAACACCAATGTACGCGTCGCGTTGTGATTTGGCGCGACGACCTATTCAACGCTTTTTCATTCGCGCCGCGAAACTAGCGTTTTGCCAAGATGAACATGCGCCGCGCGCATTCGCTACTGCGGCGTTCGAGAACGTCTTGCGATGCAGATTGTTTCGCGATTTCATATTGTTCGTGTCATAACGCGAATTCCTGTTTGGCCTAGTGCATCTTTAACAGAGTACTTGGTCGAAAGACCTTTGGGGTTTCTGGGCAATTTGCTTGGTTTGGCGCACCCGCGTCGAAAACCCCAAAGGT
>JAJTXZ010000006.1 GCA_021463195.1 Anaerolineae bacterium
CGACGCCGCCCGCGCGCTCGATCTGGCAGGCGCGCAGCCCGAAATCGTGCCGCTTTTACATCTGCGCGCGGGCAGCCGTCGCTGGCGTGATTATCAGATGCTCGTCCTGCCCGGGGGGTTTGCGTATGCGGACGCATTGGGGGCGGGCAAACTCTTGGCGCTCGATTTGAATTTGAACGCGTCGAAACCGCCGATCGTTCATGGCGAAAATGGCGTTTCGCAAAAAACAGACGCGGCGGGCAACGCATCGTACTATGTTTCGATAACCCGAATGCCAACACAAGGCACAGTGCGAATCAACGGCGAAACATTTTCGGTGACGGGTGATTCATGGTTTGACCACGAATGGGGCACCACGTCGCTCGGCGCAAACGCGGCGGGCTGGGATTGGTTTTCGATTCAGTTGGACGACAATCGCGATGACATGCGGTCACGCCCTAGTACATCGAGCGTTGAGCGTGACCGCGTGTCAGAACTGATGTTTTTTCAAATTCGCAACAAGGATGGCGGCATCGAACCGTTTTCGTCAGGAACGTTGATTCAAGCGGATGGTGCGACCAAATATTTGAAACGCGATGACGTAAAAATTACGCCGCAAGAATTTTGGACGAGCGATTTTTCGCAAGGGAAATATCCGAGCAAGTGGCGCATCGAAATTCCGTCGGCGAATCTGGATTTGACGCTGACGCCATTGATTGCAGACCAAGAGATGCGCGTGTCGTTCACCTATTGGGAAGGCGCGGTGAATGTGCAAGGGACATCAAACGGAAAAAATGTGCGCGGACAAGGTTATGTGGAGATGACGGGGTACGGCAACGCGCGCGGGGATGTGGGGTATTGAGGGATGAGGGATGAGGGATGACGGCTGCGTAGCAAGCGCTCTCTAGCGCGTCGCGGGCGCTTCAAGAATTTCAATGAATCTTTTTGTATTCACGATTTCAAAATCAAATTCATCCGTTAATTCGAGCAAGTCTTTATCTTCCGTCACAAGATAACTTGCATTGCCAATTTGCGCGGTGGCAACAAAAATGTCGTCCTTGACATCGCGGACGACTTGAGGGATTTCCGCGAGTGCGACGAGTTCCGCTTGGGCGACGAGTTCAATCACGGATTCGATACGAATTGTTGCCAGTTTTTTGTATTTCCTTGTCAATTCGGGGCGTCGAATTACTTCCAAGAGTTCTTGCGCGGTTTCTTTGGAAACGAGCAGGGTAAAATGCGGCGCGAACTCGGACAAGATGCGTCCGCTAAAGCTGCGCGCGTTCATGAGCGCGCGGACAAATACGATAGTATCAAGCACGACGCGCACGGCGTTTTCTCCGCACTGCCGCCACCGCTTTATCAATGTCGGCGTTCACTTGTTTTTCGCTTTGTTTGGCAGTCTCGGCGCGAACGGGCGCAAATAGTTCATACAGCTCGCGCGCCCATTCCGAATTTTTTGCGCGTGAAACATGCAAAGGTTTCAGCCGCAGTTCATCGCCGACGAGCGCAAGTTCCAATAATGAGTGTTCGTTGATTTCGAGCCGCGCCCGAAATTCGGATGGAATGGTAATTTGCCCATTTCGCAATGGGCGCACAATTTTGACCAATGACTTCATACATATTTCTCCAGTACCAGAATGCAAGTTGATTATATTGTAATTATGTAATTGTGTAAATATGTACATTACCCTCGCCAATTTCAAGAAATAGACGAGTTTTGTAACGCAAATTTGAAATTTGTGGTACTGGAGGAAATTTCTATGGAACTCGCCCCCGACTTTGCGCTCACAGACACAAACGGAGTTGACATCCGCTTGTCCGCTTTTCGCGGCAAGAAAAATGTCGTGTTGACCTTTTTGCGCGGCTTTGCCTGAATGTATTGCCGCAAGCATTTGGCGCAGTTGCGTCAACACTATGACGAATTTGTAAAACGCGACGCGGAAATTCTCGCGGTCGGTCCCGAACCGCAGCTCGCGTTCAAACTATTTTGGGCAAAAGAAAAATTTCCGTTCATTGGTTTGGCTGATTCAAAACACACTGTCGCGGAATTGTATGAACAGCAAGTGAGTTTGTTGAAATTCGGACGGATGCCCGCGTTAATGATTGTGGACAAGAAAGGGCGCGTGCGGTTTTCGCATTATGCAGACAATATGCGCGATTATCCGACGCTGGAAGAAATGTTTGCGATGTTGGATTCTTTGCGCGGCAAACACAAAAAGCCCCGAACGCAAGCGGCGTAAAAAAAATCCCGATGGAGAATCCATCGGGATTTTTTTTATTGCACTTCCACCGCGCCAATGTCCGCGTTGCCGACGGGACGCGCCATGCCGCGCTGGTCTTCCGAAACACCAACGTTCGCGCCTTTGTTGATGAGCGGACTTTTTGCTAATGGCAGATGCGTCAACGTGGGCCCGCCGTTGTTTGCGAGCGCGCCGAGTTTTGCATTTTTATTTTGCTTGTCGCCGCCTTGCGCCATGACCACGCAGCTCGCATCACTCGAAAGATTGTTGCCGTACGAACCCCAGCCAATCGTATTTTGTCCGCCGCAATTCACCGCGCCATTGTTCGAGATGACGGTGTTTTGCAAATACAAAACGCCCGCGCCAAGATACGATGAATAAATGCCCGAACCGTTATTGCCGCCATACGTGTTGTTCGCAACCGTGACGTGCTGCATATCCACGTTGCCTTGCCGCCGCCACAGCGCGCTGCCTGCTACCGCCGCGTAATTGCCGCTGATGGTTGAATTGGTGATCACCGCGTCCGCGTCGGTCAAAATGCCGCCCGCGTAATCGCTCGCTTCGTTGCGGCTCACCGTTGAATTGGTCAACGTCGTCACGTTGAACGCCGCGTCAATGCCGCCCGCCGCCACCGCGCGATTGTTGTCAATCGTCGAATCAATCAGCGTCATGTTGCCGCCTTGCCAAACGCCGCCGCCGAACGCGCCCGCGATGTTGTTGATAATTTTTGTTTTGGAAACGGTAATGTCGCCGTTGCTCGCGATGCCGCCGCCGTCCGTTGCGTAATTGTTATCAATCACACTGTTGCTAATCGTCCCCATCGTTGGCGTTTGCAAATTCAACGCGCCGCCGCCGGAAACGGACGCGAGCGTATTGTTGCTGGCGAATTTACTGCGCTTGATATTGATGACGCCGTTATCCGTCGCCACCGCGCCACCGTAATTCGTCGCTTGGTTATTGATGAATTTACTTTTGTTAATCGTCAACGCGCTGCCCGTGTGATAAATCGCGCCGCCCATATTTTCGGCAAAGTTATCGGTGAAGGTGCTGGACTTGATATTCGCTACATCGTAATTGGCAATCGCGCCGCCATTGACGGTGGAACGATTGTTCAAGAATGTAACGCGCGTCACATTCAGCGTGCCATAATTTTCAATCGCGCCCGCGCTGCCGCTCGTGCCTTCTTGCAACGTGATGTTTTTGAGATTGAACGTGTAACCGGCGTACACTTGAAAATGATACAGCTGCGGCGCGCGCAAAATAATTTTATTGCCGCCGTCGAGTGTGGTATCCGCTTGGATATTTTTCGTGAACGTCAACGTAAGCGTTTTTGTATTCGCGCCGCAATTAAAAGTCACAAGCCCGCCGCCGCTCAACGCGTTATCCAACGCGGTTTCGGTGCAACTCGCGGGGTTGCCATTGCCGACGACGCCTGCCGCCAACGCGGGACGCGTTCCAAACATTGCTACTGCGTTCACCAAAACCAACGCGCAGAAAATTGCGCGCAGGGTGGAAAATTTTTTTGCCATGAGAATCCTCCGTGCAGTCATTTTTGATTATTGATTTGCGATTTTTGATTTGCTGTTTGCGATTTGCGATTCTTGATTTGCTGTTTGCGATTTTTGAATTTCGATTTTCGATTGTCGAATCTCCAATCTCCAATCTCCAATCTCCAATCTCTATCTCTACAACGGCGGTTCAATCGTGAACACCGCGTCGTAATCATGCAACTGCTCAATTTGGTCCTTGCCGCCGGCGGTAAAAGCCGAATCACTTTCGCTCACCAATTTGTAGGGCAGCCCATCCAACGCGCCAACCCATAACTGATTCGCGCCGTGAATATCGCCGCCATCGGAACCCAATCCTTTGACGATGGTGGGGTACGCATACAACCACATCGGTTTGCCGTTCAAGATTTCCGCGCCCAAAAATTTCGCATCGCCCCACACAACCATGTCCATCAACTCTTGAATCGTTTTGGGGTCACGCGCGGAGGTGAACGCTTGCGCCAACGCGGGGTCAGCGGTTTGCCATGTGTCGCTCTCTTTTTTCCACGCGCCTTTGCCTTCCACCGCAATCAATTCCATTGTGTCAGCGCGAATGTGAAAATTCGCGGGCGCGATAAATTCCATCAGCATTTCCGTAACTGTCCCGTCCGCGCTCGTGATTTTAGTCGTGACGCGTTCGCGCGGCGCTTGCAGTTGCGCGAGCATCGCGCGGCGAATCACATCGGGCGGCGCGTCCGTCGGCGCGTTTTGCGAATTGGACGCGGACGCGGTTGGCGGAACTGTAGTTGCCGCCGCGTTTTGTGAATTGGACGCGGCGGTGGGGATTGCGGTTGCCGCCGACGGCGCGAGCATGTTCGCAACCGTTGCCGCCGCGTCCAATGTTGGGGGCGCGGGACGCGTCGCAACCGCTGACTCGCTCCCCGGTGCGCCACAACCCACGAACGCGGTCACCAGAACTAGCGCAAAACCGCTAAAAATAAGTATTTTTTCAAACATTTTGCTCCTTTTTTTCTTGGCAAATTACAAATTTGCCCTACCAACAGTATCGCATCCCGCGCTTCTCCAACTGCTTCTCATGGCGCGCGGTCAACGGGTAAAAAAAACGGATAAACGGATGGCAACGTAATTTGTTGCAGCATCCGTGTATCCGTTCTACATCCGCTAACCGTTTTCTTACGCGCGCCTTAATTTTTCGTACAACAATTTCGTTGCGCGCGACGGTTCGGTTTGAAATTCATCGCGCAAAATTTGCTTGAGCGTTTCGTATTGGCGCAGCGCGCGCGGCGCATCGCCCGCATTCGCAAAACATTGCATCAACGCGCGATGCGCGTCCTCGTTCCAATTGTCGCGCGCGAGCATTTTTTCATACACCGCGCCCGCATCGGCATAACGCGCCGCGTCATACAACCCTTGCCCCAATTTTGTCGCGGCGTCAAAAAATTGTTCGCGGCGCGTCGCGCGTTCTGTTGCCGCCCATTCGCTTTCGACATCGGGCAAAAAATCACCGTCATACAAATTCACCGCGCGTTGCAACGCGTCCAACTGCGCCTCGCCCTTTTTGCGCGCGCTTGCTTCTGCCAATGTTTGCGCGAACCGTTCAACATCATACGCGTAGGAGTTTGCGCGATGGAACGCGTACTGCTCGTCTTGAAATAAAATCCAATCGCTTGCACCCAACGCATTGCGCGCGTGATGCAAAGCGCGATGCAACGTACTGCGAAGTTGTTCGGGCGACGCGTCGGGATACAAATCCAACGCGAGCTGCTCTTTGGTCACGGCGTCGCGCGTCAACAAATAAAAAACAATTTCGCGCGCTTTGGCGTACCGCCAATCTTTTGAACTCAACAACTCGCCCTTGCGAAAGACGCGCGTTTCGCCGAACGCAAACAACTCGAGTTCGCGCGGCGCGTTTACAATTTCAATTTGCGTTACGCGCGCGTGCCACGCCTCCACCGCCGCGAGAATCGTTTCCAATGGTTGCGCGCGTCCACGTTGTAGAGTTTGTGTTGCCGCGCCTTCGCCCAACCGCGTACGCGCGCGCGTTTTGATTTCATCCAAAACATTTTGGTCAAACGGATACGCGGGCGTTTCCATTTCCTCGCGCAACGCGCGCGCCGCGCCCAAGCATTCCAACGCGCGCGCCGCTTCATTCCACGCCAACGCGACACCCGCGTAACCTTCCAACGTTTCCGCGATACCCAAGCGATTTTGCGCGCGCCGATAAATCTCCAACGCTTCGTGATGCAGCCGCGCGGCGGTGAGTAAATCGCCTTGCATTCGCCGCACCACGCCCAATCCGTTCAACGCATACGAGATGGTGCGTCGTTCTTGCGCGCGGCGGAGCAAACTCACCGCGCGTTCGTACTGCGTCGTCGCGCGCGCCAAATCATTTTCGTCGCGCGCCAAGTCGGCGAGATTCACCAACGCCAACGCTTCATTTTGGATGTCGCCAATGCGCCGCGTCAAATCAAGCAATTCGAGATTCAACGCGCGCGCCGCGTCTTGATGATTCAACGCGCGTTTGATGACAGACAAATTGAGCAGCGCAATCGCCAGCGTGAATTCGTCGCCGAGTGTTTTGCACAAGCCGACACTTTCTTGAAGCAAACTCGCGCCGCGCGCATAATTACCACTCAAAAGTTCGATTTCGCCCAAATTGTTCAACGCAATCGCAATGTCGGGCTGACTGCTCAGCGCGCGTTTCAATTCCAAACTTTCCGCATAATACTCGCGTGCCTGCGCGAATTTTCCTTGCGCCCGCGCGCACAAGCCGAGATTGTTTAACGAGGCGGTGATGCCCCATTGGTCATTCGCCGCGCGGCGCAGCGCCAACGCTTCGTTGTGACATGCTTCCGCGCGCGCGTAATCGCCACGGTCACTTGTGACGATGCCCAGCAGATTCAACGTCAACACCATGCCCGCCGTGTCGCCCAACGCGCGCTGCGCGTCCAGCGCCGCTTCCGCCAACTGCTGCCCGCGCTCCAATTCGCCTAAACGATACGCGAGCGCGCCGATGCTGAACAATGCCTGCGCGCGTACCGCATCAGGAACGCGCGTCACATCTTGCGCCAAGAACGCGTCGAACCAACGTTTGCCCTCGTAAAAATGTCCGCGCGTGTTCCAATAACGCCACAGCGCGTTCGCCAAACGCAAACCGCTTTCGATTTGCGCGGTTTCTAACGCAAATTGCATCGCGGCGCGCAAATTGTCTTGCTCGGCGTCCAAGCGCTTTGTCCATTCCACCTGCAAGCTCGTCGTCAACTGCGCCTGGGCGCGTTCGGCGAATCGCAAATAGTACGCCAAATGTTTTTGCTGTGTTTCATCCCACGCGCCTGCCGCGCGCAATTTTTCGCGCGCGTATTCGCGCAGCGTTTCGAGTAACCGATAACGCGTCGTCGTCACGCTCGGTTCAATCACCAACAAAGATTTTTCGGCAAGTTCCGTCAATACATCAAGCGCATCTGTCGTTTGTCGTCTGTCGTCTGCCGTCAATCCTTCCACCGCTTCCAAATCAAAACTGCCCGCAAAAACGCCGAGCGTATAAAACAACGCGCGTTCCGCGTCGCTCAAAAGTTCATCGCTCCAGTCGAGCAGCGCGCGCAAGGTGCTTTGACGCGTTGGCGCGGCGGCGTTTTGATTTTTCAGTAATTGAAAACGCGCGTCGAGCCGCGCGGCGATTTGCGCGGGCGCGAGCATTTTTACGCGCGCGGCGGCGAGTTCGAGCGCGAGCGGCAAATTGTCCAAACGCGCGCAAATTTCGGCAATCGCGTTTTCGTTTTGCGCGTCACGTTGAAACGTCGCCAAAACATTGCGCGCGCGGTCCGTGAACAATTCGAGCGCGTCGTCGGATGCAAGCGGCGTGAGCGCGAAAACAATTTCGTTGGGAATTTCCAGCGCGGCGCGGCTCGTCGCCAACACCGTCACGCGCGGGCATTGCTCACACAGCGCGGCAACAAATTCCGCGCACGCGGCGCGCAAATGTTCGCAGTTGTCGAAAACGAGGACGAGATTTTTTTCGGCGAGGGTTTGAAAAATCGTCTCGCGCAAATTTTGTTCGGCTTGGTCACGCGCGCCGAGCGCGGCGGCAACTGTCGCGGAAATGAACGCGGCATCGTTCAACGGCGCGAGGTCAATAAAGTATGCGCCGTCGTCAAAATTCGTCGCGACGCGCGCGGCACATTCGACGGCGAGCCGCGTTTTGCCACAGCCGCCCGCGCCGACGAGCGTGACGATTTGCGCGCGCTGGATTTTTTGCGCGAGGGATTCGATTTCGTTGGCGCGTCCAATAAAACGCGTGGACGCAAGAGGAAAATTTTCGAGCGCGGCGGTCATGCAGGATTGGCAAGCCAGTTACGAATCCAACCGAGATGTTCGTCGTAATGTTCGTAGGTGTCGCCTACGATAAAGGTAATGAGCGGACGCCCGTTGCGCGCGGAAAAATGATCGGCGTCGAAAATTTCCGCGTCGCTCAAGGATTCAATGAGCGCGACAATTTGCATGAACGTTTCGCGGAAATCGTTCAACACGTCCACGAGTTCGCGTTCGCGGTTCTGTTCAAACAAATGCGCGTTGTAGCGATTCATTTGTTCTTGACCGTTATCGCCGACGATTTCAAAACCGGGCGCCCACAGCACGACTGGCTCGCCGCGCTGATATTTTGCAACCATGTCGAGCAGAAGCTTTTCCCACGCGGCAATGTGCGCGAGCGAATCTTTAACGCTCCAACCCGCGTCGAGTTCGGGCGCGCGCATTTGCGCGGGCGAAAGCGACGATAACAATTCTTCCATGTCCGCGTGTCGTTCGCGGATGCGGTGGAGCAATTCTGCTTTTGTGTTCGGGGAGCTCATCGCGTTTTCTCCAATGATTCCAAAATCCATTGCCGATGTTCGTCGTAATGTTCAAAGGTGTTGCCCGCCAGCATGTCGAACGCGGGACTGCCGTTGCGCCACGCGAACCGATTGGGATCAAAAATATCGTTTTCGTTCATCTGCGCGACGAAATCAAAAATGGCGCGATGGGTTGCGCGAAAATCTTGCAGCACGTCGTCGAGCGCGCGATTTTTATTTTGCTCGAACAGATGCGTATTTAATTTTTCCATCACCGCTTCGCGCTCGGCTTCGGTTTCGTACTGAAACCCTTGAACAAAACGTTTCACCTCTTCGCCGCGCAAGGAACGCGCGAGCCAATCGAGCGACATTTTTTCCCAATCAATCAAATGCGCGAGCGAATCTTTGACGCTCCATCCTTCGTTTAGAATGGGCGCGGTTTTTTCGTCGTCGCTCAACGCGGCGAGAAAGCGCATCATGTCTTGATGCGCGCGTTCGATTTCGCGCAACAGTTCTTGTTTGTTCATTCGAGTCCTATCCTTTGCAAGAATGCGTGTCCGAGCGCGGCGAGAACATCGGGCGCGAAAATTTGCAAGAGCGCAAGCGCCGCGAGAACCGCGCAAAAAATAAACAGCGCAACACCCAACAAACGTCCGGGCAAACTCACAATAAAGCGCGCGAGCGTATTGCCGCCTTGCGCGTCGCTAGCGAAAACCAGCGTCAACGCACACAGCATTCCCACCGCGCTGCCGACCAATAGCTGTACTCCTATTCCTTGCGTCGCGCCAAAAAATCGCTGCGCACGCTCGGGCACCGGCGCACGCGGATTCAGCATTGACAAAATGCCGTATCCCATGATAAACACGCCGCCGCTAATAAACACAAGCCCCCACGCGCGCGCCAAGATTTCTTGAATCTGCGCGGCAACGCGAATGCCGCGCTGAAAAATTCGCAGCTCGCGCGTTTGAAGCGCATTCACGCCCCAGGCAATCACCGCCGCGCCAAAAAAAGCTGCGCCGAGCGAAACCAAGCGCTCAATGTTCAAAACGCTGCCGAGTCCGACACTCACAAACATCGCGACAGCGAAAGCGGTGCCGACATCATCCGCGCTTTTGAAATGTTGCGCGAGCCACGCTTGAATTTTATCCATCATTTTTTCGCGCGCGTTCTATTTTGTTTTTTCGTTGTTTTAGAGGCGGCGAGTTTTGGCGTGGAAATGTTTTTCGCAGACGGCGCTTTTTTCGTAGACGACGCTTTTTTCGTAGACGACGCTTTTTTCGTAGACGACGCCTTTTCCGCAGACTGCTTTTTGCCAACGCGGTTCGCGGCAAGCGTTTTAGGCGCAGCCAATTTCTTGGGGGCGCGCTTGTTTTTACGCGCGGGTTTTGCCGCCGCGAGCAATTTGTCTACTTGATATCCCGATTTCGCTTCCGCGTCGCGCCACGCGTTCCATTGCGCGAATTGTTGAATCAGCGCGGCGTTTTGTTTCGCCGCGTTCGTTTGCGCGCGCAAAATTTTGTACGCGCCGATGATTTGGAGCCAATTCACCAACGCGCCGAACTGTTCTTGATTGAACCACCTGACGCCATCGAACTCGTTGACATTCAAGAATTGCGCGACGCTCGGGTCCGAGACAAGATTTTTGATTTTCGATCCCTCACGTTTGTTCGGGACAAGTTTTCGATTTTCGATTGATGCTGGATTGGCGAGCGCGATTTTGATGAGCTGAATCAACTGCCAGATGCGCGCGTCCGCGACGCCTGCCGCGCGTAACGCGTCGCCCAACATTCTGCCCAGCTGCCATTCGTCAATCCATGCCACAATTTGCGGACCATCCGCAAAGGCGGTCATCGCGTCCAGATATGCGAACGCCACAAGTCCATCGCGCGCCGAATCGTCGGCGAGACGATTTTGCAAATCGCCCAACGCGGCTTTTAAATCTTTCGACGCGCGTTTCGGCAGAGCATGTTCGTTCAACTGCCGCACGCCCGCTAAATTTTCTGCGACCATTTCCGCAAACGCGTTCTCATCCACGTCCTCAATGCCGTATTCCTTTACCACTTCCGCGAACGCAACCGCCTTTTCGTGTGTTTCCTTGTCTCCCTGTTTCCCTGTTTCCTTGCTACCTATCTCCCTGCTACCTGTTTCCGTGTATCTCCGAATACTCTCCCCATTCACCATGTCGCGGAACGCCGCATACAACGGCGCGAGTTGAATATCACGCGCGGCTTGTTCGATGTTTGGCACGCCGCGTCCGCGCAGACGTTCGTGCAGCTGCGCGTATGCGCCTTCGGGCGAATCAATGACTTTACGAAAATCGAGATAGACGGCGAATTTGTACGCGCCGAGCGCAATTTCAAAACCATTTTGAATCAATGCGCGCGCAGTACGAATGAATTCATTCTCGCTTACAACATCGCGGAAAATCACGAATGAATCTTCCACGTCGCGTAAATTCAATCCTTGCGCGAGCGTGCGTTGCGTTAGCTTGTCGCGCGTTTTATCAAGGTAGGCGGCGGACAATTTGATTTTGCCGCGCGCTTCAGTGTACGAATTGTTGTACGCGACGAGTGCGCTTTCCTTTCCAACCCTATTCGAGTACGCGAAAACATTTTCTTCGACCGCGCCGTTCGGTTTATACACATCGTAGAGCAAAAAGTTTTCGACGCCCGCGAACAAATAGCGTTTGTGCAACAGCGGAAAAATTTCGCGCTGATGCCGTTCGATGAGCCAAGCGTCGGGTGTTTCGTCAAGCATCGCGCGTTTGAATTCCATGCCGTAGCGTTCGGTGAAACCTTCGATTTGACCGTGACCAAACATCGGCAGCCCGGGCAGCGTTGCCATCATCGTCGCCACGCCAAAATATTTGTCGCCTTTGCCGAATTGGTCAACCGCCGTGCGCTCGTCGGGATTGTTCATGAAATTGACATAGCGTTTCAACACTTCGGGATCGAACTCGATGGTGTTTTTGATAACGAGACGATATTCGAGATTTTTTTCGTCGCGCAGCATGTGCATGAACGCGCTGTTGTAGACGCGATGCATTCCGAGCGTGCGGACGAAATATCCTTCCATCAACCAAAACGCTTCGGCGAGCAGCAACGTGTCGGGCGCCTCGACGGCAACGCGGTCAACCACTTGGCGCCAAAATTCTTCGGGCATCGCCGCGTCAAATTGCGCTTTGGTCATTGCGAATTCGGAACGCGAAGGAATCGCGTCGGTTGTGCCGGGTTGCGGAAACCACAAACGCTGATAATGTTTTTTCGCCAGCGTCATTGCCGCGTCGAAACGAATCACGGGCGTCTGCTGCGCGACGTGCAGTATCGTTTGAATCACTGCTTCGCGCACTTGCGGCAATAAATAATTCAACTGCGCGGTATCGTTCCACGGAAAACTTGTGCCGTCGTTGCCGTGATAAATGTAGCGCGCATCGCGCGTCGCATCATCCGTTCGTTTGAACACCACCGCCGCGTCCGTCTTGTCAAAATAGTGGTCTTCAATTTGAATCGTCACGTTCGGGTCGGACGACAAATCCGCGCTGTGATATTGATACGACGGATATGGCGGCACAGCGCTCTGAATGAACCACTCGGGATGTTCCATCACCCAACGCGAATCAATGCCCATGTGATTCGGCACCATGTCCGATGCGATGCGAATGTTGCATTTCCACGCGCGCGCTTTTAATTCTTCCAACGCGTCTTTGCCGCCGAGTTCATTTGCGATTTCGTAATCGTATAACGAATACGCCGACGCAATCGCGCCCGTGTTGCCCATCATGTGTTTAATCGTCGCCGACGCTTTGCTGCGCTCCCACACGCCGATAAACCACAAACCGGTGATGCCGCGCGCGCGCAGTTCATCCAATTCCTCATCGGGAATCGCATCAAGCGTTTTTATTTCGCGCTGGTATTTTTTCGAGAGTTGGTCGAGCCAGACGTACGTTGATTTTGCCAACAGCACGAGATTCGGCATCCAATCCAAATCGGGACTGAATTGTTCGGGTTCGGGCTCGAACCAAACTTCTTTACCTGTTTCCGTGTCAACACGCTTTTGCAATTCGCGGCGAAACACGGGAACGGGCGGCGTCGTCGCGGTGAATCCTCCGCCTTCGCCGAACGGCGCGGCTTGCTGCTGCCACAAAAATTTTTGTTCTTCTTGAATGAATTGCATTCCGCCGATGGCGCGCGCGAAAAAGCGCGACGTATCAAATTTTCCCGCTGCCGCGCTCCAGCGATACAACATGAAATCGAGTTGCGCGCTCAATGAATCGGGCGCGTTGAGAAATGGCGCGCGCAACGCGTCGAACAAACTTTGTCCCGCCGCGTCCACCGGTTCTTGCTCCGCAAAAAATTCGCGCAAATTTTGAACGACGCGTTGATACGCAGTTGTCGCAGACAACTGCGTATCATCAAACAATTCTTGAAACGGCGACGCGGCGGGATTCTGATTTTCCAGCCACACCAAAAGCATTTCTTCCAGAACAATTTCGCGGTTGGCAATTCCGTCCGTCGCGCCGTTCAGATACTGTTCAATCGTCTCTTGTCCGTGATACACGGACAGCGGCGGAAAAATATCAATGAATGTTTGCAGCGTCGTTTCCACCGCGTCGCGCCCAATATTTTCGTACAGCGCGTTCACCGCTTGCGCCATCACATCGCCGCGCTGTTGGCGATATTCCTGCAAGACGGCGTGCAAAATTTCGTGAATGAGTCCGAGCGCGTTGAGTTCGCCCGCCTGCACTGCGTCGTCCGCGCCGCGCGTTTGATTGATTTCTTGCGCGAGCAGACGCGCGGCGTAAAAATTCGCAATGACGACATTGCCGCGCAGCGAGAACAACGCATCGTCAACGTTATATTTTGCGCGCGCGGCGCGGGAGATGTGAAAGTGGAGGTGAGGCATGATACTTTTCGTAAGAAATAGCAGAAATCCGTTTCAAAATTTTGAATGACAACATCGCCAGAAACGGTTATGCTGTCATTCAAACGAAGCGTAAATCCAGTTTAGAGAGGAAGGTGGTTGATCCACCCTTCCCGCTGCAGCGGAGCGTCTCACTCTGGGGGCTTCGTTTTTTTATTTAGATTTCTCGATAACTACATTCGCCAACTCTTGCGGCGCAACTTGATACGCCTCAAACGCCAAGATATTTTTGTGTGTAATCCCAATTTGATATTCAACACCGCCGCGATGTTGGTGACTCAAATATAGATTCGATTTCACTTGGTCATGCGACAATACCCAATATACAATTTCATCCACCCAAACGCCGATAAAGACAAAAGCATCGCAGACATCGAATTTCAACTGCTGAAAATTCATCCAGAACGGTTCCAAAGAGTCGCGACGTAATGCTTTGGAGCTAACGGCGCCGCGTTGTTTGGTATGAATTGCCCGCGCGGCTTTGACCTCGACGCGCGCGCCGTCAAGCCACAAGTCGTACTGTCCCACATAATTCGGGTCGAGTGTGCGCGTCGGTTTTTGAAAACGTGGGTCAATATCTTGTAAATGTTGCTCTCCCCAAATTTGTCCAAACACACGCGGGGCTAAACCAAACAGGTCAAGATAGCGATTGGATGAAACATAGTTGGCGCGCAATTTCTCGTACTCACGAAACGACAGCGCGCGTCGATCTACCAGAAACGTCAAAATATATTCATATTCGTTAAACGGAAAAACAGAGACCAAACCATTTAACCGCGCTTGCAATAGCTTTTGGTCTCGCGGTTCAAGTGAAATAACAAGGCGATCCAGATACGCGCGTAATTCGTGAGTGGTCATTTTTCAATTTCAGGAAACGGATTCTCCCACTGCCAACCCGTTTTCCCCATCGCGCGAAAGTGTTCCAAACGCCGAATCGTGATTTCCGCAAAGATGGGGTCTAAATCAAAAGTGTACACGCGCCGCCCCAATCGTTCACCTGCAATCAAAGTTGTTCCTGAATGGGCAAAAAAATCAACCACGAGTTCGTTCAGATTCGTACTCGCTTGCAAAATCCGCTCAATCGCTTTTAACGGTTTTTGCGCGTAGCAGCCCGAAACATTTTCTTGCATTCGATAAAACACTTGCTGAATGTCCACCCACACATTTCCCGCGCGGATGTTTTCCGATTTACTGCGTTCCAAATTTTCCGTCACCCGTCCATTCACCTTTTTATAATAACCGCGCAAAATTTTTGGAATGTCCGTGTATTCCGCCTCGATGTTAAAGATTGGATTGCCGTGTACATAGTACAATAATTCTTGGCGCACCCACATCCAATTTTTCTGCGTTCCGTAACCGCGCTGATTTCGCATCGTGATGAAATTGCGCGGACGTAGTTCAGAAAATTCGCGCATCAAAATCATGAAATCGGGCAGCGGTTGAAAATTATCCGAAACATCCGCGCCGAGCCAGACATAAAAATGCGCGTCATCGTCCAACACAGCCACACTATTTTCAATCCATGCGCGCGAAAATTTTAGATACGCGTCCAAATCAATTTTCGAGAGATTCGCGGTATTCGCGTTACCCACTTGTACGTTATACGGCGGGTCATTGAGTACAAGCCGCGCCCTGTCGCCGTGCATGATTTTTGCGACATCGGCGCGTTTCGTCGCATCCAGCACACCAACGCGATGCCCAGAAATAGGGTCTTGCCAAATCTCGCCATATTGCAAACGGCACAACGGCAAAATTTTCGCGCGCAATTCCAAATCAAGGTCAAGACGCGGCAAGCGTTCTGTTGTCGTCGGCTGCTCTCGCGCAGTCTCCGGCGCGGCTGGAAGTGAAAACAAAATGTTTTGTTTGGTAGTTTTCATATCGCCAATCCCATCTCCATCTGTCGTTTTACCTCTTCATTCTCCCCAATCCGCGCGCCGCGCAAATTTTCGATGTTCACCACCGCGCCGAAACGCGTGAAAATTTCAAAAAAGCGTTCCGCGTTATTGCCCCAATAAATCAACGCGCATGACATTGGCGCGCCTTTGCCACCGTCTTGACCGTTCACCAAGAAACGCAAGCGTGTGTCGTACAAAAAACAAATGGCGGTTGCTTTGCCAAACACATATTTTTTCCAATGCCCCGTGTTCGTCGCGACAGGCACGAGCGCAATCACTTCGGAATCATACACGCGATAAGCGTACTCGCAGCGCGCAAACCAATGCTTGATGGACGTGCCATGTTTTTGGTCAATGCCATACGGCGGATTCACATAGATTGTGGAGAAATCCCACGATGCTTTCAAGCCATCTTGTTTTGGCAGCATGTATTCGACTTGGGCGTGAACAATCGAATGAGGGTTCGAGCAAGGGTCGAGCTGAATCGCACCGCCAAAAAATTCGCGGATAGCATTCACGTATTTTGGCGGCGTGCCCCAATCCCGTGTCGTGCCAATTATTTTTCTGCCAGCGGTCATAGTCCGTATACCTTGCGCCAATTTTTCGATGCGATTCCTATTCGCGTCAAAGTACGTTTGCAAAACCTGGCCAGCTTGATAGTCCATTTGCACTTTGGTAAAACGATTTCCCTTTTTTGCAGATTGTACAAGCATTTCTCAAGATACCATCGCGCGTCAACAGCGTAGCATTGATTCTGTGAAAATCATTTGTCGAAAAGTTTGGAAGCAGTTTTGGAAAAATCTGGGCGGAGGTGATAGGACGTTTTGTGAGGTCAACTGCCAAGTGAAACTCGCGTAATGTCGGATGCAGCGAATACTCGACATTGTGAGTAATTTCGGGATTTCCAAACTCGGCAAGCCCGCGTTCGATTCCAATCGAATGTTCAAGCCCCCAAGATTTCAACATATAAAACGTAATCACCTCGACGAGTGTGCCGAGCGCGCGCCCCGCCGCCTTTTTCGCGTCTTGCGTGTAATGAAAAACGTCTTGCGCCAAAATTTTTTGCAGTGCATCAACCGATTCATATGCCACTATTCATTCCTCCAAAACCCCGCAAGCGTCACCCGCGCCTCATCCTCACAATACACTATTCGGACACTTCCGCCCCTTCATAAATCGCCGCAACAGAAACCTCAATTCCAACCGCTTTCAATTTGAGTATATCTTTCAATTCTTCGAGCGCTTCAAAGACCCAGAACTTGGTTTTATCGCGACGAAAAATTTCGACAGAAACGCGCGCTTGGTCAATCAAGACATATTCTTGCAACGAAGGGATCTGACGATACGCGGCAAATTTTTGCGAGCGGTCAAAGTTACTTGTGGATTCGCTCAAGACTTTAAAAATCACAATGGGGTTCAAAACTACATCTTGCCGTCCCGCGTCAAATTCAATCTTGCCGCAGACGAGCATGACATCGGGATACGTGTACAGGTTTGCCTTTTTGATATACAAACGCAAATCATTGACGAACGAGCGGCACGGCAGTTTATTTTTCCGAATGATGGATTCGAGCGCAAAAGAGAGATTGACTGCAATTTTATTGTGCGTTGCCGTTCCCCCCGACATATCCCAGATTTCGCCATTCACAAACTCATGGCGAATCTCGGACCGCTCCTCCATTTTCAGATATTCTTCCGGTGTGTAAATCTTTTTTCGCGCAACAGCCATTTTTACGACCTCCAAAACCCCACATGCACCACCCGCGCTTCATCCTCAATCGCAGGACCAAGCACCTCTACCGCGCGTCCGCCGTGCGCCAACACTTCTCGACAGCCCAACGGCAATTTATTCTCCGAATCGGGCGCAAACGCATACAACTCGGTTCCACTCAACGCGTACACCACGCGCCCAATCCCTGACCAAAAAATCGCGCCCGCGCACATTGGGCAAGGTTCACAACTTGAATACATGGCGCATTTCGCCAATGCCGCCGCGTCGAATTTTTTACACGCCGCGCGCGCGAGATTCATCTCCGCATGTCCCGTCGCGTCGTGTTCGGTGTTGACGGCGCTTTCGCCTTCGAGCAGCACGACACCATGTTCATCCACCAACACCGCGCCGAAAGGTTGATTGCCCTTGGCACGCGCGCGTTGCGCGATCTGAATGGCTTGGCGCAAAAATTTTTCGTCAGTTAAATTCACCAGATCCCCAATCTCCATTCTCCAATCTCCATTCTCACCCCATCACCGTCTCGCCGCTTTTCACGCCCTCTTTCGGAAACATATTCGCGGGCAGATTCGCGAAAATTTCAACATTGCGTCCGATGGAAATGTTTGCGGGAATCTGCGTGCGTTTGCCAATGACCGTGATGCCCGTATTCAAACGCGTGGGCGATAGTTGATTCGGCGTATTGTCGCCGTCCGCGCCCACTTGCGCGCCCGCGCCGATATTGACACGCTTGTCCGCAATCACCCGGTCCACCATCGCGCCTTCGCCGACGTACGTATCTTTCATCAAAATCGAATCGCGCACCACCGCGCCGGGCGCAATATACACGCCCGGCCCAATCACCGAACGCGTCACCGTGCCCTCGACGCGGCAGCCATCGCACAAAAGATTTCCGTCCACGCGCGCGTGCGCGCCGACATACACCGCCGGGCGCTCTTCGCTGCGCGTGTGAATCACCCAATCGGCGTCATACAAATCGAGCGCGGGCGTTTCGCCCAAGAGCGCCATGTTCGCTTCAAAGTACGCTTGAATCGTTCCCACATCCGCCCAGTAACCCTGAAAACTGTAACTCTGCACATGCGCGTTTTGCGTCAACGTGGGCAGCACATCGCGTCCAAAATCGTGATGCAGCAATCCTTCGCCATGCAGCCATTGTTGCAAAAACGCGCGTTTAAAGGCGTAAATGCCCATCGAAGCTTGCGAGCTGCGCGTGCGTTTCGGTTTTTCTTCAAAATGCGTCACGCGCCCATCCGAGTCGAGCGTCACCATGCCAAAACGCTGCGCGTCATGCGGATTCACCGAACGCACGCCAATCGTCACATCGGCGCGCGAATCCAAATGCGCGCGCAGCAACAAGTTATAATCCATTTTATAAATATGGTCGCCCGCGAGAATCAAAACCGCGTCCGCCTCGCTTTCGGAAACAAATTCCAAATTAAAACGCACCGCGTCCGCCGTGCCTTCTTGCCATGTGCCTGCCGCGCCGCGCGCGCTTTGAAAAGGCTGCAAGAGCCGCACCCCCCCCCGCGCGCGGTCGAGGTCCCACGGCTTGCCAATCGCGATATGGTCATTCAGCGAACGCGGCTGATACTGCGTCAACACGCCGACACTGTAAATTCCCGAATTGACACAGTTGGACAACGAAAAATCAACCAGCCGATATTTTCCGCCAAACGGCACCGCCGCTTCCGCGCGATGCGAAGTAAGCACGCCAAGTCCGCGTCCTTCTCCACCCGCCAGAATCATCGCAAGAATGTTCATTATCTCACCCCCACCGTTGTCCCGCTCGGCACATTTTCGCCAAATGCTTCAAAATCTTTTTCTTCCGCTTTCGTCACCACGACAACGTTTCGGCCCACGCGCACGCCTTGCGGAATGTGCGCGCCTTTGCCGACCACCGTAATCCCCGTATTAATTTTGTCCGGTTCTTGCGCGTTCGGTTTATTGTCTTCGCCAAAACCGAGCTGCGCGCCCGCGCCAATGACCGCTTGTTTGTCCACAATCACGCGGTCCAATTTTGCGCCCGGACCAATCCACACATCATTCATCACCACCGCATCGCGCACCACCGCGCCTTCAGAAACATACACGCCCGGCGACAAGACCGAATTTTCAACCTGTCCGCGAATATTTGAACCATTCGCCACCATACTCGAATGAATTTGACCCTGCAAGCCCACTTTGACCGGCGGACGTTCGGAACTCTTGGTATGAATCACCCACGATGGGTCGTCCAGATTCAACGGCGGCGTCGGCGCGAGAAACGCGAGATTCGTTTCCCAATACGACTGAATCGTTCCCACATCCACCCAATAGCCCTCAAAGGGATAGGCGTACACGCGTCCGGTTTCAATCATCCCGGGAATCACATGCTTGCCAAAATCTAAATCCAGATGATTCTTGCTCTCGCGCTCCAATTGCGCCGCGAGCGCGCGCGCGCCAAAAACATAAATGCCCATCGAAGCAAGTGTGCCCTTGTCGCGCTTTTTCGGTTTCTCGTGGAACGCTGAAATTTTCATCGTTTCGTCCACGCTCATAATGCCAAAGCGGTCCGTTTCTTCCAACGGCACATTCATCACCGCGACGGTAAGGTCGGCATTTTTTTCCTGATGAAATTTCAGCATCGGCCGATAATCCATTTTGTAAATATGGTCGCCCGACAAAATCACAACCTGATCCGCGCGCTGTTCGCGCACATCGTCCAGATTTTGATACACCGCGTCCGCCGTGCCGCCGTACCACAACTCGCGCCCGCGCGCTTGGTACGGCTGCAAGAGCCGAATCCCGCCGCGCGCGCGGTCCAAATCCCACGGCTTGCCGACACCGATGTGATCGTTCAGCGAACGCGGGCGATACTGTGTCAACACCGCGATATTGTAAATGCCCGAATTGACACAATTCGACAACGTAAAATCAATAATGCGATAACGCGCCGCGAACGGCACGGCGGGCTTGCTTCGTTCTTCCGACAACACCGACAAACGCGTCCCCGCGCCGCCAGCCATGATGATTGCGAGTACGTTTGACATGCTTCACCTCAAATGGATTAACCACGGATAACACGGATTACGCGGATAAAAACCCAAAATATATGCTGTTTCCTTTTGTTTCGGAGTTCCGTGTTGATTCTTCTGCGCCATTCGAGTTCACGGCGCGAACCAAAATTGAATAAAGCCCCAGTTCAAATTTTGTCGCATTCAAATAGTTAAAGAGCTGGGCTTCATCGTGATTGGTCAGACCTTCGATCGCTTTCAATTCCACAATTATTTTTTCATAACACGCAAAATCAGGGTTATATTTTTTCTTGAGCGGACGCCCTTTATAGCGCACCTGTAACTCTGGCTGCGGAACATTTGGAACTGCGCGCAACCCCAATTCAATCTCCATCGCTTCTTGATAAACTGCTTTTAAAAATCCAGGACCCAATTCATTATAACCTCCATTGCTGCGCCAATGATCAGTCCAGTTTCTTTGCGATAAAGCACATCTGGCATTTTTATTCTCCTCATCCGCGTTATTCGTGTTATCCGCGGTTCCTAGACCAGTTTCCGATTTGATTTAGGGGACAGACCCTTTGGGTTTCCGAAAACCCAAAGGGTCTTTTACCTTGGACCAAACAGGAATTCGCTCTAAAAAAGATTTTCCAACGCCGGCAGCAGCTGCTCCTCCGCCACCACCTTCCACGACATTTTTTCCGCTAACGCATATCCATCTTGCAGCAGCGTCCACGCGTCATGTCCCTGTCTGGGCAAACGTTCCATGATTTTTTGCGCCGCGCGATAACTTTCCGTCGCTTCGATTTGGTCGCGCTCGTAACTGCCAATATTCAACAGCGCGCGCGCGTTCGGATAACTCCATCCATACGGCAGCGTAATATAATCCGCCAGCACAATATTGTTCAATGTCAGCCCGCCATATTTTTCAATCGCATACGCGCAGCCGCACGCCGTGCTCAAACAGCACAACGCGCCAAACGTCAACGGTTCCAGCTGCGCGATACCGAACGGCTCATAAATACTCTGCCCAAATTCCAAATCCGCCCCGCGCCGAATATCCATGAATTCCATCGCCGCCGGCATTCGTCCGCCGCAGCGGTCGCGGCTCCAGCCGAATTGATTCGACAGCACAATGCGGCTCGCCCGCGCGCGCGCATTAAATTCTTGAATATGCCGATAATAATCAATCTCCAGCCCCACCAAATCGCCATTCCCCGCGCGATGATTCACGGGCCAACCGTACTCGCGCTCCCAGCGCCACACCTCGTCCGCAGAACGCCCCGCCGGAATTGTCGTACTCAACGTAAACAGCGTCGCGCTTTCGCCGCGCGCCGCGAGCATATTATCCAAATGCTCCATCACGCGCAGATCGCGCCACAGCGCTTTCGACAGCACCATGCGCGGCACGTGCGAAAACACCCACGTCGGACGAAAGCCCAACAAATTTTGCGCGTACGCCGCGAGATGGTCCTTGCTAATCCAGCGTTGATCGAGATTGAGCGTTTGCGCCGGCACGCCGTTGTACACGAGCGAGATCGGACGCCGCGCGAATTGCGGCGACAAGAAGCGCAGCTCGCTCATTGTCAGATCGCTCACCGCGAGAAACGCGTCGAACCCGCCCGCCGCGTTCAACATCGCGTGCCGATAATTTCGCGTTTGGTCGCCGAACAAATCGGACACATATAAATTTTCTTGGCGCGCGCGTTTCAACACATTATAAAAACGCGTATCGTGACCGCGATCCCCTTCCACCAATGGACGCATCGTCGCGACTTCGTGCGCGTAAAAAACCATTTTATATGCGCCCGGCTGTCGGTGCAGCGCCGCAAAAGCCATCGGCAAACCCAACCATTCATGCGCGAGCAGCGCCGCGCGCCCCGGCTGCCAATTCACCAACGCGCCCAGCGCGGCAAAACTCGGCGCCGCGGCGGCGAGATACCAGTTGTATTCGCCGTCGCTTTCATAACGAAATGAATTAATGCCAAATTGTTCCGAGAAAAAATATTTCGTCTCGCTCACACTCGCGGGATTCGCATTATGCGGGTCGAGCAGCAAAACTTCATGTTCGTATTTTCCAAATTTCTTTTTCCCGTAAACGATATACACATGATAATCGCGCTCCACCTGATTGAACGCGCGCGCAAGCTCCGGCGCCACCGCATTCTCGCCGCGCCAGGTCAAGTATTCGGCGCGAAATTTATTGTTTGGCGCGAACAAACGCGTCATATCCAAATCGTCCGCCGTGTTGAGCGGCCCAACCAGAATAGTGCGTTTCACCTTTTCGTTGTACGCGGGCTGCGCCAATAAACCATCCAGCACCGCGCCGATGCCGCCCAGTTTGATGCCTGCTTCATGCGTCGAATGAACGACGAGCTCGAGAGAAAATGTCATGAGTGAATGCCTTGAGAAGAGATATTTATTTTGAAAACCGGCGCGCCTGAAAAACACGACAATCCTTTTTCAAAACACGCGTCTATCTTAAGGATTCCATTGAACACTGTCAATGGCTGTCCCAAGAAAACTGAAAACGCAAACCGGCCAGTTCATCACCAACGAATTGCGACCGCCTACGAATGTTCCAAATTCATTTACCGCATCACGCGTCCCAAATCATTTTCTCGGCGCGCGCCCCAAAAATTTCGCGCCGCGTCAAATCGTTCAACGTGTTTGCCAAAGCAGTCGCAATATTTTGCGCGGCGCGCCCTTGCCGTTCCGCCGCCGCGGCGCGCCCTTGCGCGCGATAAAGCCGCGACAACAGCGCCGCGCTTTGCCATTCCCACGCAGGTTGATTCAAAGCGCGTGACCGGGCGCGCGCCGCCAACAGCAAACTCTCGGCTTGGGGCAGCTCGGCTTTTTGCAGCATTGCCTGCGCGCGCAAAAGCCAAAGACGCGGAATCACCGTCGTTACCTTTGAATCAAGCGTATCGCGCAGCAAAAGCGCCAGGATTTCCAACGCGCGGTCTGTTTCCCGGCGCGCCAACGCGAGCTCTGCGCGCGCCGCCCACACCTGTCGTTTTGCGACGCTCTGCGCGGGAGCGTTTTGCGGCAACGCCGCGTCCAAAAGCTCCGCCGCGCGCGTTAGCTGCTTTTGCGCAATCAAATTGGATGCGAGGAAACCGCTGCCGGTGAGCATCCAATGCTTGGATCCCAATTCACGCGCCAAATCCAACGCGGTTTCCAGATACGGCTGCGCGGTTTCAAAATTCAACAGTTGCGTCAGGATTTCGCCATACAACATAGTCGCGCCGACAAACCATTGCCGATGCTTGATTTCGCGCGCAATCTCAAACGCCATATTTTCAAAAGTCAACGCGCGTTCGTATGCGCCGTTCGCCGCCAACCCTTCGCCCAACACCATCAAGCCGAACGCTTCGCCCGAACGCCAGCCCAGTTGTCGCAGCTCTTGCAAAATTTCAGCGCCGTCGTGACGCGCCCCGCGCGAGTCCGACGGCGCCGCCACTGTATTTCCCTGCAACAACGCGTATTTCAAATTGCCGACAATCCGCATGTTGGCGATTGCCAACGGATCGCGCAAAGTTTCAAATAATCCCAGCGCCGCGTTCGCGTATTTCTCTGCCGCCAGATAATCCGCGCCAATCCAACTCGCCATGCACAATAAATCTTGGGTCTCGGCAACGCCGCGCGCATCGTTCAATGACTCGAACATGGACAGCGCTTCGACATGATACGACACCGCGCGCTGCGGTTCGTCATTATTCACATGCCAGTTGCCGACGCGATTTAGCGAATGCGCAATGCGCGCCGCGTCTTGGCTCGCGCGCGCCAAGACGAGCGCCGTCTCGGAATATTCGCCTGCGCGCGCGTAATCGCGCGCGGTCCACGCATAACCCAAATCCATCAAACATTGCCATTCAGCATACGCATCGCCTGCTTGGCGCGCAATCGTCAACGCGCGTTCCAAATCCGCGCGCGCCTTGTCAAATTCTCCAATGCGTTCGTACACCATACCGCGCGCGCGATACAACGAATCGCGCGTCTCCGCTTTTAATTCTTCTGCCGCATCCAGCGCGCGCGTATAAAAATCTAACGCTTCATAATTCGCGTAACGGGCGGCCGCCGCTTGAGCGGCGCGTTGAAAATAATGCAGCGCGCGCATCGTCTCTCCCGCCGCTTGAAAATGTTCGGCGAGACGCGGCGCGAGTTCCGCCGCGCGTTCGGGATACAACCGTTCCAATGTTTGCGCGACCAACCGATGCAAACGTTTGCGTTCGTTTTTCAAAAGCGACGCATACGCGGTATCTTGCGTCAACACATGCTTGAACCAATACGCGTCCTCTGCTTCTTCAGCCCAGCGAATCAACTGCGCGTTTTGAATTTGGTTCAGCGCATTGGCAAGCGGTTCCGTCCGAAAATCAAAATTCATTTCACCCCATCGCATCGGCGGCATTGTAATCAATGCCAGCGTTCCCCTATTCCGTTTCGCCATAAATGCTTGACATTGGCGATAGAATTTTGCGGAGAAACCAACCTATCCCGCAAGAAAATTTTCTTGAAACTGTAAAGCGACTTTGGCGAGATGGAATAACGCGACGCGCGAATTTGATTCATAATTGCCCTTGCGCGCGTTCCAAAAATCCCGCGCGATATTTTTCCGGCGCGCGCGCGGCGATATAATCAATCAATACGCGCGCTTGCGCTCGTAATGCTTGCGCGTTTTCCAAATTACCGCGCGTTGTTTCCAAACGCGCCGACGTCGCGAGAATTTGCCACAAACCCCACCGCGCATTGAGCTCTGTCGCCAACGCGCGCGCTTGCGTCAATATTCGCGCCGCCTCCGCCAAGCGTTCCAAACCAGTCAACGCCCGCGCTTGCGCAAGCATGACTTGGGGCAGCCGGTGACGCAGCGTCGAACGCTCCGCGTACGCGCGCAGTTGCTCGCACAGAGCGAGCGCGTCCGCGAAATTTTCCTCTGCCAATTCCAACTCGACTTGGCTGCGCAGCGCGTCCGCCACATACATTGGATTGGTATCCATTTCCAGCGCGCGCGGCGTATCCGCCAAGATCCGCCGCGCGCGTTCCAACTCGCCTTGCGCCATCACCGCTTGAGCGAACGCGCTCGCCGCGACAAGATGCATCGAAGGAAAACGCAGCCTTGCCTCCTCCAACGCCAGTTCGCTCAATTCGACTCCGCGCGTCGCGTCGCCGAAATCGCTAGCCAAGCGCGCCAACTGACTACGCGTCATGAGCAGCGCCGGCGGAAACGCGCGTCCACCCAATTCAATCGCCGCTAACATCACGCGTTCCGCCGTTTCGATTTCGCCCAGTTCGACGTACGCTTCGCCGACCCATGCTTGCGCAAACGCTTCATTCCATTCGTTGCCAATTTCGCGGCTCAACTTGACACCCTCTTGCGATGCGACAACCGCTTCCGCATATTCGCCGGCAAAGAGCTGATTCATCGCCGCATAGCCGTAATTGCCGCTCAACATCGGCATATTGTCCAGCTCGCGCCACATTGCGCGCGCTTGCAGATTGGCTTGCTTGCCAAGTTCGGATTCGCCCGCGTAATAGTACATGGGCGAGAGGTCGTTCAGCACGTACGCCAAACGTTCGCGCAAATTGTTTTCTTGCGCAATCTCAAGCGCCTCTTTACCATACTGAAAGGCGCGCTGAAAGCTGATGCCGACGCGCGAATGCATCAACATTAAATTCCACAAAATTTTTGCTTGCGCGGCTTTGTCGTCCAACGCTCGCGCCAATTCCAACGCGCGGTCATTTAATGCTTGCGCGCGCGCGATGTCGTGCGCCGCGCTGGGAATTGAGCGAATGGTCGCTTGCGCCATCAGCGCGGCGAGTTCCAACGCCGAGTCCGCGCGCGCCGCGCTCTGCGCAAGCAAGGCATCATAATTTTCGAGCGCGGCTTGAAAATCACCCATGACCTCCATGACGCGCCCGCGTTTCAAATACAATTCTTGCAGCTGCGCGCCCGGCGCGTGCGTCTTGAGCGCCAGATTCAGCGCGCGGGTGTAACAGGTCAACGCTTCCGCGCGCGCGTTGATGCGGCGCGCCGTATCGCCCGACAATTCCGCGTATTCGAGCGTTTTCGCGTCATTGCCCGCTTCGGCAAAATGCCGCGCCAACACGGGCGCCAGCTCGGCGCGTTGTTCGGGATAGACGCGTTCCAACGCTTCGCCGACAAGCCGATGCAAACGTTTGCGTTCTTGCAACAAGAGCGACGCATACGCGGTATCTTGGACGAGCGCGTGTTTAAAAAGATACGTCAAATCCTCTTCGCGCAGCCGCCGCGTCAATTCGCTAGCTTCGAGTTGATTCAAATTCGAAATGAGCTTGGTCATCGTAAAAATTTTATTCGCGCTGCGTTGTCAGCAAAAATCCCGCGCGATATTCTTCCGGCAGCGTCGCGGCAATCGAGTCAATCAATGTGTATGCGCGCGCGTCCAATTCATTCGCGCGTTCAACATTTTTTTGCGCGCGTTCGAATTGACTCCAGCGCGCGTAAATTTGCCACAACGCGCGGCGCGAACCGACGCGCGCGGCATAACTCTGCGCGCGTTCAAACGCCGCGCGCGCCGCCGCGAAATGGCGCAGCCGCGCCAACGCGCGACCGCGATACAAATCCGCGTCGGCGATAAAACTCTCCAGTCCAAGTTGAATTAAATACGCCGCAAGCGTTTCCATGTACTCGACCACTTGCGCTGCGCGACCGCGCGCCAAACCGATTTCCCCTTGAACGATAATGCTCGGCATGTACGAAAACTCGAGTTCCGTTTGCGCGTGCGTGTGCGCGTCTTGCAAAATACTTTGCGCGCGTTCTGGCTCGCCGCGCAAAAAAACAAGATACGCGAGCGCGGCTTTGGCGGGCGCGCGATACAACGGGATTTCGATTTCCGCTTGGGCGATTTGAATGACGCGATAGCCCAATTCGATTTCGCCGACAAACGTGTACGCCAGCGCCAAGTTGGTCGCGGCAATGAGCGCGATGCCGGTGCCGGTTTGACGCGCGATTTCATAGCCGCGCCGTAATTCGTCCAACGCGCGGCCATACGCGCCTGCCTCGATCAAGCGCAAACCGCGAAACGAGCGCGCCAAACCTTGCCCCCACAAACTGCCAATGCGCTCGCTAATTTCTAGCGCTTGGTCCGACAAAACTTGCGCGCGCGCGTAATCGCCCCAGCAATATTCCAAGACTCCCGCGCTATTGAGATTGTCCGCGAGCATCGGCAAAATTTCGAGATCGCGCCATAACGCTTGCGCCGCCGCCGAAGCGGCGCGCGATTTCTCGGACTGCCCGACAGCAAAATAACCATAGTTGGCAAGGTCGTTCAAGGTATAAGCGCTTTGCATTTTCAAATTCAACTGACGCGCCAACGCCAGCGATTGTTCGCCATATTCCACCGCCGCGCGCGCGTTGCCCGTAAAGCCATTGAGCAGCAAAAGACACCACAGCGTTTTGGCTTCCGCCGCGCCATCCTTTAACGCGCGCGCCAGCGCGAGCGCGCGGTCGCAAATTTCGCGTCCGCGGCGCGGGTCAAAGAGCGCCGTGGGCGTCGCGCGCAAAACCGCTTGCAGCAGCAAACCCGCGAGTTCCAACCGCGCGTCGTTCCGTTCGCGCGCCAATTCAATCAAACCGCGGTACGTTTCCAGCGCGCGCGTGTACTCGTCGCGCAACTCGTACATGCGCCCGAGTTTGGTTACGAGGGCGATGATGGTTTCGCGTTCGCTGTCGAGCCGCAGCGCGGCATCCAGCGCGGCGCGATAATGTTCCAACGCTTCCGCTTTGGCGAATATGCGCGCTTCGGCATCGCCCGCGCGAGTCGCGTACATCAAAATCTCCGCGTCGTCGCCCGCTTCTAAAAAATGTTTCGCCAACAGCGCGGCGCTTTCGTTTTGCGCGTTCGGCTCTGCGCGTTCGAGCGCTTTGCCAATCGCGCGATGCAAACGTTTGCGTTCGTTTTTCAAAAGCGACGCGTACGCGGTATCTTGGACGAGCGCGTGTTTGAACAGATATTCATTTTGTTCCAATGCGCGCACAAGTTGATTGCGTTCGAGCTGCGCGAGTAAAGCTGCGAGTTCCATAGAGTCCGACTCGGCTCAAAGGCATGCTCTGCGGCAAAAATAAAGCGGCGCTTTATGCCCGCGCCAACAGAGAATGAAATCGAGCTTGTTTAAAAACCAGAGGGCGCAAAAAATCACGCGTTCCGTTCTTGCTCCGCCGCCAGCACCTGCGCCAACACCTTTACTTGGAATTTTCTGCCAATGACGGACGCGATTTGCAGCACGCGTTTCGCGTCTTCGGGTAAACGGTCAATGCGCGCGATGAGGACGCCTTGCAGCGTGTCGGGAATATCAATCGTGTTGATCGGTTTCGCCACAATCCATTCGCCATTTTGACGCGCGAGATTGCCGCGCTCAATCAACATGCGAATCACTTCTTCGACAAAGAACGGATTGCCCTCCGCTTTGGCGAGAATGAGTTGACGCGCATTTTCGGGCAGCGTTTCGATTTCCAAAAGATTCGTCACCAGCTCTTGCGAATCTTTTTCCGAAAGCGGCGCGAGATGCAATTCCGTCATGCCCGCGCCCGCGATTTCGCGCGCTTGCGTCACAAGTTTCCAACCCGGCGCATCTTTGTCGGGGCGCGTGATGAATGCAAACACAACGGGCGTTTCGGCGACGATGGCATTCACCTGCGATAACAATTCAACCGACGACGGGTCCGCCCAATGAATATCTTCGCAAATGATGATGAGCGCGGACGATTCCGCGCATTTTTGCAAAAAGCGTTTGTACGCGGCGACGTATTTCGCTTGCAGCGCGGGTCCGTCGAGATATTTCACGCGCGCCGCCATGTCCTCTTCGAGTTTCACGCCGAGCAAGTGACCGAGAAACGGGTACACCTCTTTTTTCTCTGCCCCAAAAAGTTTTTCCGTCACGGTCAACAACGCGGCGTGTGTTTCTTCTTCCGTCGCGCCAGCAGGCGCGCCGACGAGCGCGCGCAACACATCCGCGCTCAAGTGATGCGCCATCGAAGACCCGTACGACAAGCAGCGTCCTTCCACCCAACGCAGTTGATTTTCCCCGGTATCCATCAACGCGGCTTTGCGCCATTCGGCAATGAGACGCGATTTGCCGAGACCCGCTTCGCCAATCACCGCGACGCTCGAACCGTGTCCCATTTTTACATCGTCGGTAATCTGCAATAGCGTGGAATACTCGCGGCGGCGTCCCACCATCGGCGAAACCAAGCCCGCGATGCCGCGCGTGCGAATGGCGCCGCGTTTGGCTTCCAACACACGATAGACATGCACCGGTTCCGCCTTGCCTTTGATTTCCGTCAACCCTTTATCTTCAAATTCAAAAACGCCCGTCACGAGACGCTGGGTATTTTCGGCGATGAAAATGGTGTTGGGGTCGGCGGCGGTTTGCATACGCGCGGCAAGATTGATGGCGTCGCCCATCGCCGTGTATTCAAATTTGTAATCGCTGCCGATGTTGCCGACGACGACGAGCCCGGTATTCAAACCGACGCGCACGGAAAAATCCATCCCGTACTGTTTTTGAATTTTTTCGCGGTACTGTTCGATGCTCTCGATAATTTCAAGTCCCGCGAGAATCGCGCGCTGCGGGTCGTCTTCGTGAGCGAGCGGCGCGCCAAAGAACGCCAGAATCGCATCGCCCATCAAACGCGCGACGGTGCCTTCGTAATCGTGAACGGGCTTGATGAGATATTCGAACGCGTTGTTCATAATCTCTGCCCATTCTTCGGGGTCGAGCTGCTCCGCCATCAAAGTCGAACCTTTGACATCGCAAAACAAAATCGTCACGATGCGGCGTTCGCCTTCAACCGCTTTCGACATGCGCGCGGCATCAAGTTTCGCGGCGACCTCTTTGGTCATGAATTTTTCGACGAGCGAGTCGCGCGGTGTAGAGACTGGGGGCTGGGGACTAGAGACTGGAGACTGATTACTGATTACTAGCGTCTGCAAATTGAATCCGCAGTTGTTGCAGAATTTCGCGCCTGCGGGATTGACGGTGTTGCAGTTGGGACAGGCGCGCTGCTGTGGCTGTCCACAGTTGGAACAAAATTTCGCGCCCGCCGGATTTTCAGTACTACAATTCCAACATTTCATTCTGCTCCTCCGGAGCGGCGACGGACAACGGACAAAGGACGACACAAATTGGTTGTCGGTTATCTGCGGTCTGTCGTCATGGTTTCTATGAACGCCCTTGGAAATTCACCTACAAAGACACGTCGTTCGTTTTTTGGAACGGAATGCGGCGGTTTTGGACAGCTTGACACACAACCATGACTTGCGCGCGCGCGTTTTTTCAGTCGCCTCCGCAAGTCGTTTAATTAATGTTCATTTATCAGGTCGTGCGGTTGGGAAAAAAAAAGAGAGCGTGCGCCGATGCGATTATTCTAGGCGAAATACGGGGATGGTCAAGAGGGTGGCAAAGTTTCGAGCGAATGCGAAATTTCGTCCAGCGTCTGCGCGGGCGCGCCGATTTCGCGCGCGAGCGACGCGGCTTGGCGCAAATAATTTTCGGCGCGGGAAATTTCATGTTGGACGCGGGCGAGTTTGCCCAACAGAATGAGCAAATGAAGCATGTTGGAACGGTCGCCAAATTTATCGAGTTGAGACAGCGCGGCTTGCGCGATTTCATACGCGCGCGCCGGATCGTCGTGCGCATAGACTTGAGCGAGATGAACTTGGGTAATCGCGCCAATATGCGGTTCGCCGCTCGCTTTGGCAATGTCCAACGCTTCGCCTAGAAATTTTTGCGCGGCTTGGAAATTTTCCCGCCGCACCGCCAACATGGCGAGATTATTCAAGAGATGCGCGGTTTGATGGAAAATATTCGCCGCGCGCGCAAAGACGAGGCCGCGCTGGAGATACTCGGTTGCCGCGGCGTAATCGCCCTTTTCATGCGCCAGTTGTCCGAGATTGTTGAGCGCGCCCGCGCAGCCCCACGCGCTTTCGATTTTTTCGTATAGCTCGTAACTCGCTTGGAAAAATTTTTCGCTCGCGGCGAGTTCGCCGCGGCCCCATTCCGCCGCGCCGAGAAAGAGCAACGCATACGCGATTTCGTACTCGTCGCGCGCCTTTTCTAAAAACGGCAAACCGCGTTCTACCAATTCGAGCGTTTTTGAAAATTCGCCTAAGCGAAAACGCATCCATCCTTCCCGAATCAGCAGCTGCCCTAACACATGTTTCGCTTCGGACGAACGCTTGGGCAGCGCTTCCACACATCCACGCGCGTCGGCGTACAACTGCGCGCCGAGCGAAAATTCACCGCGCATTTCCAAGATAACGAACAGCGGTTCCATGTAGGCGCGGATAGATTTCCATGCGAGCTCTGACCACGCCGCAGCCCAACCCGCTAACACGTTCGCGAGTTCTTGCGTGAGCGCGTTCAGCGCGACTTGGTCGCCCGCGCCTTTGAGCGCGCCTTCGTGCGCGGCGGCAAACGCGGCGAAAAATTCGGAATGTTTTGCGCGCGCGACGGCGTTTTCAGCCGCGTCTTGCTCCAATTTTTCGCGCGCGAATTGATGCGCGAGTTGGTGCATGCCATAGCGCGACGCCGCGTCCACGCGCGCCAGCGATTTATCCGCCAGCGCATTCAAGTCTTGCGGTGACGCGTCGGCGATTGCGCGCGCGGCATCGCGCGTCCAGCCGCCGTGAAAGACCGCGAGCTTGCGCCATACCGCGCGTTCGCGTTCACTCAAACGCTGCCATGAATACTCGAACACGGCGCGCAGACTTGTTTGCCGCGTCGGCACATCGCGCAAATTTGTCGCCAGGATATCATAGCCGCGCTCCAATTCGCGCGCGAGCTCTTGACAACTGTATTGCGATACCCACGCGGCAGCCAATTCAATCCCCAAAGGCAAGCCCTGCGTCAATTCGCACACGCGCGCAATCGGCAGCGCGTTGGATGCGTCCAGCGTAAACGCGGGGGACGCTTGCTGCGCGCGTTCAACAAACAACCGCACCGCGTCAAAGGCGGCGATGTTGGCGGCGGCGGTCGCGCGCGGATACGCGACTCCATCTAACGGCATTGGCCATTCCGCGCGCAAATTCAATTTTTCGCGCGAGGTGACAAGAAACTTTACGCGCGGCGCGTGCGTCATTAAATCAACGAGCCAGCGTGTATCGGCGATGACGTTTTCAAAATTATCGAGGACGACGAGCAATTCTTTGGCGCGCAAGTAATCGGTGATTTGCGCCAAAGGGGCCGCCGCCGAGAGCGGCAGCCCCAACGCCTGACTCAGCGCGGGCGCAATCAAATCGGACGCGGCAAGTTCAGCGAGCGAAACGAATACGACGCCGTCCAGAAACGCGCCCAAATCGCGTACGCGCGCGGCGGCTTGCAAGGCGAGACGCGTTTTGCCTACGCCACCAACGCCTGTCAGCGTAATCAAGCGCGCGTTGGGATTGAGCAATAAATTTTCAAGCTGCGCCAGTTCCGTCTCGCGTCCGACAAAGAGCGTCGTTTGCAAAGGCAAATTAAAACGGGGCGCGGCGTCTGCCGCGCGAAGCCGTTCGTACCAAACGCGCGTTTCGGCGAATGGTTCGACGCCCATTTCAGCGCGCAAAATATTGCGGCAAGTTTCATATTGCGCGAGCGCGGCGCTGCGTTGTCCGGTGCGCGCATACAAGAGCATCAGTTGACGATGCGCTTCTTCGCGCCACGGCTCGAGCGTCAGTAATTGTTTGGCATACGTAATGGCGACGGCGTATTGTCCACGCGCGGCGAGTTCGCGCATCAACGTTTCGTGCGCCACGACCGCCAAATCATGCCAGCGCGCGCGCTGCGTCAAAACCCATTCTTCAAATTCGGGCGCGTCACGCACATAAAAACCCGCGAGAAATTCACCGTGATAAAGCGCGACCAGAGATTGGAGCCCGGAGATTGAAGCTTGGAAAGAGTCTCGCGGTTCGGGTTTCCAGTCTCCAATTTTCCCAAACGCTTCCACGTCCAAAAAATACGCCGCGTCGCGCCGAAATTCCACCGTGTCGCGCGTGATTTCGAAATAGGGGTCGAGCAATTTTTTGAGGTTGGCAAGGGCTTGGCGCAGATTGGATTTGGCGTCGGCATCGGACATATCGCCCCATAATAACGTGGCAAGATATTCGCGCGCCTGCGGGCGCGCGGTGACGACGAGATAGACCAGCAGCGCGCGCACTTTGTTGGAGAGAAATCCGCTGACAGGCGTCTCGTCTAGCGCGACGGTCAAACTGCCCAGAAATTCCAGACGCAAAGTGGACATACGAATCACGCGCAGAATAGCATGGGGAAATGGAGGCGTCAAGCGCCGCGATTTAATTCGAAAGGAGCAAGCCAGTTTTTAAAAGTTGACAAACGATGCAAAAGCCGAATCTCGCCTTCTTTATTTCACCTCCACCGATTGACTCAGCGTCACGCTATCGCCCACGCCATTTCCATTCGCATCTATCACCTGCAAACGCGCGAACGTCGGATCGCTCGCGTCGTACCAACCGATGAGAATTTTGTATTGCCCCGGCGGCACATCGGGCTTGATTTCGAGCGTGTAGGGATCAGTGAGAAATTCGCCCACAACCCATGTCTGTGTCGGACGCGCGCCGTTTAACGGTTGCGAATCTTTTTGCGCGACGGGGGGGGGGGCGGCGCCGAGCAACTGCGCAAACACCGTGTACGGTTTTTCCATTTTGCCCGTCGCCTTCCAATACAGCGTGACCGTGAGCGATTCACCCGCTTTCGTTTCTTTCGCGGAGATGTCGTACCCCACGAGTGAAATGACGTTGTTGAAATTCGCGTCTTGTTTCACCTGCGGCGTGGGCGCGTTGAAATTGCGGTCCGTTTTTTCGACGACGAACGGCTGTTGCAAATCGGTCACGCGCGCGTTGCCCTGACTATCGCGCAAGACCAGTCGCAGATTTCCGTTCCACGCATTTCCATCGGGCGGAACCTGAATCGTATACTGCCCGCGCACGATTTCGCCCGCGTTCCATTGCGAGGTCGGATACGCCGCGTTCGCCAACGGCTGCGGCGCGGAAAGTGAATCGCCGAATTGAATTTGGAAATTGTAATCGGCGCTTGGCTTTTCGTCTGCGCGCCAAAACAAAGTCAACGGAATACTGTCGCCCGTGCTCGATTTTTCCGCGCCGATTTGATAACCGAGCAACGTAAAGGGCGCGAGCGGCGTCGAGAGCGAATGTTGAATTTTTAGATCGGCGAGCTGCGGCTGTTTTTGCGCGGGCAAAATTTTTATCGGACCGACCTTGACGCTTTTGCCCAACGGCGCGCCATTCGGCGCCAGCACGTCGAGTCCCATTTCGTTCTGTTTCGTGAACAGCGTCACCGTCGCGTAATAATCCCCCGCCGGCGTGCCGGGCAATAACTCGGCGACGTAATCGCCCGCGACAATTTCGTTTGGCTGCCAGCGCATCGTCGGATAATTCAATCCTGCCGGACGCCGATCCACTTTGCCCCAAAACGTTCCGTTCTCATCCGCGATGCGAATGGCGACATTGTAATCGTCGGAGGTTTGCTGTAACGCTTGCCAAAATAAACGCAGCGACGCGCCTTGATCGGCGGAAATCGGATTTGGCTGAGCCCATCCGAGTAACTTGAATGTATTTTGAAAATTCGCTTCTTTTGGATTTTTGATTTCAGGCGTTGTTGGCAGCGCCGTGAACCCATCTTCAAATCGCCAGTGCCGCAATTTCACTTGCCAAAACGCCGCGGCTTGAGTTTGTTCTTGTCCGCGCGCATCAAGCAGCATCGGCACGACACTGTTCGGGTCTGCCACTTCATCCTGCCACTGCACAAGCCACGCGCCGCGTTTTCCTTCCAGCGCGCGATTGAGCTCCTGCGCCGCGTTGAAATTCAAAACATGGTCCGCGTTCAATGTCGCATCGTCGGGCAGACGCAGCTCGGGCAGCTGCGCGTCCTTGTAATAATAATCGAACGCGGGAAATAAATGTCCGCTCGTGAGAATGATCGCTTCGTCGGGCTGCGCGTGCTGCGAAACAAAATTCGCCACGCCGCGAAAATCCGCTTTTGTGAATGCGGAATCGAAATACGCGTTGGAAATGGAATAGAGCGAAGTAAAAAGGAGAAAGCTAAAAGCGCCAAGTAAAACGGCGGCGGATGCGACGCGCGCGAGAACGTTTCGGGAACGTACGAGTTCGAGCAGACTCGCGAGCCCTGCGCCGAGCAACAGATACAAACCCGGCGATGCCAGCATCAAATAACGCGCGTTGAATTTTGGATTGCGCGAAAAGAGAAACAACAACAAGACGACGGGAACGACGAGATAAAGAATCGCAAAGACGAGTCCATCGGACGACCGACGACGGACGGCGGGCGCGGAACGATTCGCAATCAAGCTAGCGACGAGCGCAATCACCGCGGCGATGAGCCAGCCCACCGCAATCCACTGCGCGATATTTTCCAATACCGATTCGCCGACCGAAAAACTGATGCCGATGTGACGCAGCGCTTCGTCCAATTTCAAAGCGCCGCGAAAATAACTCGCGTCTTCGCCGAGCCGATTCAGCATGAACGGCGCCCATGGCAGGAACGCGATCAGAATGACGCCAAAGGCGAGGAGCGCAGCGCGAAGCGAATGTGGCGCCGCGCGTTTGACGAATACGGCATACAGCGCAAAGAGGAATTGGAACGCGAGGAGCGCGAACGCGAAATAGTGTGTGTACACTGCCGCGATATTGGCGCCGACAAAAACGATCCACCATGCACGTCGGTTTGAAACCAACGGCTCTGCCGCCAACGCGCGCAAGAGCGCATAACTCGCCAGCAATCCCAAAAACGTAATCAACGTGTACATGCGCGCTTCTTGCGAATACCACAAATAGAGCGCGGAAAACGTTGTGATGAGCGCGGCAAAGAGCGCGGCATTGGAATTGAACAATCGGCGCGCGGTGACAAACATCAACGGAACGGTCAGCACGCCGAACAAGAGCGAGAGAAAACGCGCGGCGAATTCCGAATCGCCCGCCAGCGTCATCCAAACATTCAACAAATAATAATAGAGTGGTGGCTGAATATCGGCGGCGGTGCGCGCGGTGATGGTCGCCAAATCAAAGCGGCTCAAATAAACGCTAAACGCTTCGTCATACCAAAAGCTTTGTTTGGCGAGTTGAAAAACGCGGAGCGCAAAGGCGACGAGCGTGAGCGCAAGCGCGAGGAGCGTAGGACGCGAAATTGATTTTGACACGGGAAATTATCTTGGACCAGTTTCCGACTTGATTTAGGGGACAGCCCCTTTGGGTTTTCGGAAACCCAAAGAGTCTTTTATCCTAAATCAAACAGGAATTCGCTCTAGCACAGGACGAGGAAAACATAAAGTTAAAAGCGCCAAACACAACGAGTTACTATTTCTCCAACATTCCCAAATCCACCCACGTATCATCCTTTACCGTCAACGTTGCGGGTTCGACGCGCGTCACGCGCAAACGCGCCGCGCGGTTTCCCCAATCGTCGCCTTGCACCACGCCGACGCCGAGCCGCACAGGTTGATTCCATTCCAGCGGCAAGGTTTTGCCGACGACGATTTCATTTTCTTGCCATGCCGCGCTCGGATACCAAAACAACAGCGTCATCGGAAAATTCAAATCCGCAATCGGTTCGCCATTTTCATCGGCGAGGAACGGAAACAAATAATAGTTTTGGTCCAATGCCTCAAGCCGCTGCCAATACGTTTTCAAATACGCGCGCCCGTATTGATCTCGCAATACGTCGTACCCCAAAAAGCGCACCTTGTCTTCAAAATCAATCTGCGCGGGATGCTGCGGCTGCGCGGCTGACGCGCGGAACGGCGTATAAAACGCGTCGGGCAAATTTTGTTTCGGCGCGCCGCGTTTCAGCAACACATAACCATCCTGCGCGTCCACAACACCGAACGCGCCGTCGTCCACCAAATCGTTGTACGCGATACGAAACTCGCTCGGAATGCCGCGATCCGATTCGTTCACATCGAGCAAAACATAGTCCGCGTCATTCACCACCGGAAAGCGGTATAAAAATTCGCGGTGGCTCAGGTGCGGATGCAGCGAAGGCGTTGTCGCAACTTTGGCGTCACGCGGAATCTGCGCGGCGAATTTTGCAAACAACGCGTTGTGCGCGCTGATTTGCGGAAACGAGTACGCGCGCGCGATGGGCGTATAGCCCGCAAAAAAATGATACGTCAACGCGATTAAAAATACCGCGCCAATCACCGTCGGAAACGCGCGTCCGATTCCGCGCGCCTTTAGTTCTCGAATCAACCACGCGCTGCCGCCAATGGACGCGAGGACAAAGTACGGCACGAGCGGCGCGGAATAATGAAACGTTCCCGAATATTGCGCGGGATAATTGCTAATGACGTTCGCGAGAATCAACGGCGAACCCAACACGAGCGAAACCGGATCCAAAATGGAAACAAAACCCGACGACGCGAACAACTGAAACAAATAACCGAGCCGTTGCTCCGGAAACAATCCGCGCGCCACCTCGCGGCAATCTTCGCTCACCACATAGCGACAGGTGTACGGCGAACGTCCGAGCGTGTTGAACTGCGGAATGATCACAAACATCGTCAGCACGAACCAAACGAGCGACAACGCCGCGAACGCCAGCGGCACACGCGGCGCGGTTTTCAAGAAAGCAAAAAATCGTTTTGGTAACGTTCGCCAATTCGAAATTCGAAATTCGAAATTCGAAATCGCAAAATATCCCGCCAGCATAAAAACTAGCAGCGCAATTTCTTCTTTCACCATCAACATCAAAATCGCAAACAACGCAAAGCGTCCCCATTTTTTCTGCAAGCCAAAGTGATACATGAACAGCGCCAACGCGGGCACGAATGTCACCGCGTGAAATTCCGCGAGATTCGCCGCTTGCAGCGCGGGAAACAGCAAATACATCGCGACGAATAAAACGCCGGCGATTTCCACTTGCCATCGAATGGAATTCGATGTCTGAAAAATGGGCTCTAATTTTTGCCGCGCAATCCAAAACACCGCCAGCGCGCCGAGCGCGATCACAAAACTTTGCAAAATCAATAGCGCTTCTACATTGTCGTACAGCAAAAAGATGGGCGAGATGAGAACAAAAATCGGCTCGACGTGATCGGTGAGCCGAATGCTCTCTGCGCCGGTGCGCCGCGTAAATTCGAGCGAACGCCCTTGCAGCGAATTCCACACCGCTTGGTCAATTTGTCCCAAATCGGACGCGTTCGTCAAAAACGCGCGATGCCGCTGGATCGAGAGCGCGGAAAAATAAATGCCGTACGCGAGGATCAGCAGCCACACAACGGCGAGAGCGAAATAATGCGCGCGCGATTTCATCTGTGTGGACCGCCCACCGCGGATTGCGCGCTGTTCTCTGGAGTCTGTGGTCTGTTGTCTGCCGTCGGTTTTGGTTTCCACCACACCGCAAAACCGACGCCAACCAATTCGCCGCCGATGCTCCACAAGCGCGTCAAAAACGCGAGCGAGACCGCGACGGGCGCGGGAAAAAAGGCGCCGAGAAAAAACGCGAGCGACGCTTCGCGGAAACCCAAACCGCTCGGCGTGATAAATGAAGCATAACCGATGAAATACGCCGCCGCGTTCATCCCGATAAACGTGGGAATCGCCGTCGGCGAGATTTCAGTGATCGAACGCACAAACAGCCAAAACGCGAACCCGTTGATGGTCCACATGCACAGGGAAAAAGTCGGCGCAATCAAGCCCTGCCAAAAGGTAATGCGAATCTGCGGCGTGATTATTTCACGATTGCGTCGCGCTTGGCGCAACAGCCACGCCGAAACATTCAACATGATTTGAAACACCGCGGGCAGCGCGAATAAAATAATCAACGCCGCAAACGCGCTTATGATGAGTGGAACATATTCTGGCGCGATGGGCAAAAGCGTCACGCCATACAGCGCCGCCACTGAAAGCGCAATCACCGCGTACACCGCTTGGCTCAACACAATATTGATTTTAGAAACGCCCGCGCTTTGGGTCAGCATCATCATCGCCGCGAGTTGAAACACATTGCCCGGAATAAATCGCGCGAGATTGGAAACAAACCACGCAAACACCGCAAAGCGCAGCGGAATTGGATTGCCTAATTCGCTCAAAATGCGCCGCCACGCTTCCACCGCAAAGATGCGGCCCGGCACGAGCAGCAACAGCGAAAGCGCAAACAACGGCAAGTTGAATTGAAAGGTGAAACCGCTTTGCGCGATTTGAGCCCAGCTCGCCCACACCGTGCGTCCGAGAAAAAATAAAATCGCGACCGCGAGCAGCCAGCCGACCGCGCGCCGCCATGCAAGTTTTTTCAAAATGCGAAACCTGTTCTAGCTCATTGCGCTTGAATTTCAAATGGCCCCAGCGCGAAACTGACGCGCGGTTTAGTTATATTTTTTCCGACCGTCACATTCGCCGGCGCGCGCGCGTTCAAATCTTCAATCGCTTGCCCTGGCGCAAGGCCTTTGAGGCCAATGAACGCGTGTCCCGCGCGAAATTGCGCGCGCGCATCGCCCGCGACGCCGAGCGATTGCAGCGCCGCGAACGCGTCCGTCGTCAGCTCTTTTGACGCGTCATCTATCGCGACGCCGACAACGATTTCCCCGGACGGCAGCGCGCGAATAAATTCAACCAGACGCCGCGACGCAGCGCGGTCCGCAAACGTATCAAACGAACCGACCGCATCCACCTTGCCCGTTTGCGGATTCACCGCGACCAGATGATACCCGCGTGTGGAGAGAATTTGATTTTGGCCCGCGACAAAAATTTCGCCAAACTTGCCCGCGTCAAAACCCGCGCCCATCGCCGCCAGATCCACTGGCGACACAATTCCCGTTCCGCCCAACGTGCGGTCATCGGGCGCCGCGTCATTTAACGCGACCGTCTCGCTCGCGAAAATCAATTCATCCAAACCGTCGCGCGTCGCGCTTGCCGGAATCCGCGCCGTGTATTCGCCCCACGCGTCCGTGATGGTCCATTCCGTCACCAGCGTCTCGTTCACGCGCAGTTGAATTTTTTGCGACGGACGCGCGCCGCGCAGGCGAAATGTCATTTCGTAATTTTTATTTTCTAGCGGCAGCATCAAACGCGTATTCGTCTCGGTCGCCCAACGCAAACCAAAACCGGCGTTATCCTCTTGCGCGCGTCCCCAGCCGTCGTCAAACAACATGCGCGCGTCGTCCGCCGCGGGATCAAAGCGCGCTCGTTCAAGCGGCGGAGGCGGAGCGACGCGATACAGCGTGCGCGTTTCATCGCGCGCGATTTCGGTCAGCGGCAGCGTTGCGCGCAGATAAGCCAGCGTCGCGTCCGACGTTTCCGCGCGGTTCAAGCTCACAAAGCGAATGTCGAAAAAGCGCGCTATCTCTGGCGCCAGTACGCGGTCACGCGCGATTTGTTCAGCGTCTACCGCGCGCCCTTCTTCCAACGCAATCAGCGAACCAATCAACGGCATTTCGGCGAAATAACGCAATTTGAACGCGGGAAAACGCGACGTGATCCCGCCCAAGCGTCGCTTGTGGTCGAACGTTTGATAAAACTGCGCCACATCATCCGTCTTGCCTTGCATGACAATGCTGCCGCGCCAGCCGAGCGGAATTTCCAAAATCGTAAAATCGCCGGGCAGCGCGCGCGCGATCTCGAACATTGACGGCACCCGAATTTCCGTCGTCGGAATCGGCGCGACCAGTTGTTCAAACACCAACAGCGCGGTTAATGCGGCGAAAACGAATTTGCCCCACGCCGCGCGCGCATTCAACAGCCACAGCGCGCCCAGCGCGACGAGCGGCGCGAGCGCCAACATCAACATTACATTGAACCGCGCGGGATAGCGATTCGCGTTTACGAACGGAATCAGCCGCAGCAGCGCGAACGGCATCGGCACATTCGTATCCGCGCCGCCGAGATACAGCGTCGTCCCGAACATCAAGAGCGCGAACAAAAACGCGGCGCTGATCCAAAACCAAACGAACGCGATTTTGCGATTGGCGTACACGCCCAAAATCGCAAAGCTCAAAACCGCCCAACCGATAAAGGCGTAACTCGTATTCGCCGTCGTGATGCTTGCTGACCACGCGCCGAGCAGCGGATGCTGCGTCGAGGGCAAGAAAAATGAAATCGGTTCCGCTGAAAAAATAAAAATGCGTCCGACGCCTTCCGTCAGATAATAGCCATAGCGTTGAAAATCCGCCGCGAGCGAAAAGATGAGCGGACTGATGCCGACGAGCGCAATGGCGCTTGCGACAAGCAAACTCGAAATTGTTTGCTTGAGCGCGCGGCGTTTTACAATCAACAGATACGCCAAATAAAAAATGGTCAGCAGCGCGAGAAACGGCAGATACGTCAATTCCGTCCACGCGGTGAAAATCAAAAACAGCGCAAGCATGAACGCGTTGCGCCAGCCCTTGTCCAGACGCAGCAAATAGAGCGCATAGTACGGCAGCCATTGATTGCTGATGAGCATGAAATGTCCGGCGACGACATAATTCAAATGCCACGCGCCGAATCCGTACAAGGCGCCCGCAAGCATTGCCGCGCCATCAGCATAACGCGCCTGCGCCAAATTCAATCGCGCCAAAATTTCGCGCGTAAACAAAAACGCGCCGAACGCGCCAAGCGCCAGCGCGCCATAGACCAGCAAATTTTGCGCGACAATGACGCCGAATATTAACTGGAGGGGAATCGAGAGAATCCCGTTCAAAAAAACGGGCGTGTACGCGACGAGATTCAAGCCGAGCGGATAAAATAAATAATCGGTGGTGAATGGCGCGCGTCCCAAATCCAACAGCGCATACCGCGTCCACCACAGACTCCACGTCTGCGCGGGCCCATCGGTGTCGTGTCCGGGAATGTGCGTGCCTAATTGCAACGCGAGCGGATACGTCAAAACGACGGCGAGGAAAAGATAAAACGCAAACAGCGCGAAGATTTTGTGACGAGTCATGCTGAATCAAAGGCAAGGAATCTTAGCACAAGCCCTATGTCGCGCCAAAAATCAAAACGCGCGGCGTTACTGGCACGCCGCGCGTTTTGATTAAAAAAATGGCAAAGCTATTTTTGCAACAGACTCGGCAAGAATTCGTCGCAGAATTTAGGATCTTTGGAATCGCAGGTCTCGAAATCGAATTCTTCGCCATGACACGAAGTGCAGAAATCGCGAATGCGGCTTTTGACACGTTCAAAATTCACGCTCACCGGCACCGAATTATTATTATAGTTGGTGACGCGCGCGTACCACGTTCCGCCGCCCGGCGCGCGTCCCGTCCAGAAAAGATCATGCCCTTCATTTTTGTTTTTCGAGCCGACGCCAATCGGTTTTTGGCCCCAAAAATCTGTGGTACCAGGGCTATAAATCGCGAGTTCAATGTTCTGGACGCCACCGGTATCCGCCCACACATAAAGACGCTGCAGCGACTCCATCTTGAACCAGAGACTTGCGCCGGGGTCAATAAAAGCCGTGCTGCCGTCGGGCGTCCGCGCGCTGCCGGGGTTATCACCCGCGGGCATGGGCGCGGCGGGCATTGACGCGGGCGCGGCGGCGCGTTTTGCGGCTTGACGCGCGGCAGCTTGCTGTTGCGCCAATTTTTGCGCGAGACGTTCGTTCTGCCGACGCGTTTGTTCTTGGACCATCAATTCGATGCGACGCGTGTGCAGCGGCGTATTGCCCGTATCCAACAGTTTGGCGGATGATAACAAACTCGCCAATTCCGCATCGGATTTTTGCGGCAGCTGTTGAGACAAGGCAATCAATTCTGAAGTGGAGGTGGACGTCGCGCCGCTCAATTTTGACGCAATAAATGTAATCAGATTGCTTTGCAAACGCGCCAAATCCACATCCGGGCCGAGCATCGCATTGTTTCTGCCCGCGCCGCCACCCTCTTCTGACGCGATATCCAAAGTCCGAAAGACACAGCTGGCGCCTTCGTTCAAGACGCACCCGAACACCGACCCCGACATAAATAACATCAATCCTACTGCCAAGCTAATGGCAAGCGCGGCGATTCTTTTGGGATTCACGGCTCCTCCTTACGCTCGAACGCTTCGCCGTAAATAAATATATTCCGCGCGCGCGCAAGTTTACGGCGCGGAATTAAAAAAAACCGTCTCCTGCCCGCAAGTGACGGACGACGAGACTAGAAAAAAAGTCCAACGGCTCAACCATCCGATAGCGTCCGAATGGCAAGCGTATAAAGGGCGAAGCGCAAGCTGGTCAAATCATACACAATTTTTCCGCGCTTGACAAGACCCTCGCGCTTTTTTTTTATATTCCATATTGAATCCGCGTCAAGAAATAGGTATAATTGCTTTATGTAGTTTTATTTTGTCTATAATTGGTAGCGCATAAAGACGATTCTCAATCTGAGCGTAAACCGAGCGTTTTGTCGCTTGGGCGGCGCGTGATTTTTCGGTGCGACTATGCTGCGATACATTGTTTATTTCGGTTGCGCCTTGTTCAGTCTTTTTTTCTCGATAACCTGCCCTCTTTACGCGGCAGGCGAAGAGCCCGCGACCGCGCTGTCGCCGGATGGAACGCTGCGCACACTCGCGGCAAACGCGGAAACGTGGTTTCGTTTTGACTATGGCGGCAGCCACAGCCCTCTGCAAATTGAATTGACGGACAGCGGATTAGCGGACATCCGCTTTTCCCTCCACACGCCGGAACAACTCGCGGACTGGCGGCGTGGGTTAGCGCTCAAAGCGATTGGACAAATCGCGCGCGCGGGCGGAGTGCCGAATGATAATCTGAGATGGGCAGGACATTTTCAAGCCGCCGGAACTTATTACATTGTCGTCCGCAATTTAATGAATATAACGGTCAGCTACCGACTCGTTGTTTCTGGACCGACAATCTCGAGCTCTCCGAATACTGCTGATCAAGCCTCCAATTCGCAGGCCACAAACACCGCTTCTTCCTCCTCTCTGCCTACAAACTCAAACATTCCTTCATCCGCGCCATCGGCGGAATTCGCGATTGGCGGCATAGTGACCTTGACGCCTGATGCGGCGCAAGCCCTCGCCTCCAAAAATAGTGGCGTTATTATCTTGACACGTTCGACCCGTTTGATTGCAGGCGCGGTGTATCCAAACGTTAGTTTTCAGTTAGCCAAATCCGGCGTGCAACTTGTCGGCGACCCCAATCATCCGCCAACAATTATTGCGCCGGCAGGCAAATACGGAATCGTCGCGCATAACGTCATTGCGCCCACAGTCAAATTTATCAATATCCAAACCAGCACGCTAGCGCAAGATCAATGGAAATGGTATTCCGACATTACTAATTACATCAGCGATGATGCCAAGTACGGCGGTATCCTCTTCAAAGATACTCAAATTGGCGTCATTCGCAATGTCACGATTATTGGAGCGGATGGCACCACTGACGGCGCAAGTCACAGCGCGGGTATTTCGGGAATCACCTTGCTCAATACCATCGCCACACTCGTCGCTAAAAATAAATTGAATGGCAATATCTTTGGCATCATTATCGCGGGCGGCAAGGACAATCTGCTTTTGGATAATGTCATTCAAGAAAATATCCGTCAGGGTCTGGTCCCTGGCACTGGCGACCTTTGTAATGGTTGCGATTCCGCTGCCATCGCCATCACATATGGCTCGGGCGCAAGTCAATCGCGCAACAACATCATCGGGCTTCCAGGACATGGCAATTGGATTAGCGGCGGCAATGGCATCTTTGTCATTTTCAATGGCGTTCGCCAAACCGGCGCGGGCGCAGGCAATTTTAATTTCTTTGTTGAAAATAATATCGCGGCAGAATGGAATGGCGTTGAAGCGGTAGCCACAGAGGGAAATATCTTTGCGCGCAATATTATCAATTTTTCAAAAAATACGGTCGGCTATTGGATGACCGGTTCCACATTTACGATGGACAGTCGCTATGAGGAGGGAATGTTGGGCGCGCTAGGCAAGATCCAAGTTCAAATTACAGACAAGCGTTTTGGTTATAACCTTTCCGGAGTGATGCATGTTGTTGAAAATCCGCAGCTACCCGACCTTGCCGCGCTGCCGTCCGCCGCACGCGAATTTTTGCGCCAGCAGCCGCCGCACAGTCCCTACGAACCAATTCCATAATTCGCGCCGCTGCGCGCAGGGAGCTCTATTATGTCTCATCCTCGTTCCCCACTCATACCCAAATCTTTGATCTGGAGTCTGTGCGCGCTCTTGCTTTTGGTAGCGCCTATTCCGCTTTATGCCAACGCGCGTCTCGACAACACATCGGGTGCGCGAGATTCTCTTGCCGCGCCGCGCGCCGAAGGCGGCAGCGCCATTGATTCGTGTCGCGAAATCAATGCCCCAGGTTTTTATCAGCTCGTGACGAACTTGCAAGACAGTTGGAGCTGTATCGCCATTGCGGCAAACAATGTCACGCTCGACTGCGATCACAAAAGCATCGCAGGCAAAAATTTTCTGGGTCCCGGCATTTTGATCAAACGCTATGGGCCTCCGCCCGGCCTTCGCCCGGAAAATATCGAAATCCGCAACTGCAAGATTTTCAACCATCAGTACGGCATCTTGGTCGAAGAGGGGCGAAATATTCGCGTCCTCAATAACAATCTATCCAATAATTTCGATGACACGCATGGCTCTTATTTTGGTCCGTGGATGGGCGCGATGGACGGCGGCGGCTTGCGGATGGACCAGACCCAAGACGGATTGGTCCAAGGCAATATCTCGAATCGTTCAAGTAACGGCATTGATTTGCGCGATAGCGAGCGCATCATCGTGCAAAACAATGAGACGACGATGAACAGTGGTTTTGGTATTTTGCTTTGGAATACGAGCCACAGCCGTGTTGTCGGCAATACCGCCAATGATAACAGCCGCTGGTGCACTATTACCGATGGACAGTGGAAAAATTGGGTCGTGCAAGGTTGCGATACCGCTGCGATTATGCTGCAAGACGGTTCCAACTATAACGAAATCGCCGACAATACACTCATCGGACAAAACGGCGACGGCATTTTTATTCGCGCGCACGGCGGGATGCGCTGCGGCGATGGCAACCGCGTTATCAATAATCGAATTTATGGCGCGATTTGGAACAGCATCGAAGTCGGTTTTTGCAATGGCGTGCTCATCAGCGGCAACTATATCGAACGATCGAAAATCGGCGTGTGGATTTCCTTTATGGACAATGTCCAAATCTTGAACAATACTTTTGTCAATGTGGATACGTACGGCATCGCGCTCAAAGATTCGCCCAAGGCGCAGGTGCGCGGCAATGTTTTTCGCGACAGCCCGGAAGGGGTATATGTTTTTTGGGACCCCAGCAATGCTATCATGCTGCGCAAGCCGCTAGCGAGCTACGCCTCGCACAGCAGCAACATTACAGGCAATTCGTTTCACAACATGCGAACCGCCGGAATCCATTTCAAAGATTCTACACGCAACTTTGTCAGCGACAACCGCTTTGAAAACGTTCCCACTCCGTATTGGCTCGAAGGCGATGTCAGCCAGAATCTGATTTCACCCTAACAGTTGTTTCAAAATAAGAAACCCGTCCACCTTTGGACGGGTTTCGCTTTGTGATTATTTGCAAATATATCGTTCAATTTCGGCACGCCCAACCGTATGCCACCGGGTCTCGGAGGTACGCGTTCGGCGCATCAGGGTGCTGAGTGCGACATGCTTCATTCATATCAATGCCGCCCAGACGAAAACCGTTGCGATAACAACCCCACGAATACGGATCATTGAAATTCGTAAAATTAGAATACGCGCCCGCGCCATTCTTGAACGCGCAATAATCGTTGAGATTCACCAACTTTTCGACGTACACGGAAGGCGGCACAACGGGCGGAGGTACCACTGGCGGCGGCACAACAGGCGGGGGAGCGCCGACATAAACCGTTGTCTGCGGATAGCTATATCCTCCGCCATATTGCACGACTGTCAGAAAATAGGTCGTTGTCGTATAGAGACAAACCCAACGACTCTCGTGTCCTGTCACGCCCTGTCCCTGAAAGTATATTTGATTTACGCCATCTATATCCCAGCGGAGCGTGGTGCATTGTCCGGGGGCGATATATTGAGGATTTGCGTAAAATAAGCCCGTGCCACCCGTGTTTCCGCCACCACCACCACCGCCGCCGCGAGTGGGAAAGCTGCCGTTTACATCATAATAAAAATTATGCGTTTCGACATAGCCGTCCGAAAATCGCGCCGTCATTACATAATTCACGTGGCGCTCGCCCTTGTTTTTGAAAGGGCAGACATATTTGGGCTGAACATCATAATTATCCAACGGAGCTTCATCGCCAGCCCCGCTGTTCAGCGCGAGCCAGGGCCAACCCCAGGGGGAATTGATATAAATATAAATGTTCGCGCAACCATCGCTCGTGTTCTCAACCCAATAAGAAATCCGATCACCACCCTGCGCTTGAGCGCTCTGAACAATACCCAATGCCGCAAAGAGCAACGCGGCGAGCCCGACCCATACACGATGCTTCATGGTTCGACCTCCTTTTTGTCGAAAAACCCATAAAAGATTATTTGCCTGCGGCAATTATCGCGCAAAATATAAATAGGGTCAATAGATTTTTAATAATAATTTAACTTTTTTTTCAACGCGGCGCGTACAATACCAACGTCACCCCGTCCTCAAACGCCATGCGCCGCGCTTGAGCCCAATTCTCCGCCAACCAATCGCGCATTGGATTCGGCGCAGCCACCGCGTCGTCATAGACGAACCATACGCGCGCGTATTCTTGCCCCAACCGCGTCACCAATGCTTGCGTCGGCGCATCCCAACGCGCGGGATCGCGGCTCAAGCCGTACCATTTCAACGACGCGCGATTTGTATTGAAAAAATAACGCGCCTGCGCGTCATCGTTAAGAATCAGAACATCTTGCGCCAGCGCTTCACGCTGTATCGTCGCCAATAATTTTTTGTAACCTTCATTGCCGCCCAGACGCGGATCGTCGGGATAACGCGACATCACCGCCAGCGTCAGTAAAATTGTCAAGACGATACCGCTCCACAGCGCGGCGCGCGACATGCGCGCGCCACGCGTCGCGCGCGCGAGCAGATACAACGCAAACAAAACAATGCCGAACGACAGCGCGAGCGCAATCCAATCCACCTGCGCGCCGTTCGCGTTCACGCGCAGCCACGCAAATTCCAAATTCGTCGGTTTGAAAATTCGCCAATGCCCGATGAGCGGCGAAAGCGCAGGTTGAAAAATCGCGTCCCAATCCGCGTTCGGAAAATTTTTCAACAACGCCAAACGGTACGTCAAGGCATGCACCCCCACACCCGCGAGCGCGTTCACAAAACTGAGCGCGACAAGCAGCGCGAAAACAAAACGCAGCGCGTACAACGCAAAACGCGAAACCTGCGGCGGCGCTTCAATGAGTAATTTCAAAAATGGCGCGCACAACAACACCAAAAACGGCAGCGTCGGCACGAGAAACCGCGCCGCCCAATTTGTGCCACCCCACCAGTAATACCAAGCGGAAAAAAGGAGCAGGTAGCAAATAGCAAGCGCCAAAACAAAGAATAGTTCGCGGCGATGCGTTTTCGAAAATCGCCAAATGCCGAACGGCAGCGCGGCGAGAAACGGCGCGTACACAAACAATCCTTTGCCCGGACTAAACAACAAACCATACGCGCCGAGCAAGATATTGTTGCTAAAATCTTCGTCCGCGCGATAACCGGTCGTGAACGGATTTTGGAACCGAATGTAATTGTAAAAAAGGATGGAAAGCGCGCATAATAGGATCGGAAATAAAAATATCCCGACAGCGCGCCATCGAATTCGAAGCGGCGAATTTCCGCGCGCGCTCAAGTCAATTTCCGCAAAAGCATACAGCGCATACAGCGGCGCAAGCAAAATATTCGTCGTCCGCGTCGCGATTGCCAAGCCCAATAAAATTCCCGCAAACAACACATCGCGCGTTTTCCAGGTCGCGCGATAACGCAACAAAAAATAAAACGCGGCGAATAGCGTCGCTAATGCGAACGGTTCGCTCCAAAATTCTTTGGCATACGTCCACGCCGGCGTCGCCAGACCAAATAATAGCGCCGCAGCCAGCGAAACCGCGATTGAAAATTCCAAGCGCCGCGCGGCGAGATATACAAACGCGCCCGCCGCCGCGATCGCGATCGCGCTCGCCAAAACGGGCAACGCCATCAAACCGAACGTCGGCACGCGCAACGCAAGCGCATACAATGGCGCGGCGAGCAGCGCTGCGCCATAACCGTATTTGCTGTACGCCTCGCCATCCGGCGCGGGCGCGCTTTTGGTTCCAAAAAATGTCCACATCTGGTCGGTCGAAACGTCGCCGCGTTTCATCGCGCTTTCCGTCACCGCGAACATCGAAAGCCCGTCCGACGAGGTGATGCGTCCGCTGAACGTGAGCAAATATACGCCGAATAAAAAGAGCGCCAAGAAAATAGCTATCGCGGCGTCGGACGGCACACAACGGATAACAGACGCCGTGTTATGATTTAGTGGCTGCTTCATAGGAATCCAAAAATTGCGCGGCGACGCGTTCGGGCGCCAAGCGCTCCAAGGCCAACGCGCGTCCGCCGCGCGCGAGCCGCGCGGCATAAGCGGAATCGCGCGCGTATTTTTCCAGCGCGTCGGCGAGCGCGCGCGCGTCGCGTTCGGGAAACAACAATCCGGTTTCGCCGTCGCGCACAATATCGGTCACCCCACCCGAATCAGTCGCAATCACCGGCGCGCCGCACAACAACGCTTCCGCCAACACCAGCCCCATCCCTTCGCGCACCGACGACAGCGCGAATGCGTCGCACGCGGCATACAGCGCCGGCAATTCGGCTTGCGAACGCGCGCCCAAAAAATCCACGTGCGCGTCGAGTCGCAGCGCGCGGGTTTTGCGCTCCAAAAATTCGCGTTGGTCGCCATCGCCCGCGATACGCAGACGCGCGTCAATGCCGCGCGCGCGCAAAATGTCTAGCGCGTCAAGCAGCGTGTCAACGCCCTTTTGTTTCGTCAGGCGCGCCACGGTGAGAATGCGAAATTCCCGCGTCGCATTTTCCAAGTTCAATTTTTCAATTTTCACTTTTGAATTTTGATTTACAAACAGCGGATTCACCGGCATCGAAATCACGCGCACGCGCGCCGCGTCCGCCGCATGCAATTCAATCAACCGCTCGCGTAAATAATGCGAGCCGCATGTCACAACGCGCGCTTGTCCAAACGCAAAACGCGCGAGCGGCTGCGCCCACCGCGCCTTGCGCAGTTGTTCCACATCCGTCCCGTGCGTGGTGATGATGAGCGGCGTATGGGTGAGTTTGGAAACCAGCGCGCCGACCAAGCCACCGGGCAACCACCAGTGCGCGTGAATCACATCGGGCTGAAATTCTTTCGCCGCGCGCCGCGCCGCGCGAAAATAATTCCACCCAAATCGCGCGAATAAAATTTTTGCGCCGCCGCGCGCTACGCGTTCGTGCATGACACCCGTGTACGCCAACATTTCTTGCGCGTCGGGCGCGTAATGAAACCGCACGACCTGAACCGCGCCAAAATTTTCGCGGTCAGACAATCCCGCCGCGTGCGGCGCAATGACCAACGTTTGCGCGCGCGCCGCAAACGCTTGCGTCAAATGCAACAAAAACGCGCCGAGCGAATCATCGGCGGCGCGAGGAAAAACGTGCGTGAGCAAGAGAACGCGCATGTCGTTACCGCGTCAATCGCTCCTCAAGTTCGCGCGCGCGCAGCGTTTGTTCCAAATCTTCCAAGCGGTCGGCTTGCGAAACGACGAGTTCGGCGAGAAAGCCGCCGATGAACAATAGAATGCCCGCGATAAAAATAAAACCCGCGAGCGTAAACAACGGACGCTGCTGCATATTGCCCGGCGTATTGAAATATAAAATGGTCAGATACGTCCAAATGAGAAACGCGAACAAAATCGCCGCCGCGCCCAGACCGCCAAAAAACAACATCGGCTTGCGCGAAAACGTCATCAAGAATTTCACCACCAACACATCGAGGAACGAAATCGGAATGCGCGCAATGCCAAAATTGCTTTTGCCTTTTTGACGCGGATAAAAATTGACCGGGACTTCGCCGATTTTGTATCCATTTTCCGACGCGATATGCAAAATGAAACGATGCCAGTCCGAACGCAAATGCAACCCGTCCAGCGCCTCGCGTCGAAACGCCTTGATCCAATTCATATCGTGCGCTTGCACATCGAACAGCGCGCGCGACACCGCGTTGTAAATTCGCGACGCGAACACTTTGCCGTCGCTGCGTCCCTGCCGCCAGCCCGCGACGACATCGTAACCTTCATTCAATTTCGCCAAGAGTTTTGGAATATCTTCTTCGGGATCCGATTCCAAATCGGCGGGTAAAAAAATTACCGTCTCGCCGCGCGCGTGCCGAAAGCCCGTTCGCATTGCTTCGGTGAGACCGAACGAACGGCGGTGCCGGAACAAGCGTAGAAACGGATATTGCGCGGCGGCCGCCAGCGCTTCTTGCCATGTCGTATCCGTAGAACCGTCATCCACAAAAATCACTTCCGCGTCCAACGCGTTGTCGCGGAACGCGCGCGCGATTTTTTCCATCAACGGCGCGATATTGCCCGCTTCATTGCGCGCGGGAATAAAGACCGAGAGATACGGATGCGTCGGGGCGAGCAAAGGCGGAGACGGGAGCCGGGAGATTGTTTGTGACATCAAAAGTTTAAAATCGCGGCGGAGGAACGCGCCGCGAAACTCTGTCGCCTCGCAAAAATTATACCATCAATAGGGCGCGCGCCCTGTCGCAATCGGCAAATCCGCGTCGCGACTCCATTCGCTGAACGACGCCGCGTACAAACGCGCGCGGTCAAAATCCGCGAGTTCGAGCGCGAAAATTTCCTGCGCCGCATTCACGCCGCTGCCGCAATAGGCGATGATTTCAGACGCGTCGTTCGCGCCCAACGCCTCAAACCGCGCGCGCAATTCTGTCGGATTGCGAAAGCGCAAATCATTTGTCGAAATCAGATTCCCTGCAAGCGGCGCGCTGATTGCGCCGGGAATGTGTCCTGCGCGCACATCAATCGGTTCCGTTTCGCCGCGATAGCGCTCAGGCGCGCGCGCGTCGAGGATCAAGACGCGCGAATTACGGAGCAATCCAGTCATCTCCGCTTTTGTGATCACCATGTTGGGATTCGCGCGCGCGTGAAAATCTCCGCGCGGAAATTTTGGAATCTCTGCGGTCAACGGTCTGCCTTCCACAATCCACTGCGTCAAACCGCCGTCGAGCAACGAAACGTTTTCGTGTCCAAAATATCGCAGCAACCACCACAACCGCGCCGCATTCGCGCCGCCCGCATCATCGTACGCGATAACGCGCGTTTCGCCCGAGATTCCCGCGCGCACCATCGTTTCCGCGAACGCGTCCGCGTCGGGCAACGGATGACGTCCCGTTTTTGCGTCGGGCAGCGGCGGCGCGGCCAAATCGCGGTCAACGTGCAGATAAATCGCGTTCGGTATGTGCGCGCTTGCATAATCCGTTTCGCCTTTGGTGGGCTGCAATAAATACCAACGCGTGTCAACGACGCGAACATTTGCGTCGTTCAAGTGTTTGGCAAGCCATTGGGTCGAGATGAGAGGAGTCAAGGGACAAGTAAAAAGTTAAAAGTTAAAAGCTAAAAGTCATGCAAAGAATATTTTTACTTTTAGCTTTTAGCTTTGAACTTGTTTTTTTGATAAAACTCGCGCATCGTCTCCACCACGCGTTCCATCTGCGCGTGCGCGAGTTCGGGATAAATCGGCAGCGATAAAATTTCTTGCGCCGCTCTTTCTGTTTCAGGAAATTCGCCGCGCTGGTGTCCGAGATTTTTATAGACGGGTTGCATGTGCAATGGCACAGGATAATGAATCCCCGCCTCAATGTCGCGCGCTTTGAGATATTCAAGCAATTCATCGCGCTGACGCGTGCGAATGACGTACAAGTGATACACCGCTTTGACATACGCGGGTTCGTACGGCGTCACAATCGAAGCGTCCACGTTCGACAATAATTCGGTGTAATAGTCCGCGTGCGCGCGGCGCGCCGCGTTCCATTCGGGGAGATGTTTTAATTTCACATCGAGGATCGCGCCTTGAATCCCATCGAGACGAAACCCATAGCCGCTGATTTCATGTTCGTATTTGCTGGTGCGCCCGTGGTCGCGCAGCATCCGAATTTTATGATTCAGTTCATCATCATTCGTCACGAGCGCGCCCGCGTCGCCATACGCGCCGAGATTTTTTCCCGGATAAAAACTGAAACAGGTCATCAAGCCCATCGTGCCGACGCTGCGTCCGCGATACGTCGCGCCGTGCGCTTGCGCGGCGTCTTCGATGACGGGAATGTTGTGTTTGCGCGCGATTTCCATAATCGCGTCCATCTCGGCGGGCTGTCCGTACAAATGCACGGGAATAATCGCTTTGGTGCGCGGCGTGATGGCGGATTCTAATTTGTTTGGATCAAGATTGTATGTGCGAGGGTCAATGTCAACGAACACCGGGCGCGCGCCGAGCAGCGCAATCGGTTCGGACGTGGCGATGAACGTGTGCGCGCTAGTAATCACCTCATCGCCCGCGCCGATGTTCAGCGCCATCATTGCGAGATGTAACGCCGCCGTGCCGGAATCGAGACCAATCGCGTGTTTGACATTGCAAAAGCGCGCGAAATTTTCTTCGAACTGTTTGGCTTCGGGTCCGAGAATAAACGCGGTGCGGTCAATCGTGCGCTGAATCGCCGCGTCAATTTCGGGCTTGATGGTTTCGTATTGCGCGTGTAAATCTACGAGTGGGATTTTCATAAAACTCCTGTGATTAGAGATTGGAGATTAGAGATTGGAGATTAGAGATTGGAGATTAGAGATTGGAGATTAGAGATTGGAGATTAGAGACTTGAGATTGAATATTTACTATCGCACTATCGCACCATCGCACTATCGCACCATCGCACTATCGCACTATCGCACTATCGCACCATCGCACCATCGCACCATCGCACCATCGCACTATCGCACCATCACCTACCGCGCGTCGCCGCGTGAACATTACAAGAAAAATAACAAACGCCGCCGCGCCCAAAAACATCGCGCCAACGCACGCCAGTAAAACAAAACCGCTCACATCTTGTTTGATGATTTTAACATTCACTTCGCGAAAGATCGTATCTTGCGGCGCGAACGTGAATGTGAAATCGTCGTCCACTTGGGTCGGGTCCACCGAATCAATATATTTGGTCAAAAAATATTTTCGTTCGATATAGGGCGCGAGAGTCGAAGCGGGCGCAAGCGACGATGGTTCAATCCAATCCGCGTACGCCACGCGCGATGCGCCAAACGAGCTATTTTTTTCGACGCGATGGTCCGCCAAAATGTACAGCGCCACCGTCTGTTGATTGTCCGCCAACGCGGACGAACGCATCGGATAAATCAATTCGTTTGTATCAAACGCGATGGCAAGCGGCGCAAGGTCGCCCGTTAAGCGCGCGTCAGCTTGGTCCGGGCGCACGCGAATCGCGACAAAAGTCCAATTTTTTTCGATATTCGGCGCGAGAATTTCGGCTGCGCGTGGGTCGAGTTGAAAACCATTTTCGTCGAGCCACGCATTCAAGACGCGCGCGTCGGTCGCGGCGAGATTCGCCACATCGAACGGTCCGAGATTTTGACGCGACAAGACCGTTACCGCTGGCGCCCCCGCGCCATCCGGCGGCAACGCGCCCACGCCCATCATTGGGAAAAACACCCATTCTGTTTTGACGCGCTCTAACGGCTTGGTCATTTCTTGCAGCTCGTCAAAAATTTTCGCGTCGGCGAGCTGGACATCCGCTTGCGACGGCACAGGCACAATGATTGCGGCTTCGGGCGATTCTCCTAAAACGCCGAGCGACATGACAATCAGTTCGCGCTGTCCGTCCCAGCGCAGCAGCGAACGTTCTTGAGCCACACGCGCATCATCGCCTTGAGTAATATAAATGCCGCAGCCGCACGCGTACGCGGTGGAAGCCGAGAACGCGAGCAAAAATAAAAACGCGGCGAGGAAAATTTTCAAAAAAACGCGCATTTTAAATCGAGTGTGATAATGGGATAGTATGATAGTGCGATAGTGCGATGGTGCGATAGTTCCAATCTGCTATCTGTTATCCGCTATCTGCTATCTGCCATCCGCCATTCACGGCGCGAGCCGTTCGATGTTCCAAACATTGTTCACGCCGCGCGTGTAACGCAATCTATCATGCAAACGATTTTCGCGTCCTTGCCAGAATTCAAAGACGTCGGGAATCACGCGGTAGCCGCCCCACTGCGCGGGACGCAAAACATGATTCGGATTTTTCGCGTCGAGTTCCGCTACGCGCGTTTCCAAAAATGCGCGGTTCGGAATGACTTGGCTTTGCGGTGACGCCGCCGCGCTCAACTGTGAACCGCGCGGGCGCGAATCAAAATACGCGTCCGATTCTTGCGCGCTCACGCGTTCGACGCGTCCTTCGATGCGAATTTGGCGATGCAGCGGCTGCCAGAAAAAAACGAGCGTGGCAAAAGGGTTGTCTTTGAGTTCTTTGCCTTTGCGGCTCGCGTAATTGGTAAAAAAAATAAAGCCGCGTTCGTCCACGCCGCGCAAAAGTAAAACGCGCGCGGACGGTTTCGCGTCGAGCGCGGCAGTCGCCACAAGCATCGCGTTCGGTTCGGCCAAATTTTCGGCGATGGCGACGTCGAGCCATTGTTGAAACATGACGAATGGGTTCGCGTTCGCGTCGTGTTCGTCAAGCGCGCCGCTGGTGTATTGAATACGAAGTTCTGTGATGGGATTTGTCATTCGTCGTTCGTCCTCCATCATTCGTCATAGTCTGCAATTTCGGCGATGCTCTTGATGACGCGCGCGGGATTACCTATGACCACCGCGCCGTCGGGAACATCGCGCGTGACCACCGCGCCCGCGCCCACCAACGCGTTTTCGCCAATCACGACGCCGGGCAATAATGTCGCGTTCGCGCCGATTTTCGCGCCGCGTTTAATGTGCGCGCCGCGCAAATTTTCCTTGACGCCGCGCGATTGCGGATAGCGCGCGTTCGTGACGACGACGTTCGGACCGAGCCAGCAGTTTTCTTCCAGCACCGAAAATTCGGGGACAAAAACGTTCGAGTGCAAACGAGCGTTGTCGCCAATTTTAACATGATGTTCCACAATCGTGTGCGAGCCGATGCTGACGTTGTTGCCGATTTCGTTTTCTTCGCGCAGCAAAACGCCGTGACCGGTTTGAAAATCGTCGCCAATCACATTGCCCGCGTAAATGACGGTGTGCGAACGAATCACCGCGCGCGCCCCGATGCGCGTTACGAGTTCGCCCGAATTTTTTCCGCGCGGCGGCTCGCCGATAATGACGAATGCGCCGAGTGTTGGGTCGGTGGCAAAGAAAACGTTGGGGTGAATTACTTTATTATTTTCCGCGTTCATCCGCGTTTATCCGCGTCCATTGAATTGAGTTGAATAGGAGTTCCATTCTGCCCCAACGACTCTTGCGCGGCTTCCAACACGCGCACGACGCGCAAACCGTTCTCGCCGTCGGTGCGCGGCGTTTTGTTGTCGCGGATACATTCGAGAAAATGCGCGCACTCGTGCTTGAGCGGTTCGGTTAAATCAATTTTCGGAATGTACAAATCGCCGCTGCGCACGCGCAGTTGAAATTCGCCGAACGCGTCGCCGCGTTTGTAGACGCCTTTGTCGTAAATTTTGATTTTCGCTTCGGGGTCCACGTCGTCATACACAATCATTTTCTCCGAACCAACAAACGTCATCTGCCGCGTTTTGCTCGGGTCGAGCCATGACGCGTGAATGTGTCCGACAATATTGTTTGGAAAATTCAACAGCGCGAATACAACATCTTCAATTCCTGGATGCAAATATGTCGCGCCGTGCGCGGAAACGGAAAGCGGCATTTGTTTCAGCAGCGCGAGCATAATCGAAACATCGTGCGGCGCGATGCTCCACAACGCGTTAATGTCCGTTTGCACGCGTCCGAGATTCACGCGGTTCGCGTAAATGTAATAGAGCTCGCCCAACGCGCCCGCGTCCAATAGCTCTTGAATTTTCCAGACGGCAGGGTTGTACTCGAACGTGTGTCCCACCATCAAGACGCGATTATTTTTGCGCGCGAGGTCAGTCAACGCGCGCGCGTCGGCGCTCGTGAGCGCGAGCGGTTTTTCGACAAGAACATGTTTGCCCGCATTCAGCGCTTGCGACACAAGTTCGAAATGGGAACGCGCCGGTGTGGCAATCACCAGCGCGTCGAGAGTGGGATTTTCGATGAGCGCGCGCGCGTCGTTCGCCGTTTGTTGCAGTGAATACAAACGCGCGGCTTCCGCTAAACGCGCGTTGTCGGCGTCCGCGCACGCGACGAGCCACGCCTCGGGCAACTGATGAAAATTGCGCGCGAGGTTCGGACCCCAATAGCCGTAACCGACGAGACCGAGACGAAGACGGGAAGACATTGGAGATTGGAGATTAGAAATTGAGAGTCACGATTTATGCAATCCGTTCGAGAAATTGCGCGGGCGTGACGATTTCGAATTTGAAGCGGCGGCGTTCTTGGATTGATATTTCTAACAGGTCGCGATCCAAAGTGATCAGAAACCTTACTTGCCCCGAGTCAGCAGCAGCCAAGACATGTTCGTCTTTCAGGTCTCGTTCCAGATGAAAACGCCGTCCCAGCTTGATCCATGTCACCGAGTCACGCGCAAGCAATCGTTCCATGAACTTGGCAATGCGCGGTTCCGCGATCCTTGCGCGACGCGCTAGAGTTTCGTATTCCTCGACTATCTCGTCAGAGACAAAAAGCTGGAGCCGATGATGCACCCATAGCAAATAGACGCGCACACTTGGCGAGTGACGATTCGGGCTTGTCCACGCGCGCCCAATTACACTCGCGTCAATTACGACGCGCAGACGCTCTTTGCGTTTTGCCATTTTGTTTGTGACGCGCGTTCTTGGGCGCTCTGGCACGGCGGATTTCTTTTACCATCCGCACGGCTTCCGCGTCCGTCTTGATCCGTCCGCGCGCATCGCGACGCATTTCCTCGAATAGTACGAGGTCGGCTTGTTCCTCCAGATACTCGCGTACTAGCTGCGCCAAGTACGAGTATGGACGTTTGTCCTGTTTTGCAACCGTTTCGGCAAACTCATTCCACAAACTCGTTTCCATTGGGATTAAGGTCTCTCGCATCGCCATACGCGCCTCCTTATTTATACTTGTGCCATTTCGCGCACCGGAATCAATTCCATCTCTTCCAGTGTTCTCAAAATTTTCTGCGCGGATTCCTGCACCGTTTCCTTGTCCGAGTGATACGTCACTTCGGGATTGAGCGGCGCTTCGTAGGGGTCGCTGACGCCGGTGAAATTTTTAATTTCGCCCGCGAGCGCCTTTTTGTACAACCCTTTCACGTCGCGTTCCGCCAAAACGGGAATCGGACATTCGGCGTACACTTCGACAAAATTTTCAATCTTGCCGCGAATCTCGTCACGAATTTCGCGGTAGGGTGAAATCGCCGCCGCGATCGCGACAACGCCGTTGCGCGACAACACTTCGCACACCCAACCGATGCGGCGAATGTTTGTGTCGCGATCTTCTTTGGAAAAGCCCAAACCTTTTGATAAATTTTCGCGCACCACATCGCCGTCCAAGACTTCGACTTTCATGCCGCGCGCGCGCAGTTCTTGTTCAATCACGCGCGAGACGGTTGTCTTGCCCGCGCCCGAAAGCCCGGTGAACCAGAGTGTGAATCCTTGATGTTCCACTGTTGCGTAGCAAGTAGACAGGTAGACAAGGAAACAGGTAATCATGACCTGTCTACTTGTCTACCTGTCTACCTCTTTACCCTTCGCTTTTGATAATTTTTCCAATCATATCCGCCGGAATCGGCAGACCGAATTCATTCAACACCGTCGGCGCAATGTCAACGAGTTTTGAATTTTTCAATTCGCGTCCGCCGAGTTTGCGCTTTGGGTCGAAATAAATGTACATCCCTTGCTGCGCGTGATTCGCGTCGTCGGGACCGGTGTCATTTTCAAACGTATAGATTTCGCCCGAACCGAGCGAGCCGACGCCGCGCCAATACAAATCGCCCCAAATGACGATGAGGTCGGGCGCGATGCCGTTCACCTTTTTGTACACGTCTTGCGGTTTGAACGCGTGCGTTTTCATCGGTTTGCCTTCGTGGTCGGGCAGCGCGTGAAATTTTGCAATCAATTCATCGCGCACTTGTTCGTACTGGTCGGGCGGAATGATGCCGTTCGGTTCGCGTCCTTGCACATTCAGAAATACGCGCGAATAGTAACCGCCTTCGCCCCACACGCGCGTTTTGTCCCAGTTGATTTTCGCTTTGGCTAACGGAATCACGCCTTGCGGTTTTTCGTCGAGAACGAGATAACCATTTTGCACCAACCACTCGTTGATACAAATGCCGCCGTCCATCCGTTTCGCGCCGTGGTCGCTCATCACAATCACGCTCGTTTCGTCGTCAATCAATTCGAGCGTCTTGCCGATTTCTTTATCGAGCCACACATAATAATCGTGAATCGAATTCAAAAGCGAATTGCCCGGCTCGTGCTTGATATGTTTCGGGTCGTGATATTTCCAGAAACCGTGATGCAAACGGTCCACGCCGATTTCAACCGACATGAAATAATCCCAGTCGCGCGTTTTCATCAAATGATGAATCACCTTGAAGCGCGCTTCGGTCATTTCATAAATTTTTTCCAGCAGCCACTGTTTGTTTTCGGTGCGAAAATTTTCCGCGTCCACCGCGTAATTCGGCGCGACGCGCAAAATTTCTTCGCGCAACGTTTCGGGATACGTAAATTTGCTGTTGACGTTCGGCGAAAGAAAACAGCCCACCATTCCGCCGTTCACCTGTTTCGGCGGATACGAGGGCGGCACGCCAATCATGTACGATTGTTTGCCGACGCGTCCAAGATAATCCCACACCGTCGGTTCCACAATCGAACGCGCATTCGCAATCGTCATTTTTTCATAAGAATAATCGGCGCGATTGCGAAAACCATAAATGCCGAGCGTGCCGGGGTCTTTGGAAGTTTGCGAACACATCCACGCGGGAACGGTGATGGGCGGCAGCACCGATTCGAGTTCGCCCCACACGCCGTTCGACATGAGATAATTCAGATTCGGCAGTTCCGCGCGATATTGGTCAAACACCAGCGAAGGTTCCGCGCAGTCGAGACCGATGACGAGGACGCGTTTTTTCTTGCCTTTGCCAAATTGAAAATTAGGTGTATGCGTCATGTTACTGATTTTCCGCTTTCTTTTTCGCGATGCCTTCAATCAAAACTTGCGCGACTTCGGGACGCGTAAATTCGGGCGGAAGCATTTCGCCGCGTTCCAGCATTTGACGAACTTTGGTGCCGCTCAAAACCACATGATCCTCTTCGGGATGCGGGCACGTTTTCGCCGAAACGATGCCGCCGCATTTTTTGCAATAAAAGGTGTGTTCAAATTTCAACGGCGTGATGCCGATTTCTTCCGTCGTGAAATTGTTGAACATTTGCTGCGCGTCGTACGTGCCATAATAATTTCCAACGCCCGCATGGTCGCGTCCGATAATCATGTGCGTGCAGCCGTAATTTTTGCGGCAGAGCGCGTGGAAAATGGCTTCGCGCGGACCGGCGTAACGCATCGCGGCGGGAAAGACGCCGAGCAGCACGCGGTCGGGCGGATAATAATCGCGCAGCAGCGTTTGATACGACGTCATTCGCACATCGGCGGGAATATCGTCCGCTTTGGTTTCGCCGACGAGCGGATGCAAAAACAAACCGTCCACAATTTCGAGCGCGGTCTTTTGAATGTATTCGTGCGAGCGATGAATCGGATTGCGCGTCTGGAACGCGACGATTTTGTTCCAGCCATTGAGCGCGAACATTTTGCGCGTTTGCTCCGGCGTGTGACGAAATTCCGGAAATTCCGTTTTCGCTTGCTGCGGCATGTCAATCAGCCACACCTCGCCCGCGAGATACACATCGCCCTGCGCGTACAAGCGCGCGACGCCGGGATGTTTTTCTTCGTCGGTGCGATACACGTTTTTCGCTTCATGCACCTTGTCGTAATCGAATTTTTCCGCGAGTTCCAATAGCCCGACGAGATGTCCGTCCGATTCGACGAGCGCAATGTCACTGCCGATGGCGTAATTGTCCGCGAGTTCGCGCGACACAGGCAGCGTAATCGGAATGCTCCACGGCAGTCCGTTCGCCAAGCGCATATTGTTGACGACGTTTTCGTAATCCGCTTTGCCCATGAATCCGGTGAGCGGACTCATTGCGCCGACAGCGATCATTTCGAGGTCGGACAAATTCACCGAATTGAGCGTGCGATAATGATGCGCGCTTTTGGCGCTTTCCGCGCGCGCGATAATTTTTTCGCGTTCTGCGCCCGTGACGATGCGATTGATTAATACGCCCCCGTGCGGGGCGATTTCGCCGATGTACTGTTGGTTCATTAGTTTAATCATTTTTCGTTTTTGTCCTCTATTGCTTTATTTCTGATGTTTCGCTTCCGCGCTACTCTGCACAACGAAAACCAGTGGCCATTTGACCGTTGTTATGTGGCTCCATCGGACTTCGCAAAGTCGTTAGACGTGTAAACTTCAATTCGTCCATCCAGGAGCCACCACGCCTAATTTTCATTGTACCAGTAGATGGGCCTGTAGGGTTTTGGATTGGCGAGTTTTCATAAAAGTTTGTAGCGTACCAATCTGCTACCCACTCCCAAACATTTCCAGCCATATCCATAACTCCATAGGGACTTGCTCCCAGTGGATAGCTCCCCCCAGCTGTCGTATCGATAAATCTACCATCTCGGGAATTTAGACGATTTTGGTCGAAACTGTTTCCCCATGGATAAATACGCGCATCTGTCCAGCGTGCGGCCTTTTCCCATTCGGCTTCAGTTGGTAAGCGTTTTCCCACCCATCGACAATAAGTATCCGCATGGTACCAAGACATATTGATTACAGGATAATTATCAAACTCCGGATTGCCGTAGTAAGGAGTGCTACCCCGCAAGCCAGACTTATTGCTTCCAGAAAATTTGCATGCACCAGCATCGACGCACTTCTGATACATCGCATTCGTTACTTCGTATTTGTCTATCCAATAACCATCTAGATAAACATTATGTGCCGGTTTTTCATCTTGACTAGCTTCGGCATCACGTTGAGTACCCATTATGAAATCGCCCACTGGGACAAACACCATTGGAGCATCACCAATCACTTTCTCTTCAATTTTTGGTAATTGCCCCACAGAATTTGGTGTGGATGAAGGAGTAAGAGACGTTATGGCAGGAGACGACATAATGGGAATTGTTGGAATCGCAGTATTTGTCGGCATTCTTGGAGTCGTTGGCGTTGGTTTTACATCAGGCGTCGAAGTATCTGGAATTATTGTTTTTGTCTTGGCGATAGTTGTGTCTGTCCGTGTTGCAAGGGCGACGCGCGTTGGAGTAGAGGTTTGAGTAGGTGGCAGAATGGCAGATAGACCAAATCCCAATGCTCCAAGCAAGACAACGACACCCAAAGCAATAAACGCGTATCGAGTTGTTGAGTTGCCACTCCCCTCATCTTGCTTAAGCGATTTTGTCGTCTCTATTTCTTGACGAGCAACTCGATCACGTTCCGCCTTTTCACGTTCTTTCTGTTCTCGGGCGATTCTATCTCGTTCCGCTCTCTCCTTCGCTAGTCGTTCCTCTTCCGCTTTTTTTTTAGCCGCTACCTTGGCATCGCGCTCCCGCTTTAGGCGCAACGCTTCATCTGTGAATTGCATTGCATGGAGTAGTTGGGGGACAACATCATCAAGCCCACGGTCTGATGATACGGCGACTCGATCTGCCAATAAGGGTGAATATTTTCCAATCTGCTCAGCGGTGATTCGATGCCAAACGGGCAAAATGACTTTCGTGCCACCACTTTCGCGCGTCACAAGTGCATCGAGTTCTTTTTGGGGCCATTCTTTGGCAAAGAAACTTGGGCTCAGAATAACTATTCCGTATTTTGAATGTGCTAATCCTTCATCTATTTTACGTCGGAGACTATCTCCGACCGTGAGTGTAAACTCATCAAACCAAACATTGAGACCACGCGCTATCAACGCCTTTGCTAGAGGTCGCGCAAAGGTTTCTTTGTCTTCCCAAGCATGACTGATAAAGACATCCCAGTCCATGATGTTCCTCGATTGAGACTACACCTGTCGGCAACGTTTCCGAAATCCGATTTATTGCAATATCGTAGTCTACTCCAAATAATCCAACCCCGCTAAACGTTCTTTGCACAAATCTACTCGCTCGGCAACGCCACTTTTTCATAAATCTCTGACAAAGGGATTTCCAAATCAAGTGAGCGCACTTTCAAGATCGCCTCCATTTCCTCTATGGTTTCCAAAATCCAAAATTGCCCTTCGCGGCGATAGTATTCGATATAGTGTTCTGTTTCATCAATCATCACATACTCTTGCAAAGATGAAAGAGCCCGATGCTCTCGAAATCGCCTTCCACGTGCGTCTTTGCGGTCATTCCCCAAAAACAAATCAAAAACCACGCGCGGCGGTTTTTCCCGAGCTGTTTGAGATGATTCTGTTGCTGAGTGACTGGGAATAACCTTGACGCCATTCCTGTCCACCGCCGTGGTAAATTCCTTTAGCTTGATCATGGTTGCGTTCTTTATTCAATCCCCCCATTTACCCCAACCCCGCCAACCGTTCCTCGATTTCTTGTTGTTCCGTGCTGCTATTCAAAATTCTGCAAATACAACAATTGATTTCGCGCCTCGTCCACTGAAACTTTGTCGAGTAAATTCAACAATGCGCGCACCGCGCGTCCTGTTTCGACCTGAAGCGAGACGACAATGCCGTTATGCTCCCAACCTTTTGTGAGGTATTCGATGTGCAGATTTGCAAAGTCGCCGCGATTGAATGTGACCACTGTCCACGCGCGGCTCACTGCATACGCCAATTGTTCCGCATCGCTTATCGTTCTTCCTAACTTGGCGGTTGTGAAACCTTCATCTCGCGCCGAATAGACCTCGTATCCGCGCTCGCGCAATGCGTCCATGACGTTGAGGTCAAAGTCTTCGTCAAGATAGGGAATGAGGTAGAGCGTTGGTTCACGCGCAGAGTCATTTTCGATGTTCATTGTGCGTTGGGTTCTGTGCTTGTGCCTGCTTTGGACTGACGCCGCTCCCATTCTCTCATCACATATTCCAAATACTCGCCGCCACTCTCAGCGATAAAAAAATCAATCTCATCCGCGTGGTCGTCATAATAAGCCAACGCTGCGCGTACTTGTTCCGGGGAAATATGGCGGACCGATTCAAGGATCGCGCCAATATCCCCATGCTGTAAACGATTGTATTGGACAATCGCGCGCACGCGCACTCCCGTGTCACGAATAGCGGGTTCGTATCCTGCCGCGCCTTCGCGCTGATAAATCAATGGATGGCGTGGGTCTTCGGCGGGCATCGTTCGGCGCGTTTTGAGAATGTCTTTTCGTTGGTCGCAATACAATTCGCCTGCGGTAGTCAACATCTCGGTGCGCGGCGTCCATGCCACTACATTACCCGTTTCTTCATCCACCGCAATAATGCCGACTTGTCCAACTAACCCGTAATCGGGGTAACGGAGCTCGACAGGGACGCTCCACACGCTGCGCAATGCCGAAACCATTCGGCGGGGCGCGCCGACCGAGAAGCGAATCAGTTCGTTCTCGCGCAAAAATTCTTGGGCGCGCTGCTGCGCGACATTGGCTGGAATCGTTTTGAGTAAAACTGCCATCCGCTATCCTCCCCAATACATCCTACCCCAAATACCCCAGTCCCGCCAAACGTTCCTCGATTTCTTTTTGTTCCGCGTCCGAATACTCGCCGTCCATTTGATTTTCAAAAACCGCTGCAGGCGCGTATTCCGCAGAGCGTTGATGCAACAACAATTCATTCAGCACGCGCCCGTCCATGTCGTCAGGAATTTTTTCATTAAACAACCGCAAAATCGTCGGTGCCAAGTCAATTAAATGCAGAGACTGGAGATTAGAGATTGAAGATTGCGGCACGATTCCATTTCCATCCATCACCAACATTCCATCCATCCGATGCTGTCCCGACGTATCACTGACAAACAACAATCCGCTGCCCACTTTTTCGACAATCGCCTTGCCGTTTCTTTCGCGGTTTTCGCGCCCTTTCGCGGTTTTCGTGCTTCTATGTTCCCCGCGCCAATCTACGGCGGCAATGTGATACGGGCCATCAATCAAACCAATCACATCAGGCGCATCTTCCAACGCGTCACCGCTATAAATTTCTTCGCGGCGATACACAAAATCGAAAATAGGTTTTCCCGTTTCGGGGTCTTGGAGTTCGCGCATCGCCGCGATTACCTCATCTCGCGCGCCTTCGTATTCTCCAGTCTCCAGCCGTCCTTCCGGCTCGCGCCCGCGCACATTCAAATACACATTCCCCATCGTCCCCACCGCATACGCTTTCGTGTTTGCCCAATCTATGTTGCCGTATGCCATCGAATAGTGCAGATTGGATTTCAAACGCGGCATCCATTCAAACGCTTTGGTTTTCGCGGCGGCGACGAGCGGATTGTTCAAACGTTTCACGCCCGCGCGCAAGGCGGATGAAAAAGTATTTCCGGATTGTTTTTTGTACGCCAAAATCCCTGTTTGCGCGAAATATTGATTCAAATAGACCGCGTGCGTGAGCGGACCGAAACCGTGATCAGACAAAACAATGACCGTCGTATTTTCATCCGCGTATTTTTCAAGAATGCGTTCATTAAATTTATCGAGATATTCAAAGCAATCGTTGATGACACTGCCCCATTGTTGCGCGTCGCTTTCGTTGTAGAGCGGATGCGTTGGGTCTTGATAACGCCAAAATTTGTGGCACAAAATATCCGGCGCGCGATGCACCAACATTCCAAAATCCCATTCGGGATTTTTTTCGAGCAGATATTCAAACGCGCGCGTTTGCAATTCGCTCATGCGCTTTACCCGAATCACCAAATCACCTAATGACCCAATATCGCTTTCGCCGCGTTCGATGTCCACATCAATAATGTACTCGCCCAATTCTTTCAAGAGTTCGTTTTTCAATTCGGGCGGATAGGTGAATTCACTGTTGAGCCCGGGCGTCATCAAGCCGCTCACCAACGCGCCATTGATTGGTTCGACGGGCCACGTGAGCGGCACATTAACGACGACGCATTTTTTACCGCGTTCGCTCAAGATGCGCCACAGCGTTGCCGCGCGGCGATGCGACGCGTTGATGTATTCGAGCGCGTACGAATTTTGCGCGCGCTGATAAAATCCGTACAGCCCGAATTTGCCGTTCTGTTTGCCGGTGGCGAACGCGCTCCACGCTTGTTCCGAGGAGGGCTGAATGCACGAACGCAAAATCGAGCGCGAACCGTTTGCGATTAACTTGCCCAACGTTGGGAGTTTGTTTTGCGCGAGTAGAGGGTCGAGCAGCGTCCAGGTTGCGCCGTCGAGACCGAGAACGAGGACGCGAGGTTTCGAGCGAGATGACATTTTTACAACGTTGTGATTATAGCGCGAGGTGAGAGAAAATAAAAATTGCGGCTGTAACTCGAGTTTAAAGCTTACGGCGCGGGTTCGATGCGAATTTCGCCGATGGATGCGGCAAGAGCCGGTTCGAGCAAACCCGCGCCTTGAATAATTTGCGACACGGTAATTTCCGACGCCGCCTCGCGCGCGGTTTGCGGTTCGCCCTTTGTCGCAAGCAGCGCGTGCGACCAACGAAATTTATTTCGCAAATCTATTTTCGCGCCGAGCGTCGCGAGCGCGTCTACGCCCACTTGCGTCAAATGAAATGACGCTTCATCGCTCGCCGCAACGGCGACGATTTTGCCGTTCGGAATTCGCGCGATGAATTGCGCCATCCGCTCCGATGCTTGCTCCGACGCGAACGTATCAAAATTTGCGCGCGCGCTGATTTCGCCCGTAAGCGGTTCGACGACGACGATATTATAGCCGCGCGCGTTGGGCGATTCATCCACGCCATTCACGAAAATATGTCCGAACGCGCCCTGTTCTTCGCCTGCGCTGCGAACGACGATAAAAGTTTGGTGATTGGGTGCTTGGGTGATGGGGAGCGTTTTATCAAAGGAAAAAGTGATTTCGTTGATGCCTGAACGCGCAAGCGTTTCAGGCACCGTCGCAATTTGCGTCGCTGCTTCGGGAGGGGTTTGCCGCGAAATTTCGACGCCATTGACAGAAATACCCCAATGAGCTCCGTCAATGGCTTTAAACCCCGATAACTCGAGTTTCATATCCCGCGGCGTTTCGAGCGGGAAAAATAATTTCGCTTCTTTGCGCTGCGCGATAATTTTGTCGCCGCCCAACGCGCCCCAGCCCTCGCCAAAATACAAACGCGCGAGCGGGTCGTCGGCTTTGAGGGCCAGTGTATCGTTCGCGGGCAACGCGTTGACTTGGTACATCGCCACGCCGCGCCCGTTTTCATAACTTTCGTTGATTTTCGCAACCGGAAAAATTTCCTCGATGTACGTACGCGTTTTATTCGCGACCGCGCGGTTCGCTTGTTCAAAAGGGGTGTGCCAAACAATATAACGCGTGCCGAAAAATCGCAGTACGCGCGACACGAGTTCTTGATCCCGCGCGCGCGTTGCCGCGTCAATTTCATGCCCCGTTTGAATCGCGACGAGCGAATTTAAAACCGGCGCTTCGGCGAAATATTGAAATTTCAATTCGGGATTACGCGACGTGTTGCCGTTCAAAATCGGATGGCGCTGCGCCGTTTGATAAAACTGCGCGTACATGAAAATGCGGTCAATCGGCGCTTGCGAATCGGCGCGATAACTGCCCGTCACGCGAAAACCGTTGCGCCACGCGAGCGGAATTTCCATCACGGAAAAATTGCCCGGCGCGATTTCGGCATACACCGCAGGAACTTGGAGCTTGGAGAGTGGGAGGGGCGTGGAGAGGGGTTCAAAAATAAGCAGCAGGTAGCAAGTGGCAAGCAGCAAGGGACGCGCTACCGGATACTTGCTACCGGATACTTGACGCAATACCCACATTACCCCATACCCCACCAACGCCGCCAAACTCAACGTCAGCATCACGCTCCAACGCGAGGGATAGCGATTGCCTTTGATGAACGGAATTTCGAGCAGCGCGTCGAACGGCATCGGCAAATCAAATTCCGCGCCGTTAATACGCAATGTTGGACCTAAAGCAAGCAGGGCAAAGAGCAAGAACCAAATACCCCAAATGCGCGCGGCTTTTATTTTCCACAACGCGATAACGGCGAGCGCGAGCGCGGTAAAACCGAGATACATGAAATTGATATAAGGAAAGGAGACTAGAGACTGGAGATTGCCAAAGAATGGGTGCAACTGGGAGGGAATGAAAAAGCCGAGAACGTCTGCGGAAAAGATATTCGAGAAACCCAAACCTTGCTGAATGAAATCGCCTTCCGCGAGCGTATCGGAAATCATCGCGGCAAGAATGGGCAGCATGGGAACGAGGAAAATGAGGGAGGCGACAAGGAGATTGGAGATTAGCGATTGGAGATTGGAGATTTGCAAACGCGTCTTGCCTAACCAACAAAATAGATAGACAACGGTAAAGAGAATGAGGAATGACGCGAAAATAAATTCGCTCAACGCTTGCGCGAGCAAAAAGAATCCCAACAAGAATCCGTGCTTGAGCGGAGCTTTCGGCGCATCGAAAATTTTGAACAGAAACAAAATATAGAACGGAATCCACTGCGACGACACGATGTTGAATTGGCCGAGCGAGGCGTACAAGAATTTGTTCGCGGAAAAGGCGTACACCAATCCTGCCGCGAATGCGGCAAAAAAGAAATTGGACGCGGATAAACGCAGAATACGCGGATTGGTTTCATTTCCGCGTTCATCCGCGTTCATCCGCGTCCAAATCTCCGCGCGACACAATAAATACGTGACGAGCAAATACGCGCCGAATCCGCTCAGCGTAAACGACAAAATGAGATTGATGTTCGCGGCGGGGATAATGTCGAACGCGAATTGAAATGGAAGCGCGAGAAACGCATTGAGATAGGTGAGCGTGTAGAAACCCAGATTCAACCCGATGGGAAAAAACATGTAATCGGTATAAATCGGACTCGAACCCAAGTTCAAAAGCGCGTACGGCACCCACCATAAATTCCAGGCAAGCGCGGGATCATCGCTCCCATCACCCGCGACGTGCGTGGTGAAATTCAAAATGAGCGGATAGGTGAGGACAAGCGTGAGGAGGAAATAGACCAAGAGCGCGGCGCAAGCCGCGCGAAACTGGCGCGACACGTTCACAGTTTTTATCAGCAAAGCGCTAGAACGTCAAAAAGAACACTCTCGCCGAAAACGCGCGAGAGTGTTTCAAAACTTGACGCATGAGCTTGGTCTTAGCAACCGAAAGGACCGCAAGAACCTTGCGCGTGAGCGGGCGTTGGCGCGGTAATACTGGCTATAGCGGCGAGTAAAATGGCGGCTGCGGTGGCGCGTTTTAGAAATTGGCGACGCGAGAGACCCCGCAGCGGCAAAGGCGTCTCGAGCGTCGTTTCGAGCAAACGTCTTTTATTCAACTGCTCCAACGCGTACCAAACCACCTGGGCATCCGCAGAAATTCCAAATTCGCGCGTCATTGTCTGCGCTATCTCATCCACCGAGCGAGTGCCATCGCTGGCGCGCCAGACGAACGCGGCGGCGGCATTCAAGGCGTGCGCTTGATTGAGCGCGCGGTCATACAACAATAGTTCGCCGTCCATCGCTTGAATCGTCAAATCTTGGCGCCGCGCGCGCGGAAAATTTTGAGGCGTAAGACTCATTTTTCCCTCTTGTATCGAAACAGCGTCACCGCAGAGAATGAAACCGCTGCGCCAACGCGTTTCAAATGCCTCGACCAGTTCGCGTAACTATTCTACGCGTTTCCGCTGCCACACGCAAGCGCGCGTTTCAAATATCTTATGGTTTGGCATAGGTCACGCGATAAATCGCGCCGGGAAAATGCGCGTCCGCTTTGCCGCCGCGCATATCGGCGATATATAACGCGCCATCGGGACCGATTGCCAGCGCGGTCGGATGATCCAATCCTTCAACAAAAGAACGCGTCCTCCAAACTTTCTTGCCATCCTGCGTCGTTTCAAACGTGCGCGTAATTTGCCGATACCGCGCGCCCGGCTGTCCATGCGCGTACAACGCGGTCAACACATTGCCGCGATATGCTTCCGGGAATTGTTCCGCCTTGTACACCGCAACGCCCGTCGGCGCGGCGTGCGTGACAAAGTGCATGATGGGCGCGCGCGTCGCCGACCAGGGCGGCGGCGCGCCAAAAAAATATGGATAACCGTAATCCGCGCCTTGCTCAATCAAATTCAATTCATCGCCGTCCGGCGTGGGAATAGACTCGTCGCCATTATCGCTAGCAAACAATTTGCCATCCGCGCCGAACGCGAGATCGTACGGATTCCGCAAACCGCGCGCCCACAGTTTTAAATTTTTGCCGTTCGCATCCGCTTGCAGCACGCCCGCGAATTGCCAATCATCGCGCGGCTCGCCCGCGTACCAATACGTTTCGCCTTTTAATTCCAGTTGTCCGACGCGCGGTCCCCCAATCGCGATATACAATTTGCCATCGGGCCCAAATTGAATGCCGTTGTTGGAATGTTGAATATCGAGCGAAAATAATTTATCCAAAATGATTTTATTTTCATCCGCGACGCCGTCGCCATTCGTATCGCGCAAGGTGTTGATTTGGCCAATGAATATATTTTTCGGATCGAACGACGCGTCAAGCGGTCCGCGATTGGAAACATACAGCGCGCCCTCGCGCCAAGCTAGCCCGCGCGGATTTTTAAAACCGGACGCGAAAACTTGGGTCTCATCCGCCGCGCCATCGCCATTGGTGTCGCGCAAACGCACGATATTGCCATCCACCATTTCCGCGTAATACAAATTGCCCGCGTCGTCAAAAGCCATTGCGCCCGGCTCTTGCAAATTTTCCGCGAACGTTTGCGCCGTGAATCCTTTGGGCAATTTAATTTCCGCTAACGTCGGATGCGGCGGCGCGCTCGCTTTAAGCGGCGGCGGCGCGTCCCAACGCGTCAACGCCAGCAAGCCGCCCAAAGCCAACACGCCCAGCGTCGCCGCCAAACCCCACGCCGCCCACGCGTTACGCCGCGCGAAAAACGCGAGCGCCAAAGCGCCCGCGCCCGCGAGCGCCGCGACGCCCGCCGCCGCTAATTGCGTCAACACGAATTGCGGCAAATCAATCTCGAATAACGGCGCGCCAAACAGCTGAACCGCAAAACGACTGGCAAAAAAGAAAAGGGCGCCCACGAGCAGCGCGCCAATCGCAGTAGGCGCGAGCGCGTCAAATTTTCGCGGGCGCGCGCGCCAATACGCGACGATGCCGAACCCAATCAGAACGAACGAAAATGCAACCAGCGCAAGAGCGACCAGATTTATCATAAAAGGGTTGCGCTATGCGCGACGTGGCGCTTGATGATGATGACGACAGCGCGCTTCGTACATTTCATTCGCGCCGACGACGACGAGCGGATCATCGTACGCGGCAGGTTCGCCGTTCACCAAACGCTGCGTGCGCGACGCGATTCCGCCGCACACCATGCAAATCGCGTTTAGTTTTGTCACCTCTTCCGCCTGCGCCATAAGAATGGGCATCGGCCCAAACGGTTCGCCGCGAAAATCGGTGTCCAGCCCCGCGACGATTACGCGCACGCCGCGCCGCGCAAGTTCTTCGACCACTTTGGCGATTTCCCAATCGAAAAATTGCGCCTCGTCAATCGCGACCACATTAACCGATTCATTCCAATATTTCCAAATATCCGCCGCGCGCTGAATCGGCAGCGCCTGGAGATTGGAACCATTGTGCGACGCGATTTGCGCTTCGCCATAACGCACATCAATCTGATTCGCGAAAACCATCACGTTTTGACGCGCGATTTGCGCGCGCCGCACGCGTCGAATCAATTCTTCCGACTTGCCGCTAAACATCGAACCACATACAAGTTCGACATGTCCACGCCTTTCAGGTTGGTGATCCATTGTCTAAAGCCGAGACAGCTCAAGTGAGCTCGCGCATTGAGCCGCCCTTTACAAAAACGCCCTCGCCAAAGAGGCGGGGCGAAAATCGAATTTGTTTGAACGCGAACGTCCGCGTAAATTATAGCACAACCGCCACAATGCGAACTAGTGTCCCAGACCCTACGGGTTTTCGAAAACCCGTAGGGTCTAAAACTCTGGGTAATCACCGCAAATTATGCGCTGAACCGCTTGCGCTCGAAAAATACAGCGTCCAGACCGACGCGATCTATCCGTCTCGCGCAATTTACATCGCCACTCTCGGATACATGCGCGCGCCCAGCCATATCATTACCACCATTACTATCATCAACACGCCCAAATCTATGCTTATGCGTCCCATATCCAACTCGCCGCGTAGCATTAGCGTCCGCAGCGCGTCCACCAGATAAGTTAACGGATTCACACGCGCAATCGCTTGTAGCCAGATAGGCATAATGGCGATGGGATAAATCGCGCTGCTCGCAAAAAAGAGCGGCATCGTCAACACTTGGCCGATGCCCATAAAACGCTCGCGCGTTTTCACAATGCATGCGACAATCAGCGAGAACGTGGCAAAAATAGACGCTCCCAAAAAGACGACCAAGACCACACCCAGCAGCGCGAGCGGATTCCAATTTATCTGCACCCCCATCGCAAACGCGAGCAAATAAATAATGACCGCTTGCGAAAGCGCGCGCACACCCGCCGACAACGCCTTGCCCATCACCAACGCCGCGCGCGGCGCGGGGCTCACTAGAAACTTTTGGAGAATTCCCAAATCCCGTTCCCAGATTATCGCGATGCCGTAAAAAATCGAAATAAACAACACGCTTTGCGCGAGAATACCGGGCGCGAGAAATTCGATATAACTTAGATCGCCCGTCGGAATCGCGCGGATTTGCGTAAAAACTTGGCCAAAGATGATGAGCCACAAAGCGGGCTGAATCGCGCGCACCACCAAATCAGTGGCATCGTGCGCGAGTTTACGAACTTCAAGCTCGGCGACAATTAACGTTATCCGAATGAAATCGCCGGCCTGTTCTAAAATATTTTGTGGGATCGGCGCGGCTTTAGCCCAACCGTCGGGCGGTGCGCCTTGCTCGAGCAGTTTCACGATAACTCCCTCCAGAATCCAATTCCGCGCCCGTGTAATGAGCGAACACATCATCGAGCGTAATCTCCGCGCCGCCGAGCGCGGCTTTTAATTCACTCGGCGCGCCCAACGCCGCGCATTCGCCGCGATGCATAATCGCCACGCGATTACACAACGCGTCCGCTTCCTCCATATAATGCGTGGTCAACAACACGGTCGTGCCATAGTCGCGCCGCAAATCTTGAATACGCTCCCAAACATTTTTGCGCGCGGTGGGATCCAGACCCACCGTCGGCTCGTCGAGAAACAAAACGCGCGGCGTATGCAGCATCGCCTGGGCGATTTCAAGTCGCCGAATCATGCCACCCGAATACGTCCGCACCAGATTATTTCCCGCCTCATCCAAGCCCATAAAATGCAGCGCTTCGCGCACACGCGCGGCGCGAGAATCACGCGCCAAATCGTACAGTTTGGCAAAAATGAGCAAGTTTTCGTATCCCGTCAGCGCGCCATCCGCCGACAAGAGCTGCGGCACATAGCCAATGATGCGTCGCACCATGCTGGCTTGTTTTACAACATCCAAATCCGCAATCTGCGCGTCGCCCGCCGTCGGTTCCAGCAGCGTGGTCAACATTTTTATCGTCGTCGTTTTACCCGCGCCATTCGGCCCGAGCAAGCCGAATACTTCGCCTTCATGCACCTGAAGCGTCAACGTCTTGACCGCCGTGAACGCGCCAAAGGCGCGCGTCAGTTGATTCATTTCAATAAGCGCCATTTCATTTCCTTTGCGCGACACGCGCGAGTTCACGCCGCGAAGCAAAAAGCGGGCGCAAGATTTGCATGGCGCGCGCCAGCGTCTCTAATTCGATCGAGTCGCATTGCCGCAACTGCGCGGTCAAAAACGCGCGCGTCGCGCGGCGCGCGCGTTCCAGGATCACGCGCCCGCGCGAAGTCAACGCCAAAGTCACGCGCCGTCGGTCGGTCGTGTCAAACTCGCGCCGCACCAATTTCCGCGCGACTAGCGCGTCAATCAGTTTGGACATGGAAGGCAGCGTCAAGCCGATATGGTCAGCGACATCCGAGAGCGACGCGCCGGTGTGGCGATTGAGATAGGCAAGCACGCGAAACTGCGTCACCGTAAGGTCCGCGGCGCGATGAGCGCGCATCTGTTCGCGCACAGCGCGCGTGACCGACGGAACCACCTCGAGCAGTTCGGCGGCAGCTTGCGCCGGCGATACTTTCACAATAGTTTCCTTTTCTAATTATTTCTAAATTCAATTATACTCTGCTTGCGCCAAAACGCAACCGACAGCGGCGCGCGGGCGCATTTCACTTTGGAGGTCAGTTTGCGGGCGAATCCAATTCGCGCCAACAAAAAAAGTCTGGCTTTGCAGCCTTGCGCGGTAACGTCCGCAGGGACGTTTCGCGTATTTGTTGCGAGCGAATTCGATTCGCCCAAAAGCGTGGCGCACACTCGAAATCGCGCTAGTTGAATGTCGTCGCGAGTCGCGTTATACTGGGACGACCATGCTGCCCTCCGCGCGCAGCATAATTCCACGTCAGCGCGACGGACCAGCCGTGAAAAACCCAATCCTCCTTGAATTTATTTCCGAAATAGCGCGCCTCGCCGCCGATGAAACGGACGAAAGCATTATGTGCGCGCACGCGCTAACGCGCGCGCGCGAATGGATTCCCGCGGCAAACGCGGGCGGCGTTTGGCTATATGCTCTCGACGCGGACGCTTTGCAATGTTGCGCCAGTCAAGGTTACGCCGCGGCGATGCCGCGCGAAATCAACATTCCTCCCGGCAAAAGCTATGGGCGCGTATTCTCGAGCGGCAAAGCCATCCGCTGCGCGACCATCACCCAAGTCCGCGAGCTGGTCAATACAATGCCATCGGCGGCGCGCGCCTTGTATCAAACCGCTGCGGAGGTTGCCTATCCGTCCAGCGCCATCGTCGCGGCGTTGCATACCGCAGACGCCAAGCTGGGTGTAATCGCGCTCGAAAAGTTACGCGGCACGCGCCCATTCACCGCTAACGATTTGCAAAAGTTAAAAACGCTGGCTGCGCTGTACGCGTTCGCGCTCGCCCACGCGCGCTTGCGGCGCGCGCTGTATCAAGCGCAGACGACCAAAGAGACCGCCACCGCGCGCGCGGAATCCGTTTCATTCTTGGCGCATGAAATGCGCACGCCATTGACAAGCATCAAAGGTTATGCCACCGCGCTCATGATCGAGAATGTCCATTTTGACGCCGCGACCCAGCGTGAATTTTTGGAACAAATTGACCGCGAATGCGATACTTTGATTCAACTGATTCAAGACTTGTTGGAATCCGCAGTCCTCGACGCTGGCTTGCTCGAACTCAAACGCGAACCGCTGCGGCTGCCGCGTCTGGTCCAAGAGGTCATAGACGATATTCGCTTGACGACGACGCAGCATCGCTTTCTAGTTGAATTTCCGCGCGCCTTTCCATTGGTGCAAGCCGACCCCGCGCGGCTAACCCAAGTCTTGCGCAATCTACTCGAAAACGCCGTCAAGTATTCGCCGCGCGGCGGTCTCGTCGTCATTCATGGCGAAAGCCAACCCAATCAAATTACGCTCAGCATTGCCGACCAGGGGATTGGCATCGCGCCGGAACATTTGAACCGTTTGTTTGAAAAATTTTTTCGCGCCAAGACGGGCCCCGCGCAAGCGACCATCGGTTCGGGTTTGGGACTGCCGATTGCGCGCAGTATCGTCACCGCGCACGGCGGCAAAATTTGGGCAGAGAGCGTTCTCGGCAAAGGGAGCGCTTTTTATGTAACCTTGCCGCTCGAACCCGCTGATAACGCGTTGGAATAAATAACGCCAATGACTGAAACAATTCTGGTGGTAGACGACGAGCCGCGTGTTGTGCGCCTCGTGACGCACGTGCTGCGCTCAAAAAACTATCGAGTCCTGACAGCGGCAGACGGCGCCGCTGCGCTCGAAATACTTGCCGTCGAACAACCAAATCTCGTGCTGCTCGACATTATGCTCGATGCAGGTTCCGACGGCTATGCGGTATGCCGGCAGCTGCGCGAGTTTTCGGATGTCCCCGTCATCATGCTCACCGCCAAAGCGCGCGACGCGGACATCCTCGCGGGTTTTGACGCGGGCGCGGATGATTATTTGACCAAGCCGTTCAATTCCCAAGAGCTGCTTGCGCGCGTGCGCGTCCTCTTGCGGCGCAGTCAGCGTCACGAAGAAATTATGACCGCGCCCCGACAATGCGGCGACATTGAAATGGATCTAACCCGCTATACGCTGCGCGTGCGCGGCGAACCGGTGGCTCTGACGCGCACTGAATTCGCGCTGCTGCGCGAACTGATGCTCAACGCGAATCGCGTCGTCTTGCATCAAACCTTGTTGACGCGCGTATGGGGCGCCGAATATCGCAATGATATGGATTATTTGCGCGCCTATGTGCGCTATCTGCGGCGCAAAATCGAACGCGACCCCGCGCAACCGCAATATATTCTCACCGCGTCGGGCATCGGCTATATGCTCAAATGTCCGACGGATGCGCCGCCCACGCGCTAAAGCGCGAACAAGCTCGCCCGAATGAAAAAACCGAGAACGCTCGCGCGGCGCGCTCGGTTTTTCATTTTTTTTTCATGCCACCTCAAGTTTTTCTATGTATTTTTCATACAATCTCTGCTACATTGCATATGAGCGCCTATCAAAGCGCAAAAACAAAACCCGTATTTTGAATTCGTCGTTTTGAACGGCAGCGGCAATGACGCCGTCTTCCGAATAGACGCTCTAGAATTCGCAAGCCGACTCTCCATATCAACGCTCAAGGACAAGGAGTCCAAAATGAATTTAAATTCAACCCCTCAATTAAAGAGTGGCCGCTGGCCCGATTTTACCTCGCCGCCGCGCGGTGATTTGGTCGAATGGTGGCGGATGGTCGAAGTGGGCGACATCATGTCCAAACCAGTCATTTGCGTGGATAGTTCAAGCACGCTCCCGGAAGCGTACGAATTGATGCGCCAACATGGTGTGCGCCGCCTACCCGTGCTGCGCGAACGACAACTCGCAGGCATCATTACGCTCGGCGATGTGCGCGGCGCCCTACCGTCAGAAGTGACCACCTTGAATCGCGCGGAACTTGCGTTCCTGATGGAACAGGTCCAAGTGGAACGCGTCATGCGTAATCCCGTCGTCACCGTTCGCCCCGACAGCAAGCTGGCGGATGCCGCGCGCCTGATGACCCAGCATCGCATTAGCGGATTGCCGGTGCTTGCGGAAGATGGCACTGTCATCGGACTCGTGACCGAATCCGATATCTTTCGCATTCTGATTGATATGCTCGACCCCGCGCGTTAAAGGAAAGGAAAAATTCTGGCGTGAACAAATTAACCGAGCGGACAGGGTGGATGTCCGTTTCAAATCTCGAAACAAGCGATGCGATCGTCCACGCTCAAGCGTTGGTCGAACGCGCGCTGCACAGTCAAAGCGCTAAACGCCACTGCGGCGTTGACCAGACTCTGACAGCTCTGCGGCGCGGCGAAAATACCGCTTGGCGAGAATTGAAACTAGAACTCGCGCGCAATATCGCCGAATTTCTCGGTTTCTTTGTTCAAGATGTTCAAGCGGTTTACGTCGCCGACGCGGTGGATTCCTATCGTCACGAATTGGCGGAAAATCCACCGCGTCGGATGATTCATCTTGTCATTTTTGCCAACGTCAAAACGGCGGCGCTCAAAGCGCTCGTCAATGCGCTCGAACGCGCGCTCGGCGCTGCCGTAAGCGAATATGTTGGCGGCGCCGTGAACGAGTATTCCCTCCAAGTGCAGCTGGTGGACAGCGCCGATTTGGAACAACTCGCGCGCTATGCCGCGCTACTGACGGCGCCGAGCCAACGCCCCACTTGTGTTTGGGAGCGTGAACCGGTTGGCGCGGCAAAATCCATCGCGCCACAATGATTATTAACTGCTGTTACGCCATAGTAGAGCAAATTTGAAATTTGCCGTACGTTTGCGCGCGATTTCTTGGCGAATGCGCGTAACGCGAGTTATTAAGAGTCGAAATGTGAATGTTTTGTTTGGCATAAAAAAAACTCGACGCGTTTTCTACGCGTCGAGTTTTTTTAGCTTGAGCTGCGCTAAATTGCAGAACATCACTCTGCCAAAGATGCGGTTTCGGATGTAGCTTCGGCGACTTCCGCTTGCGCGGCGGCGGGTTTATCTTCGCGCGGCTTGCGTTCGCGCGGCGGACGCGGTTTGCGTTCGCGCGGCGCGCTTGCGGCGGGCGCATCCGCTGTTGTTTCGGACGCGGACGCTTCGACGGCGGGCGCGGTTTCCGCGGCAACTTCGGGCGCTTCCGCTTCTTCAGGAACGCCGCTGCGTTTCGCGCGTTCGGCGGCGCGCCGCTGTTTTTTGCTCACGCGCGCTTCGCCTTGCGGAGTCAATGTCTCGTGCGCGGCAAGCCGTTTGCTAAAGCGTTCGACCTGTCCGGCGGTGTCCACGATGCGCTGCGTGCCAGTGAAAAATGGATGACAGTTGGAACAAATATCAACGTGAACTTGTTTTTTCGTCGAACCCGTCTGCCATGACGCGCCGCAAGAACCGCACACCACAAGCGCATCGGCGTAAAATGTGGGATGAATACCCTCTTTCACAATAATAACCTTTCCACGCGCAGCTGGTCATGCCATGATTGCGGCGGCGTCACAGGACGCGGGCGCAACATTATGCCGAACCAGCCGCGACTTGCTACGCGACGGTAGCTTGTTTTGCGCCGACAATAATTTTGTCGGCATAAACACTGACCTGTTTTTGAGATTGCGAGTACGGTTCGAATTTTACATACCCGTCAATTAGCGCAAACAGCGTGTAATCTCTGCCCAAGCCGACATTTCTGCCGGGCTTGACACGCGTGCCGTGCTGACGCATTAGAATCGAACCACAGCGGACAAATTGTCCGTCAAAACGCTTGACGCCCAAGCGCTGCGCGTTGCTATCGCGTCCGTTGCGAGAAGAGCCGCCGCCTTTTTTATGAGCCATATTACATCGGTTGACAGTTCGCAATGTCAGCAGAAATTTTTCTGCCTTCCGCCTGCCGCCTCCTGCTTACGATACCAAAATATCCTTGATTTCCAAATGCGTAAAAGTTTGACGATGGCCGCGCGTCGTGCGCCGACGATGTTTGTTGCGATAATCGAATGAAATAACTTTGGCGCCTTTGCGTTCGGCAATCACTTTTGCCAAGACGCTGGCATCCGCCGCGGCTTTGCCGCTCTGATAGCTGTCGCCGCTGCCGACGAACACCACGTCCAATTTTACCTGCTCGCCCACTTGTTGCGGCAATTTTTCTACGGCGATGCGATCGCCTTTTTCCACGCGATATTGTTTGTTTCCACTGCGTACGATTGCGTACATGATGCCTCCACACTGACCCAACAGGTTTTCTCAGCGCCCGCCGCGCCGCCCATCCTAACGATACCTGTCAGGTCTATGGCGCGCAGGCGTCAAAAAAGCGGCGCAACTTGCCACCGCATTAGCCGCGCAATTATATGCAAACGCGCTTTTTTGGCAAATTTTCGCGGCGCATTCAGCGCGCGGCAATGAGCAAGCGTTCCAATTCCGCGCCCAGAAACGCATTTGCGCCAATACAGTATGTTAAATCGGCGCGCGTCGCGGCGCCATATTGTTTAAACGCGCCGCCCGCTTCGGTCACCAACAAACGACCGGCGGAAATATCCCACGCATACAAACCGGTATCGCAATAGGCGTCGAGCCGCCCACATGCCACATTCGCCAAATCTAACGCGGCAGAGCCGTTGATGCGAATCGAACGCGCATGTTTAATCATCCGCGTTATTTCATCCAAGCCGCGATCCGATTCCCACGTCTCGTAAATCAGTCCCGTCGCCAAGACACTCTCGCCGATAGTTTGCGCGTGACTGGACGAAATTTTTGCGCCATTCAACCACGCGCCGCCGCCGCGCGTCGCGGTAAATAATTGATCGAGAATCGGGTCATAGACCACGCCCGCGATGCTGGCGCCGTTTTCTTCCAAACCAATCGAAACGGCAAAGTACGGAAAATGATGCGCGTAATTGGTCGTGCCGTCCACTGGATCAATCACCCAACGAAATGCCGAACCGCGCGCCTGCGCGCCGGATTCTTCGGCGAGAATATCAAAATCGGGCGTCGCGCGCGTCAGCTGTTCAATAATAATCGCTTCCGCCGCGCGGTCCACTTCGGTTACGAGATTGGTCGCGCCTTTGAATTCGATGGCGTGAGGTTTACCCCAACCGTCGCGTAAAATTTGTCCTGCCGCGCGCGCGGCGGCGGCGGCGATGGCGATGTAATCAGTCATTGCGATTTCGCTCCACACAAAAATCGAGTCGGGCGATACCCGACTCGATTTTAGCAGTGCCCAAGGAGGGACTTGAACCCCCATATCCTTGCGGACACAACACCCTGATTGTTGCGCGTCTGCCAATTTCGCCACTTGGGCTGACTCTGATGCAATAAAACTTGCGGCGCGTTTATTTTACGCGAACGATGCGGTTTGTCAATCTTGGATTTTAAAATTTCATTGTTCCCGCCAATTAGCGTCCCGGCGTCGGGGCGGGACGCGCCTGCGATTCACTCAAAATCACGCGACGCGTATTGATATACCATTGCGAAATATTGCGAAAACGATCGCCCGCGTCGAGCAACGGCGCGAGTTGCACGCCATGCAAACGTTGGTCAACGCCGTACGTGTATACGGGATAATACAAAATCGCGGCAGGCACGTCTTGCATAAAGAGCGTTTGAAATTGACGATACAATTCCGCGCGCCGCGCGAGGTCTATGGTGCGCCGCGCTTCTTGCAGCAAATCGTCGGCTTCGGGATTTTCCCAGCCGCTATAATTTTGACCTGCTTCCGATTTGTCGGGCGTCTGCGTGCTGTGCCACAACGTATAAGGGTCGGGATCGGCGGGCAGCTGCGTCACGCCAAATAACACCGCGTCAAAATCGCGCGGGCGCAGCGCTTCTTGCACCAACGCGGGCGCAGGCATCAACTGCACCTCGACCGCCGCGCCGATATTTTTCCAAGCATCCGCCAATCGCTGCGCGATGCGCGCGCGCAGCGGATCATCGGTATTGGTCACAAGCGTAAAGGCAAGCTGCGCGCCGTCTTTTTCACGGACGCCATCGTCGTTGAGGTCGCGCCAGCCCGCTTGTTCCAATAATTCCGCCGCGCGGGACGGGTCGTACGGATACGTTTTGATATTTTCATCGTACGCCCACGAATTGGGCAAAATGGGCCCGCTGCCTAAAATGCCTTGCCCTTGCAAAATTTCGTCAATTATTTTTTGTCGGTCCATGCCGTACAACAACGCCTGCCGCACTGTTTTATCCTGAAACTGCGGTTTGCTCGTGTTGAAAAAAACCAACGTCATGCCCGCTAGCTGCGCGCTCTGTAATTCCAAAGAGGGCAGCGCGCGCGCGCGTTCCAACAATTCCGGCATCACCTGCGAAATGCCTTCGGTCTCGCCGCGTTCATACGCCGTCAACAGCGATTCGTGATCGGGATAAAAAATAAATTGCAGCGAACCGAGATAAGGACGTTGGCCATAATAACGCGGATTGGGCGATAAAATCGCGTGGTCGGTGGTCAATTCGTCCAGCACAAAGGGACCCGTGCCAATCGGCTGGCGCGAAAATTGCGCGGTCGGCAAATCGGCGGCGCTAATGTCTTGCAAAAGATGCGAGGGCAGGATTCCAATCGTGACGTAATCGAGAAAGGGCGCGAACGGCTCGGACAGCTGCATCCGCACAACAGTCGGAGTCACTTCAGTGATGGCGACGGTGCGCCACAGCGAGGCAATATCAGTCAAGCCGGGATAATCGGACGATTGAATCGTTTGGACGGTATAAATCACATCCGCCGCGCTAAAGGGCGCGCCGTCCGACCACGTTACATCGCTGCGCAAGGTAAACGTGTAAATCAAACCGTCCGGCGAAATCTCCCAGTCGCGCGCGAGGTCGGGCTTGATAACGCCGCGTTCGTCCGCGCGCGCCAGTCCGTTAAAGATGAGCGCCGAGAGGTCGCGGTCCACCGGATTGAATTGATTGAACAGCGGGTTGACGATATTGGGTGTGCCGGCGATGCCTTCGATATAGGTGCCGCCGTAATCGGCTTGAGCCACGGTGGAGAGACCGAACGCGAAATACGCGAGGAGCGTGCCGACAAAAATAATCCCGAGGACGGCGATTAACGCCTGCCAGCGGATATGAACCATGAGGGGCGAGCAAAGCGCCAGCGCGTATCGTCGCGCGCAGCTCTCGCAAAGCGCGCGAGCCGACGGCGATACGCGCGCGACTTATTGGACCCAGGTGGGAACGAGTGCGCTAAGGAGCGCAAAAACCAAGAACAAAATCGAAAGCGCAATCGTGACGTTGTATAACGTCGCTTCGAGACCGCGCCGCTGGTGATAAACCGGATTATCGCCGCCGAACATGCCGGACAAACCCTCGCCTTTGATTTGCAGCAACAGCACCACAATCAAGGTGATGGAAATAATAATCATGACAATATTGACAACTGTTTCCATTGCAGATTCCTTTGAACAAAAAAATACCCTGCTATCAGGGTTTCGCGGAACGCGATTATAACATGCGCGTTCAGACGCGCCAAATCGAATCGGCGCCACGATTTTGGGCGAATCGAATTTGTCCGCAACAAATACGCGAAACGTCCCTGCGGACGTTCTCGCGTCCTCGTCTGCCTTGCAGACGAGGCGCGCGCGTTGTCACGATGAACTCGATCGCACGCGATCTTTCAAGCGCTTGGCCAACTCGGCTCAAAAGCGCGCTGCGTCCAACACGAGTCAATTATTTTAGAAATAGGACAAACGCGCCTATAATGGCGTTGTTATGCCGCAAGAAACCGCGTCGTCGGAGCAACCATCCGCAGCTTTTGCCCCGTTAGAAACAATCTTCGCCCCTCCAGTCGCGCTGGTCACCGGAGTCGCGGGCTTTATCGGTTCACATCTCGCCGAACGTTTGTTGAGTGAAAATTTTCACGTCGTCGGCTTGGATTGTTTTACCAATTTTTACGCGCGCGGACTCAAAGAAAATAATTTGCGGGCTTGTCGCGCCCATCCGCGCTTTACCTTTGTCGAAGGCGATTTACGAAAGGTGGATTTGCGCGCGCTGGTGACGCAACATAACATCCGTTATATTTTTCATCAAGCGGGCCAAGCGGGCGTGCGTCCAAGCTGGGGCAGCGATTTTTTGCCGTACGTCGAACACAATATTTTGGCGACGCAGGTCTTGCTTGAAACACTCGTGAATTTGCCCGACCGCGCGCAAATCAAAAAATTCGTCTTTGCCGGTTCGTCTTCGGTCTATGGCGACGCGGAAAAATTTCCGACGAGCGAAGACGCCTTGCCGCGCCCGTTATCGCCGTATGGCGTGACCAAACTCGCGGCGGAGCATTTATGTTTTCTGTACGCCAAACAATTCGACTTGCCCGTCGTCGCGCTGCGCTATTTTAGCGTATATGGGCCACGCCAGCGCCCCGATATGTGGTTCAATCTTTTTATTGACGCGCTGCTGCGCGGCAAAACGATTCGCGTCTTTGGCGATGGCGAACAGACGCGCGAATTGACCTTTGTCAGCGATATTGTAAACGCGAATTTGTTGGCGCTGCGCGCGCCTGATGATACGCCGCGTTTGTACAATATCGGCGGCGGCGCGCGCAGCTCTGTCAACGGCATCTTGGAGCTGCTCGGAACCATCGCCAACACGTCGCCGCATTTGGAATATCATCCGCGCGCGGCGGGCGACCATCGTCACGGCGCGGCGGATATCACGCGCGCGCAGCGCGAGTTGGGATACACGCCGCGCGTCGAGCTGCGCGAAGGATTGCGACAGCAATTCGAGTGGCAGGCGTCCATGCTCAATCAGCCATAAACGGCAAGCCGTTGTTCAAGCTCGAGCGCTTTGCTATGTCAATAATTTGTTTTGAGAATGTCAGCAAACGTTTTGTGTTGCATCGCGCGCGCACGCGTTCGATCCAAGATTTGTTTGTCCACCGATTTTCGCGGCGCCAAGCCGACCGCGCGGCGCTCGCGCCAAGCGCGCCCGAAGAATTCTGGGCGCTGCGCGATGTGTCGTTTGAACTGACGGCGGGCGAAATGGTCGGCATTATTGGACCGAACGGCGCGGGCAAGTCCACCACTTTGAAATTGCTCGCGCGCATTATCGAACCGACGAGCGGCAAGGTGCAGGTCAAGGGGCGCTTGAACGCGCTGATTGAATTGGGCGCGGGTTTTCACGAAGAGCTCACCGGACGCGAAAATATTTTTTTGAGCGGCGCGCTGTTGGGTTTATCGCGCCAAGACATTCGGCGCAAGTTGGACGAGATTGTGGCGTTCAGCGAATTGGAAAAATTTATTGATATGCCCGTCAAACATTATTCGTCGGGTATGCACATGCGGCTCGGTTTCGCCATCGCGACGGTGATTGAAGCGGAAGCGCTGCTCGTGGACGAAGTGTTGGCGGTCGGCGACGCGAATTTTCAACGCAAATGTTTCGAGCGCATCGCCGAAATTCGCGACAATGGCGCGGCGATTTTATTTGTGTCGCATCAGATGGCGGACATTGAGCGGCATTGCGACCGCGCGCTTTTGATTATGGACGGGCGCGTGATTGCGGACGGCGCGCCGATGGAAGCGGCGCAGCAGTATCGCGAATTGACCAAACGACAGCGCGCGGATGCGCCGGACTTTTACAATGTCGAGTACGTCGAGTTTCAGGTGCCGGAGCAAATGCGTATCGGCGAGCGCGCGCCGTATCGCGTCACCATTCGCAACCATTCGCATCAAGAGTGGATTGGCGAACAAGGTTCGGGCACGCGCATGGTGTCGGTGAGTTATCATTGGCTGGACCGTTACGGCAACATGCATCAATTCATGGGTCCGCGCAAAATTTTGCCGCGCAATGTGGCGCCGGGCGAAAGTATCACCATCGAAAATTTTATTTTGCCGCCGCAGCAGCCGGGCAATTTTTTGCTCGAACTCGATCTAGCCGCCGAAGGCGCGGGTTGGTTTGGCGCGCACGGCAAGCCGGGACCGCAAATCGCGGTGAGCGTTTTGCCGGAACGCGGCGCGCGGCATAATGGAGACATGCAAGAAAAAAGGATGGAGGCCTGAGAAGAGACTAGAGACTGGAGAACCGTCATTCCGAACCACTGCTGCGAGCGCAGCATGGCAGGCGCTGAAGAGTCTCCAAGCTCCAATCTCCAATCTTTAATTTCTGTGCGAGTTCTCGTTATCGGCATTGACGGCGCAACGTTTCGCTTGATGCGTCCGCTTATGCAACAGGGCTACATGCCCTTTCTTTGTCGAGTTGAACAAGAAGGCGCGCTCGGCACGTTGACGACGATTTATCCGCCCGTCACCGCGCCCGCGTGGTCGTCTTTTATGACGGGCAAAAATCCCGGCAAGCACGGCGTCTATGAATTTTTGCATCGCAAGCGCGGGACGTTTGAACAAATTCCCGTGAACGCGGGAATGCTCGGCAGTCAAACGCTGTGGGAAATGATGAGCAAAGCGGGCAAACGCATGGTCATTGTCAGCGTGCCGCTCTGCTATCCGCCGTTCGCGGTGAATGGCACGCTCATGTCGGATTTTCTCGCGCCGATGGGCGCGCGCGATTTGTCGTATCCGCCGGAGCTTTTGCAAGAGGTCGAAAGTAAATTCGGCGAATATCTTTTGTACCACAAACAGGTGTACACGCCGGATAATGTGGGCAATGTGTTGACGGAATTGGAAGAGCATACGGCATATCGCCAGCGCGTCGCGGAATATTTGTTGCAGCGTGACGCGTGGGATTTTGCGATGGTGTATTTTGAAGGCACCGACCGTTTGCAGCATGAATTGTGGCACGTGATTGACCCGACGAGTCCGATGCACAATAAAGCGGAAGCGGCGCAGTACGCCGAACGCACGCGCGCTTATTTTCGCGTGCTGGATGACGATGTGCGTAAACTCGCCGAGCTCGCGCTGACGCAAGACCCTGACACGACCATTATTTTGATGAGCGATCACGGCTTTGGCGCGATTCATAAATTCGTCAATTTCAATATCTGGCTGCTCAAGGAAGGATTCCTTCAACTCAAACAAGACATTCCGACGCAGCTAAAAAACGCGTTGTTCAATCTGGGTTTCACGCCATCGCTCGGTTACAAGCTTTCGATGAATTTTGGGTTTGCGAATTTGCGTCTGTCGCAAGGCATGACCAATCGCAATCAAATTTTGGATTGGGTGCGGCGCGGTTTTCTCTCGTTCCGCAATGTGGATTGGGCGCGCACGCGCGCGTTTTCCAGCGGCAATTACGGCCAAATTTTCGTGAATCTGCAAGGGCGCGAACAATTCGGCAGCGTCGCGCCGAGCGCTTATCAAAACGTGTGCGACGAAATCACCGCGCGTTTGTACGCGCTCCAGGATCCGCAAACCGCGCAAAATATTGTCACGCAAGTGCACAAACAATCCGAAAAATTTTGGGGCGAATTCATTGACGACGCGCCCGATATCGTTTTTTCGCTCGCGGAAAATTATAAAGCGCTCGGCACGCTCGAATTCGCGTCCAACAAAATCATCGAACCCGCGTTCGGCAATTCGGGCGACCATCGCATGGACGGGTTCGTCGGCATGTTGGGCAAACAAATCAAACGCGGCGCGCCAATCGAAAACGCCAACATCATGGATGTCGCGCCGACGATTTTGTATCTGATGGGCTTGCCGATTCCGTCTGATTTGGATGGGCAGGTGTTGACAAAACCGCTGTCGGACGAATTGCTCATGTCGTCTCACATCCAGCACGGCGACGCGTTGGGGGCGCGCGATCAAATGCTTCCCGATTATTCCGAAGAAGAATCCGAAGAAGTCAAAGAGCGTCTGCGCGCGCTGGGCTATTTGGGGTAACGAACCAAGCGATGCGTTTCATCATTGTCTTTCTAGCCACAGCGATTTTATTGCTGGGCGCGACGGCGGCGGTGAATTATTTTGTCAATCCGTACGCCATCTATCCGCCGCGTTGGTTCATGCCCGCGTCCGCGAATGATTTGGAACGGGCGCTGCGCGAGCTCGAGGCGCCAGAGGCGCGCCCCGTATTGGTGACGCTGGGTTCATCGCGCAGCTCGCGCTTGCGCCCGCAAGATTTAGAATGTTACACCGGTTTGACCAATATCAACGCGGCGTACGCGGGCGCGACGCCGGAAGGTTATTTCGCGCTCGTCGCGTATCTGGTCGAACACAAGACGCCGCCCAAAATGTTAATCGTGGGCGTGGACATCGAAGCATTCCAAATCGCCGCCAAATTTGGCGACAAGGTGACGAACGTGCCGCGCTTGAAACGCTATCTCGAAGACACAAATGTCTTGCAGGAGCAATGGCAAGACGGCACGAATCTCGTTTCGTGGGCGCAGTTGAGCGATGCCCTGCGCGTTCTCGCGCGCGCGCAAAATATAAACCTCAATCCAACGGCGCCGCTCGACCGCGCGTGGAATAAAATGGTCAATGCGTTGGCGCCCAAGCAAAACGCCAATAACGCGGTCAGAATTCCCAAAGCGCAGCGTCCCGCCAAACAGGTAGACAATCGCGCGGAAATTACGCCCGCGCTCGTCATCCAACATTATCAAAGCCGGTTTAGCGGTTACACCTCGCTTTCGACCGAACAACAAACGTATTTTGAAGATTTGTTAAAACTCGCGCGCGCGCGCAATATTAAAGTTAAACTGTTTATCACCACGCTGCATCCTGATTTAATCAAGGTGTTGGACAAACAGGGTTTTTATCCCAAGCGTTACGCGGATGTGCGCGCCTGGTTGGCGAAATTGCAGCCAACGTACGGTTTTGATTTTTACGATTTTGCGACGCCGGACAAGTTCGGCGGCAACACGCAAGATTTTTTCAATCTCTCGCACATTGACGAAATCAACAGCGCGCGCGCGATTCGCGCCATGTTCCCGGACGCGGCGCGCGCGGCGCAATGCGCGCCGCAACCCTAGCGCGTATGCTCTTTAACAGCTACGAATTTATTTTTTTATTTTTGCCGATTGTGTTGGCGGTATATTGGGGACTTGCGACGCGCCAACGCAACTGGCGTTTGCTGTGGCTGACGCTGGCGAGTTATTATTTTTACGCGTTTTGGAATTATCAATTTCTCGCGTTGATCATCGCTTCAACGCTGATTGATTATTGGGTCGGTCCAAAAATTTATGCCGCGCAAAATAAACGCGCGCGGCAGCTGTGGTTAAGCGTTTCGCTGCTCAGCAATCTCGGGGGGCTCGCGTTTTTCAAATATTATAATTTCACCGCCGCCCAGCTTAACGGCTTTGGCGCCATATTCGGCTTGGCGCATCTCGCGCCGGTATTGAATGTGGCGCTGCCCATTGGCATTTCGTTCACCGCATTTGAATCATTAAGTTACACGATTGATTTATATCGCGGGCAGGTGAAACCAGCCCGCGATTTCTTGGCATTGGCGTGTTTTGTGTCCGTGTTTCCGCGCATGATCGCGGGACCCATTATTCGCTATGCGCCGTTTGCGCCGCAGTTGGAACGCGATCCGCGCACGCGTCCCCATGCCGACGATGCCATGACCGGCATTTATTTTTTTGTCGTCGGCTTGGCGAAAAAAGTTTTGGTCGCGGACATTATCGCGGGCTATATCAATCCGCTGCTCGCGGGCAACGCGTATCTACAGTTGGGTTTGATTGGCAGTTGGGGCGTCATGCTCGGCTATACCTTTCAACTCTATTTCGATTTTTCGGGTTATAGCGATATGGCGGTCGGGCTCGGCAAAATGCTCGGTCTCGATTTGCCGCGAAATTTTAATTCGCCATACCAAGCCGTAAGCATCATTGATTTTTGGCGACGCTGGCACATGACCCTCTCGTCGTGGCTGCGCGATTATTTGTATATTCCGCTCGGCGGCTCGCGACGCGGCGAATTCGCCACGCTGCGCAACTTGATGCTGACGATGGCGTTGGGCGGACTGTGGCACGGCGCGAATTGGACCTTTTTGATTTGGGGCGTGTATCATGGCGTGTGGCTTGTGTTGAATCATCAAACCGCGAAATTGCATTTGGAGACAACACGATTAAAATTTGTCTTGCATCCCGCGCTGACGCGCGCGACAACCTTTATTCTTGTTGTATTTGGCTGGACGTTATTTCGCAGTGAAACGATCTCGATGGCGTGGTATTTGTGGCGCGCGATGCTCGGCTTGCATGGCGTGGATTGGGGCGCGCTGCGCGCCTTGGGTTACGGTTTCTGGGCGATGCTGGCAATCGGTTTTGCGCTGTCCATGTTTGCGCCCGACACTTGGGATTTCAAAATTACGCCGCGCGCGCGGTACGCCGTCGCGTTAGGTTTGCTCGGCGCGGTGTGCGTTTTGATGCTCGGTCAACGCAGTCCCTTTTTGTATTTTCAGTTTTAAACGGTTTATGCAAAATCTTTGGACGCGGTTTCAATTTGTGACGCGCGTGGGATTGATTTTGGGCAGCGCGTTATTTTTGATTCAGCATGGAACTTGGGCGGCGCAAGCGCAGGGCGCGAACGCTCTGGCGCCAACTGCGCCGTTCGTGCAGTTTTCTGATGTCACGCGCCAAGCCAAGCTGCCGCGCGTCAAAGCGCGCACGCGCGGCATTGCGTGGGGCGATTTTGACAATGATGGCTGGCAAGACCTTTTCGTCGGGCATCACGCCGCGCGCCCAGATTTATTTCGCAATCAAGGCGACGGGACCTATGTCAACGTAACCGCATCCGCCGGAATAGATGAGTTGACTGACCGCCATGCTTGCCAATGGGGCGATTTTAATAATGACCGCTGGATTGATTTATATTGCAGCGCCGGCGCCGCGCGCGGGATGGGCTCCAAACCGAATCAACTTTGGCAAAACAATGGAGCTGGTTCTTTTCAAGATGTCGCCGTAAGCATGGGCGTAATAGATGGCGTTGGGCGCGGGCGCAGCGTCAACTGGTTCGATTATAATAACGATGGATTGTTGGACCTTTTTTTGGGAAACGCTTTGCGGAGCGATGGCGCAAGTCAGAATCGGCTCTATCGAAATGAGGGCGCGACGTTTAGCGATGTCGCTGCCCAAGTCGGCTTGATCATGTCTTTTTCCGCTGTGGCAAGCGCGGTGACCGATTACAATCAAGATGGTTTGTGGGATTTGAGCATCGCGACGGACGAGGCAATTTATCTTTTCAAACATACCGCGGCAGACGCGTTCCGCGAACAATCTCCGCGCAAGACCGGTCTCCAAGTCCAAGCGCTTGACGCGTTGACATGGGGCGATTATGACAATGACGGTTACGCCGATTTAGCCGTCGCCGCGCGTTCTGGCGCAATCAAATTGTTCCACAACAATCGCAACGGAAAATTTAGCGATGTCACTAGCCGCGCGAAAATTCCGCAAGCGGCGCTGCCCGCGCAAGCCGCGCGCTGGGCGGATTTGAATAACGACGGCTGGCTCGATTTATTGATTGTGCGACGCGGCGTGACGCACACGCCCAATGCGCCCGATTTGCTCTTGCAAAATCTGGGGAACGGCGCCTTTAAGGATGTGACCGGTCGCGCGCGGCTCGCGGGGCCAGCGCAAGGCCAAGGCGAAACCGTCGCGGCAGCTGATTACGATAATGACGGTTTCTTGGATCTGTTTGTCAATAACGGCGCTGGCGCGATCGGCAGCGGATTTTTGTATCGAAATCTCGGCAACGCTAATCATTGGTTGACGCTTCAACTGCGCGGCACGCGCAGCAATGCGTTAGCGATCGGCAGCAAGATTTGGGTGACGACGGATAATAAAACGCAATATCGCGAATATTTGTACGAAAATTCAAGTTCGGGCCAAAGCTCAATCCGCGCGCATTTCGGTTTGGCGCAGGACACAATCATCCAAGTCATTAAAATCCGTTGGCCCGATGGCCAAGTTCAAGAATTGCTTGACGTGCCGGCGGACCAACATTTGGTCATTGAACAACCCTAGTTTTTTTTCTTGACGTTTTTTAGTTGAGCATAGCGAAAGGAAAACGCAAAAATGAAATTCAAAATTTTCGCTTTGTGCGCGCTTGGATTCGCGCTGCTTGGGCTGTTTGCCCAACCGACGTCGCTCTTTTCGTATTCAAAAAATTCGACCGCGCGTCAATATGACGCGACGCTAGACAAAGCTTCGCCGACGCCAACCGGCACAGCGACTGTGACGCCGATGCCAACTGGCACGGCGACCGCCATACCGACGCCAACTTTTATTCCGAGTGTTAGGATGACGCATGGTCCCGTCGTCGGCGCGGTGACCGCTTCCACCGCGCGCGTCTTTGTGCGCACAAGCGATGCCGCGTCCGTCACGCTGCGTTACGGCAAAATGGCGGATTTGAGCGACGCGCTCGCAAGTCAAACGCAATGGACCAGCGCCGAACACGATTTCACCACAATCATTCCATTGACGAATCTGGAACCCCAGACGGTCTATTATCTCGATATTGTGGTCAATGGCGCGCCTCAACTAAAAGCGGATTATCCGCGCTTTAAAACTTTTCCCGTCGCAGGTTCAGATGTGGCGTTCAAGTTTGTGTATCTGACCGATTCAAACGCCGACCCGGGGCCCGACGCCAAGACCTTTTTTTACGCCGGACAGGAACAGCCAGCTTTTGTCATTCTGGGCGGCGATTTTCCGCATGGCAAATCGCTCACTCTGGAGCGCAAACGTTTTTATTACAAAGCGATTTACGATCCCGCGACCAATCCGAGCATGCGCGATTTTGTAAAGAAAATTCTGCGGCAATATCCCGTCGCGCACATGTGGGACAATCACGATTACGGCATGCCCTCTAATCGCTTTTATCCGCTGCGCGCGGTCAACCTGCAGGTCATGCAAGAATATTTTCCGACGTATCCGCTCACCCAGTACGGCGATTGGCAAAAATTTTCGTACGCCCAAGCTGACTTTTTCTTGCTCGATTCGCGCGGTCAGCGCGATAACAATCGTCAGCCGGATGGACCAAACAAATCCATGCTCGATGGCGACCGTCTCGGCGCGGCGGGACAGTTGGAATGGTTAAAAACGGGCTTGAAAGAATCCACCGCGCGCTGGAAATTTATCTTGTCGCCGGTGCCTTTTAACCCGACCGCCAAACCCAAAACTTCGTGGGGCGCGTTTCAATATGAACGCAATCTATTGATGAAATTTATTCGCGACAATGGCATCACCGGCGTGATAAGCGTCGCCGGCGACCTGCATCTCGGCGCGATTGACGATGGAACACATTCCACGATTCCGGAAATGGTGGTACCCGGACCGAATGGGCCGGGCTGCGTCAGCACAGGCGAACTGGGCTTGTGGAGTCAAGGCGTCTATGGCAAAGAAGGCGAACGCTGCAATGGCTATGGCGTGATTACAGTTTACGCCAATCGGCCGCGCGTCGTTCTCAAAGTCAAAGATTTGAACGGCAAGGTCAAACTCCAATACACCGTAAAGTAGAGCTCGCATGAATAAACGCGTTATCGTTATCGGGCTTGACGGCGCGACGTGGGATATATTGAACCCCTTGATGCGCGACGGCAAGCTGCCGAATCTGAAAAAATTATTGGACAAGAGCGCGCAGGGCGTGTTGATGTCTTCGATTCCACCCGTGACCGCCGCGGCGTGGACCTGTTTCTCCACCGGCAAAAATCCGGGCAAACATGGTCTCGTGGACTTTATCTATTTCCCTGAACACGGCTATCGCGTCACCATCGCCAATTCCACCACGCGCGAAGCCGCGACGCTTTGGAATTTATTGAGCGATCGCGATTTGCGCGTCGGCGTCGTCAGCGTGCCAATGACGTACCCGCCCGAAAAGGTGAACGGCGTCATGGTCACCGATTTAATGACACCGAACACGAGCGTGCAATACACTTGGCCGCCCGAACTCAAACAAGAATTATTGGACCAAGTTGGACCCTTTGTCATTACGCCGGGCGAAGGCGAAAATCCGAGCGAGCCATTAACGTATCTCGACAAAGTGCGCGCGGATGTCAAAGCGTCCGCCGAGTACGCGCTGTATCTGCTCAATAAAGAACCGTACACCTTTTTCATGTACGTCTTTGGCATCGTAGACATTTTGCAGCATCAATTTTGGGATCATCTCCAAGCCGACCCCAGCACGCTCAATGAAACCGACCGCGCGATTCGCGAAAAGGTCATCGCGATTTTTCATCAAGTGGACGACGGCGTGGGCGCGCTGGCGCAAAACGCCGACGCAGAGACGACCCTCTTTCTAATGTCCGATCACGGATTCGGTCCGATGAAGGGTTTCATGCACGTCAACAACTTTTTGCTCGAGCAGGGCTATCTGGTGTTGAAAAGCGGCGGCATGAGCGCCATCAAACGCGCGTTGTTCCGCGCGGGCGTCACGCCGCAAAATGTGCATCTCACGCTCAAAGCGTTGAAATTGGATTTGCGCCGCAAAGTGAATCGCGGCCGCGCGTACGGCATGTTGCGCCGCTTCTTTTTATCCTTTGACGATGTGGACTGGACCAAAACGCGCGCCTTCGCGCTCGGACACATCGGACAGATTTACATCAATCTCAAAGGGCGTCAACCGAGCGGCGTCGTCGCGCCCGGTCAAGAGTATGAAGCGCTACGCGACCAAATTCGCGCCGATTTATTGAAACTGAAACATCCCGACACGGGCGAACAGTTGATTGCGCGCGTTTTGAATCGCGAAGAAATTTATCACGGCGCGCTGCTGGACAATACGCCCGACTTGTTGTTACTGCCCGCCGATTTCAAGTACGTCGCGTTCGGCGAATCGGAATTCGCGTCCAACAAATTGGTTGGCCCCACGCTCGGACACACCGGACATCATCGGCTCGAAGGCATCGGCGCGGTGATTGGACCGCACGTGCAGGTCGGCGCGCAAATTCAAAACGCGTCGCTGGTAGACCTCGCGCCGACGATTTTATACGCGCTCGGTTTGCCCATTCCGCCCGACATGGACGGACGCGTCTTGACCGAAGCGTTCACGTCCGAATTTGTGAATCAGACGGCGTTACAGTACGACACCGCCGATGCCGTTCGCACCGATTTCGGCGGCACCTATTCGGACGACGAAGAAGAGCAAGTCATTCAACGGTTAGCGGATTTGGGTTATGTTTCCTAAAGCGAATTCCGATTCGATCAAAGGGACAGACCTTTCAGATTTTCGGAAACTCGAAAGGTCTGTCTGAATTCTTTACACGCAATGGATAACGCATGCTAAAATTTTGGATTGTATTGGCGCTGCTGTTCGCGTTCGTCGGATGCGACAGCGCGACGCCCCCTCCCCCAACCGCCGCGCCGACGGAAATACCGCCAACACCCGCCGCCGCGCCGGAAATCGAACCTGACATTATTGTGCCAGACGGTTTTGAAATCACCGTCGCGTATCGCGGACTGGAGCTGCCCACCGCGCTGGCGAGCGACGGCAAACACCTATACGTCACCGAATTTCAAAGCGGCTTGGTAAAACGTTTGACCGATACGAACGGCGACGGCGTTTTTGACAACAACACCGTCTTTGCGGACGGGTTTAAATTTCCGCGCGGCATCGCCATCGAACCCAAAACCGGCGAAATCTATGTCTCTTCGCTCGGACAAATCAACGCGCTGCGCGATACGAACAACGACGGCGTTGCCGACGAAAATCGCGTCATCATTGATAATTTATTTTATGTGGACGCGTCGCACGCCAACAACGGCATCGCGTTTGGACCGGATGGCAAATTGTACATTACCGAAGGGCATCCGCGCCAAAACCAAATTCAAATCAATCTAAAAAATAAACGCGTGCGTTACAAAGACAAACCCGTACCGGAATGGGCCGGCACGATTTTGCGCGCCGACCCCGACGGAAAAAATATCGAAATTTTCGCCAAAGGATTTCGCAATCCGTACGCCGTCGCGTTTGACGCGCAAGGCAAATTGTACGCCACCGACAACGGCGAAGATTTGAAACAGGGCAAACCCGAAGGCGACGAATTGAATTTGATTGAGCAAGGCGGCGATTACGGTTTTCCATTTTTTCTCGGCGACCCGCCGCCCGATTCCGGCACACGCGCCCCTTTGATAAATTTTCCGCAAGCGTCCTCGCCCAATGGATTGGTGGTGTATCAAGCGGACCAATTTCCATCGAAATATCGCGGCAACCTTTTTGTCGCGTTATTTTCGGACCCGCGCCGCGTCGCGCGCGTATTTCAAGACGCTTCCGGAGAATGGCGCTTTGAAGATTTCGTGACCCATCTGAATCGTCCGATTGACTTATTGGTCGGCGCGGATGGCGCCTTGTATATTGCCGATATGAATTCCGGCGCGGGCCGTAATACGGCTGACCCAAACAACCCGGCGGTGATTTATCGCGTAACTGCGATCAAATAAATTCAACATGAGTAAAGTTCGTTTAACGATCGGTCTCGTCATCTCGCTCGTCTTGCTCTATTTCACCTTTCGCAATCTCGATTGGGCGGAGGTGGGCCAAGCGCTGCGTTCGGCGAATTATCTCTATGTGGCGTTCACCGCGTTCATCATTCTCGCCACGTTCGCCGTGCGCGCGCTGCGCTGGAGTTGGCTGCTGCGCCCGGTGCGCGTCTTGGCGTGGCGCGGGCTTTTCTCTGTTGTCTTGATTGGCTTTTTTGGCAATTACGTTTTGCCCGCGAAAACCGGCGAACTGGTGCGCGCGTACGTATTGGGCAAACGCGAAAGCATGTCCAAAAGCGCCATTCTCGGCACCATCGCCGTCGAAAAAACGATGGACACGTTGATCTTGTTCATTATCTTTTTGATTACCCTGTGGACAGTGCCGCTACCAGCTGAATACGCGAATATCGAACCGGTGATTGGAATTTTCCTCGTCGTCATCATCGGCGGCATGTTATTGCTCGCCGCGCGCGGGCGCCATGCGTCCAATTTGATTGTGCGTACGCTGCAGTTTGTGTTTCCGTGGTGGAAAGAACGCGTCGCGCGCATCACCCATTCATTCGTGGACGGGTTGAGCGTGTTGTATCACGGTTCGAGCATCGTGGTCGTGTTGGGTTTGTCGCTCGTGATTTGGCTCATGACCACATTAAATTTTTGGCTCATCGGCCAAGCGCTAAATTTGGATATTCCGCTGTACGGCTATGTCATCATCGTCGCCGTGACAAACATGGCAAGTTTCATCCCCTCGCTGCCCGGCCGTTTCGGCACGTTGGAATTGTTTAGCGTCGCGGTATTGGGTCTGTTCGGCGTGGATAAAAATACAGCGGTCCTATTTCCGATTTTATTGCGCGCCGCGCAGCTCGCGCCCATTTTGCTCGGCTATCTGTTCTTGAATCGCGAAGGCGTCAAAATTTTGGACGCGCAAAAAACAGCAAAAGAAACCAATTCTGCGCCGATGTCGCTCAATTAGAAATTTTTCAACGCACTCGAATTGGAACGCGGACCTGTCGGCTTGGCATGTCCGCGTTTTTATGTCCTTGCGTATCTGGTTATAATCGTCGCTGTGTTGACTCGCATCGAATCGTTTTCACCGCGCGCGCGCGATGCCATTCTCATCGCCGCGCTGACGCTGCTCGCGTTTCTCGTCTTTATGCAAAACGCGCCATTCACCCGCGCGCTCTCGCCCGATTTGAGCATGATGATGTACGCGGGCCAAGAAATCGCGCGCGGCCATCCACCCTACAAATACGCGATGATTGTGAAAACACCGCTGACGCCGCTACTCGCCGCGGCTGCCGTTCTCTCGGCGCGTCCGTTCGGCGCGGATGACGTGAACGCGATGCGCTTGCTCTTTATCGCGCTCGCGGTCGCGGCGGTTTTGCTTATGTACTTGTTCGCGCGCGACGCGTTCCAAGCGCGCGCAGTCGGCTGGTTCAGCGCGCTGACGCTGCTGAGTTTCAGTTTTCTCGGCGCGCGCGCGGCGATTGGACCGGAACCGAAATTAGCGGTATTGGTTTTCGGTCTCGCCACATGTTGGGCAATTCAACGCCGCGCCGCGTGGTGGGCGGGCATTTGCGCCGCGCTCGCGTTCCTCGCGTGGCAAATCGCGGGCATCTATCTCGTCATCGCGCTCGCGCTGTTTTGGTTTGGCGCGGAACCCAAGACGCGTTGGCGTCAAGCAGGACGCGTGCTGGGCGGATTTTTTCTGACGTGCCTCCCATTCGTCCTGTATCTTGCCATGACGGGCGCATTGTACGATGCGTGGGCGCAAACGATTCTCGGCAATTTCAATTTTCTGCGCGGCGAAGACGCGGGCGCAGGCGGCGGCTTGGCGGCGCGCGTGACATTGAGCGCAAACAAATTCGCGACGGCAGCGTGGCGCTGTCTCGAAAACGAACGCGTATTTTTGCTCGCGGGCGGCGCGGGCGCGGCAAATTTTAGCCTTGGCGCGCTGCGCCAATGGCGCGCCAAAAAAGCGCGCGGCGCGGAATGGGGCGTCTTGGCGTTGAGCGCAAGTGCGTTAGGATTTGGTCTATTCGCGCTATACGATTTTCAAAACTGCCCCGACCTCTTGCCATTTCTTCCGCTTTTAGCGCTTGGCTGTGGCTGGCTCTGCACGCGCGCGCTGCGCTGGCTCGGCGCACGCGCCGCGTCGCCAACGCGCGCTTGGCTAAAACCAACGCTGTTGGTCTTGACGACGTTCGCGTTATTATTGTACGGCGTAACGGATACGTTTCTCACCGGCGCAATGAATCGGCTGCGCGCGCCGCAAGAAAAAATCGCCGCGCGCGTGGAACAAGAATTGCGCGCGGGCGATACGCTGCAACAATTCGGCGACGCGGTTATTTTGGTTTTAACCGAACGCGTCAACGCGACGCCCGTGCTGCATTTGGGGCCCAAACAGCATCAGGGTATTTTTTACATGTACGCAAACGGACTGGACGGCTATCTTGCGTATCTCGACGCGCACCCGCCACGCGTAATTACATTGAGCCGTCGCAAAGAGGAAGCGTGGGCGCAAAAATTGTACGCGTGGATTCAATCCAACTATCATCTCGCCGCGTCATTCGACGAGACCGAAGGCGGAACGGTGAATGTGATTGATTTATACGTGCGTAACGCGGAATGAGCGGTGAATGCGAATGCGGCAAATCAGAGACCACGAACCAGCGATGAAAATAACTAGCGCATTATGGCGCGCGCGCCCTCTCGTATACGCCATCATTCTGCTCGGCGCCGCGCTGCGATTTTATCAACTTGGCCATTTCAGTTTGTGGGACGGCGAAATTTTCACGCTCTTTATTTCGCAAAAACCGCTCGACCTGATTTTGCCCGCGCTGCGCGATTTCGGCGCGCATCCGCCCATGTGGTTTTTCATCACCCGCGCCTTTAACGCGTTCGGGTGGAATGAATGGATGCTGCGCGCGCCCGCCGCGCTCGTCGGCATCTTGACGATTCCGACGCTATATCTCGCGGGCAAACGCGCGGAGAATCGCATTGTCGGCTTGCTCGCGGCATTGCTCTGCGCTGTCGCGCCGATTGCGGTGTTATATTCGCAAGTCGGACGCATGTATTCCGTCATTCTGCCGCTCACGGCGCTCGCGCTGTACGCGCTGACGCGCGCGCTGCAAACGCGCGCTTGGCTCTGGTGGTTCGCGCTCGCGCTGTGCAGCGCGTTGCTGGCGTACAATCAATATCTTTCACTGTTGGCGGTGGGCAGCGCGTATCTGATGGCGGGCTTGATTTTATTCGCGCAAACGTGGCAGCGCGCGCGCCCGTTTCACATTGGCGCGTTCGTCCGCGAATTTTTCCGACGCAGCGCGCGCATGTGGGCGAGTTTCGCGGCGTTTTTTATTTTGCTCGCGCCACTGCTGCCGCTGATGCAAAAAAATTTTTTCCAACGTCAACTGGTTCGCGAAGCGACAACCACCTTTACCCCCGTTACCGTCAACGCCGATTTTTTGCGCGCGCTGTTTCTCGATTTAGCGGGCAATGAATGGCTGCTGCTGCTCAGCGGCTTGTTGGTCTTCGCGGGCATCCTTTTGTCGCTGCGAAAACGCGATTATCGTTCGCTGCTCTTGTTGGTCACATGGTTCGGTTTGGTATTTGCGGTCGTCACCGTCATTCACCCGCGCCGTTTTCCCTCGCGCTATGTGCTGCATCTCGTTCCGATTTATCTTTTATTGACCGCGCACGGCCTTTATCTGCTCGGCGCGTGGGCAAGCCAATTCGCGCCGCGCGCCAACGCGACCCAAGTCACGCGCGCGTGCGTCGGCCTCGGCGCCGCGTTGTTATGCTTGCTGGCATTCTTGGAATTGGCGAGCATGTATCGCGGCACGCAAGAAATTTCGCGCGGCGAAAAAACCACCGCGCTGTTATTGAATGGCGGTTGGCGTGAACTGGCGCATTACTTGAATGCAAATGTCGCGCCGGGTGATTTAATTGTGTACGGCGGCGATGGCCCCCTGCGTCCGCCGCGTTTCATTGCGCCGTACGTTTCAGCGGAATATCAAACACGCGCGCACAGCGCGTCCGCGCCCGACAATGCCGCGCAAAAAATTTGGTGGGTCGGCGTGAACTTGAGCGCGAACGATATTGTCAATCCAACCGATACACAGGTCGCGCCGCTCCGCTCTTTTGGCGACACGTCTGTCGCGCTTGCCACGCGACCGGTCCAATGGCAATCAGCGCCGCTGCCAGCATCATTGGAAAAATGGCAAATCGAGGTGGAACCAGACAAACCCGGATTGACTGTGCGTGAAACGCAAGCAAACGCTGAACCGCCGATATGGTCCGTTACGCTTTCCGCGCCCGTGAACGCGCGTTTATTGAGCGAACCTGTGCGCGTGGCGCCGGGACAGTTATTTCGCGTAACCGCGCGTGTGCGCGGCGTGAGCGAAGGATTTTATGATTTTTCGCCGGGGTTATCTTTGCGCTTTTACAACGCGCAAGGCAAACGCGTAGCAGATACGGGCGCGCAAACATTGTTGCCTGCCGATGCAGCGGGTTGGCAAACGCTGGTCCTGGACGGCGCTGCGCCGCCAAACGCGGCGACGGCGCGACTTGTCATCGCATGGAGCGCTTATTCGTTCACCTATGCGCCGCAAACCGAAATGATCGATCTGCGGTGGCAGCTGGAACAGTTGGCGCATTAAATTTTTCTCGCCTTTATGTTGAACTATTTCAAATTTCGCGGACACGCGCTGGATTTGGCGTGCATGGCGCTTTTGGCATTCATCGCCGCCGAATACGCGCTAAACTATAATATCTTTTTGCAAGCGCTGCCGCAAGACACGACCTATCATATTTACGCCGCGCAGCAAATGTTGGAAGGACATGCGATTTATCGCGACGTTGCTATCATCAAAGCGCCGCTGGCGGATTTTGTCACCGCGTTCGCCCTCATCGCCGGACGCGCGCTAGAGCTGTCGGATATCATGAGCGCGCGGCTCATGTCGCTGTTGGTCGTCATGGGCACAACCGCCGTGACATATTGGGCGGGGCGCGTATTATTTCGTTCGCGCGCGGTCGGCTTGTTCGCCGGTTTGATTATGGCGGGCTGGAATTTTTACGGCTTGCGCGCGGTGACGGGCCCCGAACCGAAAGCGTTTTTGATTTTATTCGCCATGCCCGCGTTTATCTTTATCGCCCAAAAACGTTGGCTGGCAGCGGGAGTCTGCGCGGCGTTGGCGGCGCTAGCGTGGCAGCCCGGCTTGATGGTGGCGGGTTTGGCAGGCGCGGCGGCATTAGTCGCGCCGTGGTTAGAAACGCCGCGCGCCGCGCGTCCGCAGCTGTGGCGCGCGGGCTTGGCGCAGCTCGCGCGCCTAGTCGGCGGTTTCGCCATCCCCTTTGCGTTTGCGCTGGCGTACCTGATATTGAACAATGCGTTGACGCCGGCGTGGAATGCCACCATCGGCGCGAATCTAACGCATTTTAGCAACGAACAGACGCGGACGCCGCTGCCGCAAATGCTGCGCGAAAATTTCGATGAGATTTTCTTTATTGACACGCGCTATTGTTTTTCGCCGCAAGAAAATTGGTTGTGGCTCGCGAGCGCGTTGGGTTTCGTCGGCATTATCAGCGCGCAAATTATCAACGCGCGGCGCATGAAACGCGCGCCGTTGGATTTGGAACGCACGCCATTAATTTTGTACACGCTCGGTTTTGCCGCGTTCTCGTTGGTGGATTTTGATTTTTGTCCCGATTTATTTCCGCTGCTGCCGATTGGCGCGCTGGCGGCAGGATGGCTGGCATGGCAAGCGACGCGCGCGGCAAGCATTGGCGTGAATCGTTTGATTCCGCGTATTCCGCCGCATGTTGTAGAATGGGCGCTCGGCGGCGTTATCGTTGCGGCATTGTATTACGTATATGTGTGGGATGTCCGCGCCTATACTGTGACCGGCGTCAATTTTCAAGACCAACTCTATGCGGCGCAAGTCGCCCAAAAATATCTTGAACCCGGCGACACGATTCTTTCTTTTGGCAATGCCATTATTTTGGTCGAATTGCGAATGTCGAACGCTTCCAAAATCATCCATCTCGGCAGCAAATCGGGCCAAGGCGTTTTAGCGTTCGAGCCGGGCGGGCTTCAAGGCATGGTATACGATTTGAATCTCAAACCGCCCAAGCTGATTACGCTCGCGCGCGATAAAGAGCCGGAATGGGCAGCGCCCTTTTACGCGTGGCGCGATGAATTTTACGAGCCGGCGGATGTTTTACCGCGCGCCGGCATCAAATTTTACGTACGGAAACCATGACATGAAACGATTCCTCCTTTTTTCATTGGCGCTCGCCGCGCTGCTTTTATTTGTGACCGGCTCGTTTCCGCGCGAAACGGACGCCGCGCCCGAATGGCAAACCTTTGCGCCGCCGCATTGGATTCTCGGACCCATTCAAGGCGCGGACGGCAATGAAAAAACCGTTCTGCGCAATTTCGACAAAATCGAACAAGCTAAAATTCCCATCACCGCGTTTCATTTCGACGCGCCCGATTGGATGACTTGCGCGGGCAATTTGAATTTCAAATACAGCGACGCGGTGTTGAACCGAATGCGCGCGCGCGGTTGGCGCGGACTGTTTTGGGTGGTGCCGTTAATCGGTCTCGACTGCGACGAATATCAAGTCGCCAAAGACAACGACTATTTTATTTTGGGCAACGATGGCCAACCCATCGTCACCAATAATTTTACGGGACACGGCAGTTGGATTGATTTTGACAATCCCGCGGCGGTAGCGTATTGGTACACCTTATTAGACCGCGTGCAAAATCGCGTCGGCGATATTCTCGGCGGCTTTTATACGGACAGCGTGCGTCCCGACAATGCGAACGGCGAAATCGCGTACGGCGAAAAATACGCGTTGGCGCTGCTCGAGTACACACGCGGGCATGTTCCGGATGGCGATGTCGTTTTCAAAGCGTACGGCGTCAATACGCCAAGTAATGCGTGGCTGGCGCAATACGCGCATGTCGCGTACGTGAATGATTTGCCCACCAATTTTGACGGGATGCAGACTGGCATCAAACGCGTATTCAGAACCGCCCGCCTCATGCCGCTGCCCTACAACGAATTGTCCGGTTTCGCCAAAGCCCCGCCCGATTCTGAAACGTACATTCGACGATTGCATTGGGGCGCGCTGCAACCTGTGATGGAAAATGTGCCGTGGGGCAAACAGCCGTGGGATCCGATTTTTTCGCCGCAAGTGATGCAAGTGTATCGTTATTATGGCACGCTGCATCGCGAATTGGAACCCTACTTGCGCACCTATGATCAACTCGCGTTTGAAACGCATGAACCGATTTTACGCGAAACAAATAACGCGCGATATACCGCGCAGCTGGGCGCGGATATTTTCACGCAATTCATCACCAGTTATACGCGCTCGGTCCAAATCCAATTGCCGCCCGGTGAATGGGTGGACTATTGGAATCAAGCCATCCTTTATAAAGGCAATCAAACCATTTCCTACAGTACGCCGCCGGGCAAAGAACCCATTTTTATTCGACGCGGCGCGATTCTGCCGCTGCGCGTTCGCAATAATCTCACCGGCAACGGCACTCGAAATTCCGTCAACGCGCTGACTTTGAACGGCTATCGTTGGGGGCATTCCAGTTCGCGTTATTATGACGATGACACCGGCTGGATTACGTTGGACATGGCAACCAAGAAAAATCGCATGGCGCTTTGCACGCTCGACAATGCGCCGTCCGAACCAATCATCTGGCGCGTCCGCGCGATTGACGCGAAACCGCAGACTGTCACCGTCCAAAACGGCGCGATCGGCATCAATACCGCGTGGGGCGCGCCCTTGACCGCGCGCAAAAGCGAAAGCGCCGTCGGCGCGGCGGACAGCGGTTGGTATTATGACGCGGCGGCAAAATTATTAATCGCTAAAATTTCCATCCCCGGCACGGATTGTCCCGCGCCCTGATTCGCGCGCGCATGAAAGTTTTTGCTCGACCCGCAGCGCCGCCGCTTACCCGTACTGCTGCCGCTTGGCACAAGCTGCGCCAACGGTGGCAACGCTATTTTTTCGCGCTGCCGCCATTAGCGTTGGCGCTCATCACGCTGCTCGTCGTCTGGCAATACAATCCGCTGCAGCGCCCCTTGACCGGCGACAGCGGCGTCTTTGCGTATCTGGCGCAGTTGGTCGCCGACGGTTTTCCGCCGCATAAATACGCGTTCAACGAACAAGCGTCATTAACATTTTTGATCGGCGGCGCGTTCATGCGCTTGGGCGATAGCTTGGGCATCCATCGGATGCTGGCTCTGCGCGCGGCAAGCGTCATCTGTTTTGGCGCCATTGTCCTCCTCACCTACAGTTTGACTTGGCGTTGGACGCGTTCGATTTGGGCGGCATTTACGGCAGGCATCATCCTGGTCGGCATGGAGGGCTTGGGCGTGCGCGCCGCGAGCGCGTTGGAACCCAAAGCGTTAATGCTGCTCTTTGGTTTGGCGACTTTGCTCGCGCTACAAAAACGCAGTTGGGTTTGGGCAGGCGCGTTCAGCGGCTTGGCGGGTTTGGTTTGGCAAATCGCGTGGGGTTATCTCATCGTCGCGTTGCTGCTCGCGCTGACGCAAGGCGGCATCACTCGACGCGCGCGCGTGCGCGCGTTCTTGTGGACGCTAGCGCCCGCGCTCGGCGTTTTCGGCGTGTATATTTTATATTTTGTCGCGCGCGACGCTTCGGTTGAAATGTTTCAACAAACCTTTTGGGCGCCCGCGTTGAT